>JAWVGM010000042.1:0-8327 GCA_033855075.1 Solirubrobacteraceae bacterium | reverse complement strand
ATCCTCGCCGCGATCGCCCTGCCGACGTTCCTCGGTCAGCGCGCCAAGGCGCAGGACTCATCGGCGAAGTCGGACGCTCGTAACGCCGTGTCCCAGATGGAGTCCTGCTTCACGGACGCCGAGACGTACGTCGGCTGCCCGAAGGCTGCGGACTACACGGCGCCGACCGGCACCGTGATCTCCGGCCAGAGCACCACGGGCTACTCGGTCACCTCGACCTCGAAGTCCGGCAACACGTTCACCATTCTGCACGCCGGCAACTCGTACACCCGCTCGTGCACCGGCAGCGGTGGCTGCAACGCCAGCACCTGGTAACAGGAACGACGCCTGACATGAGGGGCGGGCTTCGGCCCGCCCCTTTTGTCGTTCTAGGACACTCGTCCGCCACCGGCGCGTAACCCTGCGCCAGGGTTCCCCGTCATGCCGAAACCCGTGAAATGGACGAGCGCGGCTTCACGCTGATCGAACTGCTCGTGGTGGTGCTGATCATCGGGATCCTCGCGGCGATCGCCCTGCCCACGTTCCTCGGCCAGGCCGACAAGGCCCGCGACGCCACGGCGAAGTCCGACGTCCGCAACGCCGTCTCGCAGATGGAGTCCTGCTTCCGCAACGCCGAGCAGTACCTCGGCTGTCCCGACGCCGAGAGCAAGGTCGCAACCGGCGTCACCGTCGTCGTCACGCCCGACGGAAGCACCTACACGGTTTCGCAGACGTCGAAGAGCAACACGGTCTTCACCATCGATCGCGTCGGCTCCGAGTTCGTGCGCAGCTGCACCGTGCCGGACAAGGGCGGCTGCGGCTCCGGCGGCACCTGGTAGCCGGCTTCGACCATTCGTCGAGCCGTCGCACCTGCGTTCGCCTCGCCGCGCCGGCTGCCGATACGCGGTCCATGCCCACCGCCCTGTTTCCCGCAGTCACGTTCGGATTGCTCATCGGATCGTTCCTGAACGTCGTCGCCTATCGCCTGCCGCGTCGCGAGTCGCTCGCGACGCCGGGATCGCACTGCCCGTCCTGCGACGCGCCCGTCAGACCGTGGGACAACGTCCCCGTCCTGTCGTGGCTGCTGCTCGGCGGCCACTGCCGCGCCTGCAAGGAGCCGATCGCCAAGCGCTACCCGCTCGTCGAGGCGATGACGGCCCTCCTGTTCGGCGCCGTCGCGCTCGTGCACCTGCACGACACGGCGCAGCTCGTGCTCGGGATCGTGCTTGTCGCGTTCCTCGTGCCGATCGCGCTCATCGACCTCGACCACAAGATCATCCCCAACCGCCTGACCGGGCCCGCGGCGGTCGTCGCGATCGTGCTCGGCAGCGCGCTCGATCCGTCCGGCGAGATCGAGCGGCTCATCGCCGGCGCGGCCGCGTGTGCGGTGCTCGCGCTGCCGTCGCTCATCCGGCCCGACGGCATGGGCATGGGCGACGCGAAGCTCGTCGGCGTGCTCGGCCTGTTCCTCGGCGCCGCGGTCGCGCCCGCGTTCTTCGTCGCGCTCATCACCGGAACGGTCGTCGGGGTCGCCGTGATCCTGCGCAAGGGCATGGCCGCGGGCCGGCGCACGCCGATCCCGTTCGGGCCGTTTCTCGCGTTCGGCGGCGTCGTCGCGATCCTCGTCGGTCACGAGCTCGTGCAGCAGTACCTCGGCACGTTCTAGAGCTCCGGTGAGCGCCCTGTCCACAGGCGCGGGCGCTTCGTCAAGTCCGCCCCGCGCACAGCCGATAGGCCGCGTGATGCGGCAGCAGATCGCCACTCAGGGTGGACGCGCGACGGACGGCAACGACGGCTTCACGATCATCGAGGTGATGGTCGCGTCGTTCGTGCTCATCGTGGGGGTGCTCGGCGTCCTGAGCATGTTCACCGGGGCGCTGCAGCAAACGGCTGCGAGCAACAAGCGTGTCGCCGGGACGAACCTCGCCCGCGAGCTCGTCGAGACCGCCCGCAGCCTCGACTACGACGACCTCACCATCGTGGCCTCGCGTCTCCAGGCGCGAGGCCTGGGCTCGGGGTCGCCATGGACCATCTCCCGCCGCGGCGTGACCTACACGGTCACCGCCACGACGTGCGCCTTCGACGACCCGTCCGACGGCTACGCCGCGTCCCCGCCGACGAACGCCTGCAACGCCAACACCGCGGGGACCGACTCCAACGGTGACGACTTTCGCCGCGTGACGTTCACGCTCAGCTGGCAGGACCGGGGCTCGCCTCGGTCGCTGAAGCAGACGACGCTGATCGTCAACCCCACCGGCGGCCTTGGGCCGCGGATCCTGACGATCACGCCGCTCACGCAGACGATCAGCGCCAGCGACGCGACGGTCGCGAACGTGGTCTGGACGACGACCCCCGCCGTGAGCCTGCATTGGGAGATCGATGACGGCGTCAGCAAGGGCGACGTCGCCGGCACGACGAGCTTCACGACGGCCTGGAACATCGGCACGGTGGGCAGCGGCACCGAGGTGCTCGACGGGCTGTACACGATCAGTGGCCAGGCCTTCGACGACCGTGACATCGCGGGCGAGGCCAAGCGCGCGGACATCCTGCTCAATCGCCGCGTGCCGTACGCGCCGACCGGTTTCGCCGGGGGCCACGACACGCGCCTCAACGACTGGGTCGACTTCGACTGGGCGCTCAACCGCGAGCGCGATATCGTCGGCTACCGGGTCTACTGGGCCGGCGTCGACGGGCTGGTCAACGGCAACGACCAGCTGGTGTGCCCGGGCTCCGGGTCCGGGATGCTCTCGCGCACGACGCGCAACTGCGCCGACTTCAGCCCGAAGCCCGGCGTGCAGACGTACTACATCGTCGCGCTCGACAACGACACGAACGGCAACCCCCGCGAGGGCGACACTCGCATCCTCACCGTCGGTTCGCCCGGCGCACGCCCCGCCCCGCCGCAGGGCCCGCTCACCGTCTCGACGATCAACAACGTGCCGCGGCTGACCTGGAACGCCCCGGCTACCGGCAGCGTCGCCTTCTACCGCATCTACCGCGACGGGACGCGCTTCAGCTCCAGCAACAACGACCGGCTCGACACGGCGCTCGGATCCGCCACAGCCTTCGTCGACAGCACCCCAGGCTCAACGGCCCACGACTACTCCGTGACGGCCGTCGACAGCAACTACAACGAATCTGACCCGATCGGGCCGGTGACCTGGACGCCATGAGGCGCCGCGACGAGGCCGGCTTCACGCTCATCGAGCTGCTCGTCGTCATGACGATCTCGATCGTGCTCTTGTCGGCGACGCTGCTGACGTTCAACCGGGCCTACCAGTCCCAGCACGACAACGAGGCGCGCCTGGATGCGGTCGAGGTCGCGCGCAACAGCCTTGACCAGCAGTCCCGCCAGCTGCGCAACCTCGCCAAGCGCCTGAACAACACGCCGGTGATCGACACGGTCGGCTCGTACGACCTGATCTTCCAGACCTCGGATCCGAACCGCACCTGGGTGCGGTACTGCCTCGACAACACGACCGCCCCAGCT
Organism: Solirubrobacteraceae bacterium; assembly: GCA_033855075.1. GTDB lineage: Bacteria > Actinomycetota > Thermoleophilia > Solirubrobacterales > Solirubrobacteraceae > CADCVQ01. The sequence continues at coordinate 4,858 of JAWVGM010000042.1, read as the reverse complement.
TCGGCCTCACGCGGCCGGCTGTGGATGGCCGAGCAGTCGCTTGTGAGCGCCGCCGCATCCCCCGTGAGCGCTGCGATGAGAACGGGCTGTCCAGGGCCCGTCGCCGTCTCAGACGCCACCAAGTGGACGAAGGCGACCGTCGTCGCCGACTACGTGACGAACCGCATGGCCGGACAGGACCGTCCCGCCTTCTCGTACTCCTGCACGACCGGGACGACCTGCGCCTCGAGCCCGTCGCTCTACGACCAGATCGTGAACATCACGGCGCAGGTGATCGTCGACACGAAGCCCAACGCCGGCGCCGCCGAGATGCGCGTCGTGAGCGGCGTGTACCTGCGCAACCAGAACCAGAGCCCGGTGGCCAGCTTCGTCGCCACGCCGAAGGCGGGGTCCCCGCGCACCGTGGTGCTCAACGGCTCGGGCTCGACCGACTACGAGGGACGCACGCTGAACTACTACTGGTTCAAGCAGGCGATGCCTGCGGTCGCGTCGATCGACTGCGCGAATCCGACGGTCACGGGCACCGGACCCGTGCGCACGTTGTGGGGCGCAGCCGGCTTCATCGGCGAGAGCGTCACGCTCAGCTACACCTTCCCTGCGGCGGACGGATCGAGCAAGAACATCGGGCTCGTCGTCTGCGATCCGGGCGATCGCTATGGCACCTACGGCATCTCGCCGACGATCTCCGTGCCCATTCCCTGAACCGAGGACACCGTGACGAGCAACGATCTGCATAACGACGACGGCTGGGTGCTCATCACGGCGATCATCCTGATGTCGGTCATGGTGACCATCGCCCTGGCGTCGTTCGCGTTCGTCGACGCGGGCCAGCAGCACACCCGCCAGCAGCGCGAGCGCGAATCGTCGCTGAACCTCACCGAGGGCGTGCTCTTCAGCCAGGGCTTCGCCCTCTCACAGAAGTGGCCCGGCACCACGGCCCAGGGGACGAGCATGCCGGCGAGCTGCACCGAGATCGTGCAGGCCACCCCCGCGCTGCAGCAGTTCTGCCCGACGCCGGGCACGCTGGCGGCCGCGAACGGGTCGCCCGCCACGGCGAACTTCGCCAACGCCGACGACCTGGCGAACGTCACGTGGGTGACGAAGATCCGCGACAACGGCAAGCCCGCGACCGCCGGCAACCCGGACCTCTCGGTCGCGTTCGTCTCCAGTGGCGCGGACCTCACGCAGGGCGGCACGAACGCCAAGGGCGTGGCGTACACCTGCCCCGGGCCGTGCAAGTGGGACGCCAACGGCGATCGCCAGCTGTGGGTCCAGGCGCGCGGGGTCGTGCGCGGCAGGCCGCGCAACCTCGTCGCGCTGCTCAAGCGCGAGGTGTTCGCCGAGGCGTTCCCGCGCAACGGCGTCGTGGCCGGGAGCTTCGAGACGAGCAACCAGGGCAACAAGACGATCATCGACTCGACCGGCTCGCAGGTCGTCGTGCGCTGCACCTCGACGGGCGCGAGCTGCACGGACTACGACCCGGGCAAGAACCAGGTGCTGCCCGCGACGATCGTCCATGACTCGAGCTACCCGTCGGCGATGACCGCCACCCAGATCGCGCGCTTCAAGCTCGCCGCCCAGAGTGCGGGCACCTACTACACGTCGTGTCCCCCGACCTACACCGGCACCGTGGTCTTCATCGACGTGTCGCCGGCGACGGACTGCGGCGACTCCAACGCCGGGGTGTACAACTCCGCCACCGACCCCGGGATCGTCATCATGCCGCGCGGCACCCTGGGCGCCACGAACCAGACCGAGCTCAAGGGGACCTACTACGCGATCCTCTATCTCGGCAACGAGCAGAACTCATCGGGCACGGTGCTGGGGCTCGGCGCGAACTCCAACGTGATCGGCGGCGTCGCGATCGACGGCCCGGGCCACCTCGTCGTCGGCCAGGCCAGCGGTAACACCGCGACGATCACGTACGACGACAACGCCTTCAACTCCCTGGCCACGTTCGGCACGACCGGCCTCGTGCAGAACACCTGGCGCGAGCTGCCGCCGAACTGACGCTCGCGGCAGACTGCGAGGAACGTGTCCATGCCCGTCGCCCTGCTTCCCGCCGCGCTGTTCGGTGCGATCATCGGTTCGTTCCTGAACGTCGTGGCCTACCGCGTGCCCCGCCGCGAGTCGCTCGCGACGCCGGGGTCGCACTGCCCGAGCTGCGATCACCCGGTGCGGCTCTACGACAACCTGCCGGTCGTCTCCTGGCTGCTGCTGCGCGGGCGCTGCCGCGACTGCGGCGAGGGCATCTCCGCGCGCTATCCGGTCGTCGAGGTGCTCACCGCGGTGGCGTTCGCGGCGATCGTCGCGGTCCACGTCGACGACGTCACGCGCATGGTGCTCGGGATCGTGCTCGTCGCGTTCCTCGTTCCGCTCACGCTCATCGACCTGGACACGCAGACCCTGCCCGACCGGCTGACGGCGCCCGCCGCCGTGCTCGGCCTCGTCCTGGGGACGGCACTTGATCCCGGCGGCGAGCTCGAGCGCGTCGTCGCGGCCGCCGCCGCGGGCGGCTTCTTCTTCGTCGCGTGGTACCTCAAGCCAGGCGGGATGGGCTTCGGCGACGTCAAGCTCGCCGCCGTCCTTGGCCTGTTCCTCGGGCGCGGGGTCGCCGTCGCGGTCTTCGGCGCGCTCATCGCGGGCGTGTGCGTGGGGCTGTTCATCATGCGCCGGGTGGGTGTCGCCAGCGGGCGCAAGACGAAGGTTCCGTTCGGGCCGTTTCTCGCGTTCGGCGGGCTGCTCGCCGTGCTGGCCGGCGGCCCGCTCGTCGACGCGTATCTGACTACCTTCTGAGCCGGCGTTTCGCGGGGCGTTGAGCCCCGGTGGACGTTTGGAGGGTTCGGATCGCCGTTCGTTCAGGCGCCCCCGACAGCCGCCGATGACGGCCTCGATCATGGCTCTCACTCTTCGCAAGCCCCAACGCAGGTCGACCGGCCCTCGAGGTCGCAGCACGGTCGTCGGACTCGATATCGAGCCCGGCCGGGTTGTCGCCGCTGAAGTCTCGGTCAACGGCAACGTTTGTCTCCAGCGCGTCGCTTCGGCCGACCTGTCGGTCGGCGTCGTCCGCGACGGCGAGGTCGTCGACATCGAGGCCGTCTCGACAGCGCTCAAGCAGCTTTGGAGCGACCACAAGGGTCTCGGGCGCGAGGTGCGCATCGGGATCGCCAACGCGAAGATCGTCGTCCGCACGGTCGACGTTCCGCCGGTGACCGACCCCGCGCAGATCGACGCCGCCGTGCGTCAGGTCGCCGCCGATGAGCTGCCGATGCCGATGGAGTCCGCGGTGCTCGACTACGAGCCCACCGGGATCGTCGACACGGCCAACGGCCCGCGCCAGCGCGTCGTCCTGATCGCCGCGCGCAAGGAGATGGTCGAAGCCGTCGTCGCTGCCGCGACCGGCGCCGGGCTCAAGCCGCGCGGGGTGGATCTCTCAGCCTTCGCCATGATCCGCGTGCTCGGCGGCGGTCGCCCCGACTCGGCCCTGTACCTGTCCGTCGGCGGGCTGGCGAACCTCGCCGTCGTCGTCGATGGGATCTGCCTCTTCACCCGCGTGACCGGGGCCGGCCTCGAGGGCATGGCGATCGAGCTCGCCGAGCGCCGCTCGCTGACGCTCGAGCACGCTCGCATGTGGCTGCGCCACGTCGGCTTCGAGAGTCACCTCGCCGAGGTCGATGGCGATCCCGCGATTGTCGCCGACGCCCGCACCGTCCTGGTCGATGGCACCCGACGGCTCGCGTCGGAGGTTCGTGCGTCGCTCGAGTTTCACCAGACGCAGGCCGTCTCCGGCGCTGAGGTCGAGCGCGCCATCCTCACCGGCGCGGCTGTCGCCGTGCCCGGCTTCGCCGACGCGCTCGCGGCCGAGCTCGGCATGCCGGTCGAGACGCGCAGCGTCACGGCCGCAGACAACGTGGCCAAGCCATCAGAGCTTGCCGGAATGACCGTTGCGGCCGGCCTGGCGATTGCGGAGGTGTCGGCATGAGAGCCGTAAACCTGATGCCGGGCGATTCGGCGCGTGCGGATCGCTCGTGGCGTGCGACCCCGTCGTCGTCATCCGGGACCTACCTCGTCCTCGCGGCGCTGGCCGGGCTCGTCGTCTTCGTCTCCCTGTGGACGATCGCGAATCACCAGATCGACAAGCGCACCTCCGACCTCAAGACGGCCAACGCGCAGGCGCAGGCCGCCACCGCGCGCGCCGAGCGGTTGGCGCCCTACGAGCAGTTCGCCGCGCTGGCCCAAAGCCGCAAGGCGACCGTCGCCTCGCTGTCGAGCACGCGCTTTGACTGGGCCCATGGCCTGCGCGAGGTCGCACGCGTCGTCCCCGGCGATGTGTGGCTGACCGGCATCAACGGCTCATCTGGCGCTACCCCCGCCGCGCCGGGCCCGACGACCAGCGCCGCTCCCGCGCCACGCTTCGAGATGACTGGCTGCACGAAGAGCCAGGGCGACGTCGCGCGCCTCATGGCGCGCCTGCGCGCCGTCGACGGAGTCCGCTCCGTCGAGCTCAAGTCGTCGGTGAAGCCCGACGCAATCGCCAACGACGATTGCCCGGCCAACAAATCGACCGATCCCGTCTTCACGATCGCCATCAGCTTCGCGGTTCCGGGCTCGCCGAAGGCCACCGTCGACTCCACCGGACAGGTTGCCTCGTCGGCTCCGGCGAGCCCGGCCGACTCCACATCAGCCGCAACGCCGGCCGGGTCCGGCACGGCCACGACTCCCTCGACGCCAGCAAAGGTCTCAGGATGAAAACGCGCGACCGACTCGTTCTCGGAATCCTTGCTGTGGCCGGCCTCATGGCCGCCCTGTGGTTCGTCGCCCTCGCGCCCAAGCGCGAGGAGGCGGCCAGCCTGGTCGG
>JAWVGM010000041.1:0-39321 GCA_033855075.1 Solirubrobacteraceae bacterium | reverse complement strand
TGCCGGCGGCCCGAGCCGCCGGCACGCCGCGTGTTCACGAGCAGGCGACTCCGATGCACTGCGCAGGGTTGCCGTTGAGGTAGGCCCTGTTGTCACCGCCGTCGGTCACGCCAGGCACGGCGTCGATGCCGAGATCGCCGTTGCGCACGGCGAGGTTCGCCGTCAGCGTCGTGGCCGCGCTGCGGATGTCAAAGCCGTCGTCGCCGGAGCCGATCGCGACGTTGCGCTCGAGCACGGTCCCGATGACGGACGGGTCGCCGACCGGGGCCACCGAGAACCCGTCGGCGCTCGCGTCGCGCACACGGTTGTCGCGCACGACGTTGTCGACGGCCGGCAGGTCGGCGACGATCGCGATGCCGATCCCGTCACCCAGCGTGCGGCGGACCGCATTGCCTGCGATCAGGTTGCCGGTACCACCGTCGACCCCGATGCCCAAGCCGGGCAGGCCGCAGTCCGGGTCCGAGGCCGGACAGCCGACGGCATCGGAGATCCGGTTGTCGCTGATCGTGTTGTGATTGCCGAGGACCCCGATGTCGTCGCCGTTGCCGGTGACGTGGTTGTGGGTGACGCGATTGGCGTCGGCGTGGTCCAGGACGATCCCGATGAAGTTCCCGGACACCTCGTTGTACGCGATCACGTGATGCTGATCGCCCTCCCCGCAGCACACGTTGATGCCCCCGTCGCCGTTGCGCGAGACGACGTTGTGCTCGATCACATCGTCGCTGCCGAACGCGACGTTGATGCCCTCGAACTGATTGGCGACGATCGCGTTGTTCTCGACCGCGTTGTGGTCTGAGCCGGTGCAGCAGACAAGGATCCCGGTCGCGTTACCGGATACGCGGTTGTCGGCGACGTGGTTTGCGTGCGCCTCGTGCAGCTCGATCCCCGCACCGCACCCGTTGTCGGCGATGACGTTGTGCTCGATCCGGTTGTTGTCGGTGCGCTCCGTGTCACCGGCGAGCGCGATCCCGCCGAAGCGGTTGTCGCGCAAGGTGAGGTTGCGCAGCTTGCTGTCGGTCATGCCGGCCTGAGCTGAATTGGCGAACACGCCGGTGGCGACACCGTTTCCGAACTGCTGCACGACCCCGTTCTTGATCGTCAGGCCATTGCGGCCACCCGTATTGACACCCGCCGTCCCGAAAGGCGGGACGTTGCACTCCTCCAACTTCGTGACGTCGCCGTCGATCGTGTGCCCGTTGAGGTCGACGGTGATCGCATCGGCGCCGATCACGAGCCCGTCGCCGGGGCAGTTGGTGAGGTCGTTGGCGACCCGGACGCTGTGCGTGAGCATCTGACCGCAGGCGACGGCGGTGAGCGGTTCTTTCGCCTCGGCGCCTGCCGCTCCCAGCGGCGCCATGATGAGCGCTGCTGCCATCACCGGCACGTATAGCCTGGCGACGTGGCGGGGCCGGACCGTCGACCCGGCTGTCGCGGCCGACGCGTGCCGGCGCTCTGGGAATGCAATGGTCATCGCGTCGCTCCTCTTGCTGGCGGTAGTGATGCGACGACGCTACGAGGCGGCAGAGGGGCGCGACACGGGAACGCCCCTCGCCCGGATCAGGGCTGTCCCCAGTCTTCTGATCTGCGGACGGGAGACGTTCCGAGTGCAGACGGCGTCCCACCGGGCGCAGCGCGCGACGCGGCCGCGGCTCGCACGAACCTCACATCGTTCGCGCCGATCCGCTGTAGGCCGGTGGCCTTCAGGTCGAGCGCAGAAAGGCGAGAACGGCGAGGACGCGGCGGTGGTGGTCGGGTGATTCGCCGAGCGCGAGCTTGGCGAAGATCTTGGAGATGTGCGCCTCGACGGTCTTGCGCGACAAGAACAGCTTCTCGCCGATAGCGCCGTTTGAGTGTCCTTCGGCGACAAGTGCGAGCACTTCGCGCTCCCGGCCACTGAGGTCCTTCAGCGGTCCCCGCTCGCGTTTGCGCGCGACCAGGCGGGTCACGATCGTCGGGTCGATGACGCACTCGCCCTCGTCGATGCGGCGTAGCGCGTCGGCGAGCACGGCGATATCCGAGACGCGTTCTTTGAGCAGGTAGCCGGCGCGTTCGGGGACGTCCTCCAGCAGGCGCATCGCGTAGCGCGAGTCGAGATGGTGTGAGAGCACGAGCACACCGATACCGGGGTGTTCGCGGCGGATCTGCTGGGCGGCGAGCAGCCCGTCGTCGCGGTCGTTGGGCGGCATGCGAATATCGATGATCGCGACGTCGGGTAACCGCGCTTGGACCATCCGCAGCAGGGTCGTCGCGTCGCCGCAGCGACCAGCGATCTCAAAGCCGGCGTCCTGGAGCAGTCGGGCCAGCCCCTCGCGCAGGAGCATCTCGTCGTCGGCGATCACGAGGCGCACGGGAACTCCGCGTGCACGACGTTGGCGTCGGAGACGATGGTGCCGCCGACGGCGCCGATGCGATCCTGGACTCGAACCGGGATCTCGCTGAACGAGGCTGCGCGCACGTTGACGGTCAGCCGTCCGCTGGCTGTGGTGGCGTCCACACGGATGTCTCCCGCGGAGCTCTGTCGCAGTGCCTCGCAGACGAGGAAGTACGCGGCCGATTCCACCGACGCGGCGCAACGCTCGTCCGGCAGTCTGCTCGCGAGGAGTCGCGGCTCGTGCTCGGCGAGCACCTCGACGGCAGCGGCAAGTCCCTCCTCGTCAAGCGCCGCCGGGAACAGCCCGTGGGCGATCTCGCGCAGCTCACCCACCGCGCGCTGGAGCTCGCGCTCGGCGCCGGCGAGCGCGCCGTCCAGGGCGCTGTCGGCGGAGGCGTATGAGCGGCGCGCCAGGCGCACGCCGATGGCCAGCGTCACGAGGCGCTGCTGGGCGCCGTCGTGCAGGTCGCGCTCGAGCCGGCGGCGCTCGGCGTCAGCGGTCGCGACGATGCGGGCGCGCGATGTGCGCAGCTCCCGCAGTTGGGCTCGGCGCGAGGCGTGGAGCCGCTCGTGCTCGAGCGCCAGTCGCGAGACGACGGCGATCTCGTCGGTCATCGCCGGGTCGTCGAGCAGTCCGCGACGATGCCCGAGTGCCGCGACCGCGCGTCCGCCGGCCATGATCGGCGTGATCTCGCGGCCAGGCTCGGAAGACGGCGTGGCAGGCAGACCTTCGGCGTCGATCCAGCCTGGGCCGTCGCTGCGGTCCGCGCCGTAGACGAGTTCCAAGCGCGGGTCACCGAGCGTCGCGGCGAGGCGGTCGCGCAGCCCGCCGGGTGTCGGTGATGCGCCAAGGTCGACCACGAGCCGGGCGAGCTGCGATCGGGTGCGTCGGGTCCGCACCCGGCCCCAGGCGACAGCGCCGGCCGTGAGCACAAGCGAGATCATCTCGCCCCCCCACAGCGTACGGTCGGTCGGGTCGTTGGACAGAAAACCCCGGTCGGCGCCGTGTACGGCGTCGGCGCCGAACAACACCACGGCCGCAGCGGTCGAGCCCAGGACAGGAGCGATCAGCCGGCGGCGCGCCGGCGATGCGTGCACCACGCGAGCCACGGCAAGCACGGCAAACCCTGCTGTCCATACGGCGCTGAGAGCCAGGCCGATCTGGCTGGTGTGAAGCCAGGCAGCCGGATCGCCCGCGACGAGCAGGTGGTTGGGCGGGCACTGCAGGCACCCCTGCGCGCGCGCGTCGAAGACAGTCGACGCGCCGACGCCCAGGACACCGAAGCTGGTCGTGAACGCGATCACGAGCACGAGTACGCCCGCCCGACCCATCCGACGCTCGTCGGGGCCGCGCAGCGCCGCGGCGGCGAGCAGTGGCGGCCAGGCCACGCCCAGCAGGAGACCGGGCGTGAACGCCGGGCCCGCCGCCGGTGTGGCCCACTGACTCAACGGCCAGGCCAGCGCCGCCAGGATGAGCAATGTCGGAAACCGACCTGTGCCGCGACCGTACCGTGACGCCGCGAGTGCCGCGACGATCAGCAGGACCCCCACGGCGCACTGTGCCGCCAGCCCACCGGCCGCACCACCAGCCAGAGCGAACTGCGGATCGCTGCGTGCGATGGCCACCGTCACGGCCGACAACGCGCCGTAGGTCACGAGCGCCAGGACAGCGCGCCACGGTCCGGCACTGAGTGAGCGCGACGTCACGACGCGATCGTCTCAGACACCGCACACTCATCCACGGGAAGCGGCAACTCGGCTTGAAGCCGGGTGCCGCCCCCAGGCGGGGCGTCGACGCGTAGCGTGCCGCCGAGCGCCTGAACGCGGTCGGCCAAGCCTCGCAGGCCAGAACCACGGCCGAGATCCGCGCCACCGCCGCCATCGTCGTCGACGCGAACCACGAGCCGCGCTTCAGTCCTCGAGACGGCGATCGAGACACGGTCCGCTGCCGCGTGCTTGGCGACGTTTGACAACCCTTCCGAACACACGAAGAACACGGCCGCCTCGTGAGACGCGGGAAAGCGGTCCGGCGAGACGGCGAGCGACACGGGCACCGCCGCCTGGGCGGCGAGCTCCGCCAGAGCGGGGCCAAGACCGCGCTCGACGAGCGTGCGCGGGTGGATGCCCTGCGCGAACCGCTGCAGATCTCGGTGGGCATCGCCGAGCTCAGACGACAGTCGACGCAACGCCAACCCCGCGTCGCCGTCGTGATCGCCGGCGAGCGCCTCGAGCTGACGGGTGACGTCATCCAGCCGACGCTCGACGCCGCCGCGCAGCTCGTCGCCGAGCTGGCGGCGCTCGGCGTCGCCCGCCTCGACGAGGCGCCGGCGCGAGGCGTCGACGTCGCGCACGCGCGAGACGATCTCGACTTGCATCGCAGCGCTCGCGACCGCGAGGCGCACAGCGGCCGCGACCGACGCCTTCAGATCGCCATCGGCGAGTGCGGCACGGTCGTGAACCAGCGCAGCAACCGCAACGTCCGCGTCCATCACGTGCGTGATGTCGCGGCCGTCGTCCCCGGCGTCTTGCAGGTCGATACGCCGGCCGATCTCGTCAACCCAGTCCTCGGCTTCGTTGATGTGGTAGGCGACGCGCAGCCCGGGATCGCCGAGCGCGCGCGCCAGTGCCGCCCGCAACGCCTCGGGCTCTCGGCGATCGCCGAGATCGACCAGCAGGCCCGTCACGGCCGCGCCGGTCCAGCGACCCCACACCAGATCCGCCGTCAGGCCCACCGCCGTGACGACGACGGCGACGTCATACGCCCACACCGCCGGCGCATCTGCGCCGGCGCCGGTGGCGCGGACGATCGCCGCAAACGCCAGCGCCCCGCCGATCGCCAGCGCCAGCACCGCCGCAGTCGCTCGCGCGTGCCGCTCGACACCGCGAGCAGTCCGGTACTCCGCGCCGACCGCGAGCAGGAACGCGACGATCAGCGCAACGGTCAACCAGGGCTCGCGGGCGACGTGCGGGAAGAACCCATCGACGTACGCGGCCGCGACCACGATCCGGGCGGCGCGTGAGCGCACCCGACCACTCGGATAGGCGAGCACGAGATGCACGAGCGGCCCACGATGCACGAACAACAACGCGTCTGAGAATCCGCCGGCCAGCCACGCCGCCCCGGTCAATGCCAACAGCGCCGCGCAGCCCCCGTTCGCCCGGCGAAACCACATCACTGCGCCGCCGCCACACAGCACGAGCCCCACGATCAGATCACCCATCGCCTCAGACATGACGCGATCGGGGCTCAGGCGAGCAACGAGGACAGGAAGTCCCCCGACAGCTCCGCCTTGGCGATGAACCCGCGCGCCGGACTCCGCGCGAGCCGCCGACGGTAGGCATCCGCGCCACGACTGGAGATCAACACAACCGCAGGCGGATCGCGTCCCGCGACCAGGCGCTCAGCCACCTCGAAGCCGTCGACGCCGGGCAACTGCACGTCAAGCAGGACGACCTCAGGTCGCAAACGGCGAACAGCCTCGAGCGCCGCCGGGCCATCAGCGGCCTCGCCGACGATCTCAAACCCATCGTCCTGCAGCAGCGCTCGCGCCCGCTCGCGGAACGGTACGTGGTCATCGACGATCAGCAGCGTCCAGGACATCCATGCTCTCATGACCGCGTTGGCGCCGGCAATTGGTGAGCCCCGGCGCGAGAGGGCTCCTCTCGCCAACCGAACCGGCGAGCTGACACGCAGGACCCTACGCGACACCGGCCCCACCCGATACCGGAATATCCCCAGTTGACATCAGGGCCGCCCCCTACACGCGCAAGCGAGCGACCCAACTGATTCCCAAACGCCGTGGTCCAGCGCATATCGTGGCCCGCATGAGCCGACATCACGTCGCCTTGGTGAGCTCGGCGGCGCTGCTCGGGCTCACCGCCAGCGGCTGCTTCGGCGGATCAAGCGGGCGAGCGGGCGGTGCCATCAAGTCCAAGACGGCGGTGCTCACCATCGCCAGCCACGAGCCTCGCGCCAATCTGACCGACTGGATCAACGCCGTGCAACGACTCTCGCATGGCTCACTGCGCATCAAGGTCAGCAACAACTGGCGGTCCAGTCAGGCCGACTATGAGAAGGCCACGATCGCCGACGTCCGCGCTCGCAAGGTCGACCTCGCGAGCATTCCGGCGCGCGCCTACGACACAGTCGGCGTCAACAGCTTTCAGGGGCTGCTCGCACCGTTTCTGATCGACAACTACGCCCTGCAGCGCAAGGTGCTCGCTGGCGATCTGCCCGACAAGATCCTCGCCGGCGTCAAGCCGCTGGGTGTCGTCGGCGTCGGCCTCCTGCCCGGTCCTCTGCAGTCGATCCTCAGCATCGGGACGCCGATGCTCGGGCCATTTGACTTCCGCGGCCAACCCATCGCCATCGAGCCGTCCAAGCTGGCAGGAAGCACCTTCCGTGCACTCGGCACGACGACCAACGCACCGCCGTCTGGATCCGGAGACGACAACATCAGGCGCAACGGCCTCGAGCTGGATCTCGTCGCGATCGTCGCCAACCGCGCGAATCAGATCACCGCCGACGAGACGCTGACCTCCAACGTGATGTTCTGGCCACGCGTCACATCGGTCGTCGTTAACGACAAGACCTACGCCGCCCTCAGCGCACAGCAACGTCGAGCGCTCACGAACGCCGCGCGCGTGGCGCTCGCCCCCGCGACGCAGCGACTCGTGCGCGACGAGCATCAGGCGCTAGGCGTCATCTGTAGCTCTGGGGCCGCGCATCCGCACGGCTTCGAATTCCTCGCGGCCCCGCCCACCGACCTGGCCGCGCTACGGCGGACGGTTGAACCCGTCTACCAACAGCTCCAGCAAGACCCTGTTACCAGCAGCGTCATCGCCGCCGCCGACACGCTGAAGCGCCACATCACGCGCCCGCGCTCCCCCGCATGCCCGGGAGCCCCACGGCGGCAACGCGTGCCCGATGCAACCGGCGGCCATCTGGCCGTCGACGCGAACCTCACCGCCGATCACGACACCTGGACGGGCCCCGTGACGTCCAAGCAGCTCGGTCGCGGCCGGCTGGACTTCACACAACACCTGAAGCGCAGAACCGTCCTCTTCCGGCGCAAGATCAGGCTCGAAGCACATTTCGCGGCCGGCACGCTGCACGCATGCGTGATGGTGGCGATCGCCCCCGGAGCCCGCCACGACCTCGTATGGAACGGCCCGGGCGTCATCACGACCGCGTCGCGAGCCCTGCGGCGCTACGTCGGGCATTCACTACGCTTCGCCGCCACCACCACGCCAGGCAATCCGAGCCATCTGCACGGCGGCTTCATCACCGACGCACCGAGCGGCTTTCACTGCTGACGATCCCCCCGCGAACCCGGACGGCAGCTGCGATCACGTTCGCGGTCGCGCTCCTGGGCACCGGCTGCGCTCAGCGAACAGACCTACCGGTCCGCCTGGACGGCGTCTATCGCCTCAGCACGACCAGCAACGAGCTCGCGCGAATCGACGCGCCCGGCGAGAGCGTCCAGAACTGGGGCGACTGGACACTGGTTCTGACACGGGATCGCTTCGCGATCACACAGCAGAACCCGCGCGCCTGTACATGGAGCTATGGCGCACTTCGCCGCGACGCACACAACGGCATGAGCTGGACCGTCATCGATGGCGGCGCGGTCCCGACACGCGCTGACTCCGACCAACCCGGCGACGCGTACACCTTCCGCTGGAGTAGCTACCGCGACGTGCTCACCCTCCATACAATCAGCAGCGGCGCAGGCCGGTACTACACCGTAAAGCCCTGGCGCCGGATCGGCGGGGCGGCGAGCGCCAAGGCGCTCAGCGCGCGCTGCCCACCGCCCGCCGAGGCACTGCAACCGACCGGGGCCGAGCACGCCGTACCCGGGATCGGCGTGGCGCTGGACTTCAGGGCCAACCTGACCAGAACCGGCCCGAGGACGTGGGAGGGCAACGGTACGGCCGCAGGCCTCGGGCGAGGCCACCTCACCATCCGCGGCCCCGTCGCCCTCATACCCGCACAGACTCGCAACCGGCTGACCTTCACGGCGCGCTTTCGGGCCGGCGAGCTGCGCGGCTGCGCAATCGAGACCTTCTCGCGCCGACCAAATGGACGATACCTATGGGGAAGCGACACCGGCGCCCAGGTGACCGCCGCGACATCGAGCCTGCGCGACTACATCGGCCTCGCCGTGCACGTCGACGGCCTTACCAGGACCAGCGCACTCACCCACACGTACATACACCTCCTGCCGGCGCGCGATGCTGAGCGACGCAGGTCGCCGGCTGCGGCAGGGGACCTGTGCTGATCACGCCCGGACGCGGCGCAGGTGGACACCACACGCCAGCGCGTACGGACAGCGCACGCGCGGGGGAGGCGTCGCAGCACCGCGGTGCTGCCCGCGACGTGCCCGGCGCAGCCGAACGCGCCGCCCCGCGCGATCTGTCGCCTAGGAGATGGCGACCATGCGCTCGATCGGCACGCGGGCGCGCTCGGCGACGTCCTCGGGCACCTTGACCTCGAAGACGACGTCGCGCAGGCAGTCGCGCAGCTTCGGCAGCGTGATCATCTTCATGTACGTGCAGGCCGCGCGCTCGTTGGCCGCGATGAACTCCGTGTCCGGGGCGGCCTCGCGCAGCGGGTGCAGCATGCCGATCTCGGTCGCGACGATCGCGGTCTGGCCGGGCTGCGCATCGTCGGCGTAGCGCAGCATGCCGCCCGTCGAGAGCATGTGAACGCCCTCGGGGTCGATGTCGCCGGACGCGGCGTACTCCATCACCGAGGTCGAGCAGCCGCACTCGGGATGGATGAGAAAGTCCGCGCCCGGATGCTCGGCGCGGACCTGCGCGATGTCGCGCGGGCGGATGCCGGCGTGGACGTGGCACTCGCCGTCCCAGACGTGCAGGGACCGGCCGATGGTCCGCTCCACGTAGGCGCCGAGGAACATGTCGGGCCCGAAGAGGATCTCCGTGTCCGATCCGTGCTCACGGAGGATGTGCTGCACCACCGACACGGCGTTCGCGGACGTCACGCAGTAGTCCGTCATCGCCTTGATCTCGGCGGTCGTGTTGACGTACATGACCGTGATCGCGCCCGGATGCTTGGCCTGCCAGGCGCCCAGCTGCTCGGGCGTGATCGCGTCGGCGAGCGAGCAGCCGGCGTCGAGATCGGGAATCAGGACGGTCTTCTGCGGCGACAGGACCGACGCGGTCTCGGCCATGAAGTGCACGCCGCAGAAGGCGATCACCGAGGCGTCGGCGGCGGCCGCCTGGCGCGAGAGGCCGAGCGAGTCGCCCACGTAGTCGGCGACGTCCTGGACCTCCGGCAGCTGGTAGTTGTGGGCGAGGATGACCGCGTCTCGCTCCTGGGCGAGCGCGCGCACCTCGGCCGCGAGCTCCGCGACGTCGTAGAGCTCGAGCGGTGCGGCGGCTGGCGTGGATGGGGCCATAGGCAGTTGCATGGGCCATCCAGTCTAAATAGCTACGTGATCGGCTCGAGGAGCAGCGACAGGTCGAGCGCGGGCGCCGAATGGGTGATCGCCCCCAGCGAGACGAAGTCGACGCCCGTCTCGGCGTGCGCGCGGAGGTTGTCGAGCGTGATCGCGCCGCTCGCCTCGAGCGCTGCGCGCCCGGCGACCCGGGCGACCGCGGCCCGCAGCTCGCCCGGCCCCATGTTGTCGAGCAGGATCCGCGGCGCGCCCGCGGCGAGGGCCTCGTCGACCTCGCCGAGCGTGCGGCACTCCACCTCGAGCGGCAGGTCGGGCGAGACCGCGCGCGCGGCCCGGACCGCAGCCCCGACGCCGCCGGCCAGCGCGGCGTGGTTCTCCTTGATGAGGACCATGTCGTACAGGCCGGCGCGGTGGTTCGTGCCCCCGCCGGCCGCGACCGCCGCCTTCTCGAGCGCGCGCAGTCCCGGGGTCGTCTTGCGCGTGTCGAGAATCCGCGCGCCGGTCCCTTCGATCGCGCTCACGCAGCGCGCGGTCGCCGTCGCGACGCCCGATAGCCGCGCGAGAAAGTTCAGCGCGGTGCGCTCGGCGGCGAGCAACGCCCGGGCATTGCCGGTGACGCGCAGGACCGGCGCGGGAGGCTCCCGCCAGACGCGCTCCTCGCCGAGCCGCTCGAACGTGGCGTCGGGGTCGAGCTGGGCGAACGCCGCCTCCGCGGCTTCGAGGCCGAAGACGACGCCCGGCGCCTTCTGCGTGATCGTGGCCACCGCCCGCGCGGACTCGGGGACCGTCGCGCGCGCGGTGACGTCGCCGTCGCCAACGTCCTCGCGCAGTGCCGCGCGGACGACCGCTGCGAGCTCGTCGCTCACGGGGCGGCTCGCCGGGCGCGGCGCAGCTCGCGCTTCAGGCGCCTGATCTTGCGCGCGTCGCGCCTGGCCGCGCGGCGCGCGTGCTTGAGCTTGCGGTTGGCCTTGCGCTGCGCGGTGAGCTGCGTGGCGGCTGCGGTCCGCGCGGCGGAGAGGTCGCTGCGCGCCGTCTGCAGCTGGCCGGCGAGCGCCATCGACGCCGACTGCGCGCGACCCGACCGGTGCTGGGCGGCCGCCAGCGCGCCGGGGTCGGTACCGCCGGCGAACACGCTGCCTGCGGCGCCCGCGCCGCCGACGATGACGACCGCCGCCATGAGCGTCGCGAAGGCGACCCGCGGTCGCTCGCGCCACGCGCGGAGCATCACACGAGCCTCTGCGCGACGACAAGGCCCATCTCGCGGATGGCCATCCGCGTCGCGCGGCGCAGCCCCTCGAGCGCGTACGAGCTCGAGTCGAGCATCGTCGCCAGCTGCGCGTCGTGCGGCACGACGACCTGGCGGCGCACGCCGGCCTTGCGAAACGCTTCGCGGACCGACACGCGGTCGCCGCTGGACGGCATCTTGTTCAGTACGACCGTGAGGCGCTCGAGCGGTGCGGTCGGCTCGGCCTCGGCGGGCGCGTCGAGATGGCGCAGCGCGCCGAGCACGCGGTTGGCGGTCGCGTACTCCTGATCGGTGACGACGAGCACGTGGTCGGCGCGGCTGATGCCAAGCCGCGCCAGCGGATCGACGACCCCGGTGCCCATGTCGAGCAGGATCAGGTCATAGAACTGCGCGAGGAAGACGAGCAGGATGCCGTAGCGCTGCGGCGTCATCGCGGCCATGACCTCGGGCCGCTCGGGCGCGGCGAGGATGTGCAGCCCGCTCGGCAGCGCCGTGACGTACGAGCGCACGGCCGCGCTCGTGGGGACATCCTCGAGCGCCTGGTACAGATCGGCGGCGTCGTGCGGCGAGCGAGCCGCCTCCGGTACGAGGGAGGCGAGCGTCCCGAAGTCGGGGTTCACGTCGACCGCGAGCACGCGCAGGCGCTTGCGCGAGGCCAGCAGGCTCCCGATGAGGTACGTGCACGACGTCTTCCCCACCCCGCCCTTCGGCGAGATGACCGCGACGGTGTTCGGACGCGTCACGCTGCCGGCCTCGTGGAGCCGGGCCTCGAGTTCGGCCTCGTCGCGCTCGCCCCGGCTTGTCAGCAGGCGGCTCACGCGCGAGGCGGTCGCGCCGGCGGTGCCCGTGCCGGGGCCTCGGCGGGCGATGCGTCCGTCGAGCACGGCCTGCGGGTAGACGTCCTTGCGGCGCAGCGGGCGTGCGGTGAAGCGCCTCTCGATCACCGCGGCGACAGTAGTGACCGCGGCTAAGCATCTCCTGAACGCCACCTCACGTAATCCTTTGGTTGACATGACGATCCCCGATCTCGACGCGTGGATCCCCGGACCGCAGGTCCGCACGCGCCACCGCCGCGCCGCGACAGCGGAGCCAGACGCGCTGTGGGACGCCGCTCGCAGCGTGCGCCTGAGCGACACGCTCACGATCGGGCGGCTCGTGCGCTGGCGGATCCCCGGCGTTCCCGCCGACCAGACGTTCGGCGGCCTCTTCGCCGACGACCCGTTCACGGTGCTGGCCGAGGGCGAGCGCTGGTCGATCTCCGGACTCTGCGGGCGCATCTGGACGCTGACGCGCGACTACGCGCCGATTCACGGTCCGGAGGAATTCCGCGCCTGGAACGCCCCGCGCACCGTGCGTGTGCTGATGGCGCACTGGGTCGAGGAGGATGCCGGCGGGCGCACCGCGCTCGTCAGCGAGGCGCGCGTGGAACCGACGGACAAGCTCGCCTCGGTTCGACTGCGAGCGCTGTGGCTCGCGGTCGGCCCGTTCGAGCGGCTCATCGGCGCCGAGCCGCTGACGCTCGCCGTCAAGCGCGCCGAGTGCGCGCCGGCTTAGCGCGTCGCCGGCGCGGGTAGCGCTAGGGCATGGAGATCCTTGTCGCAATCCTCATCATCGCCCTGATCGCAGCCATCGCGTTCATCGTCATGCAGCGCAGGCCGGCCGGCGCCCGCGTCGCTGGAGCCCGGCGGCCGTTTGACCGGCACACCCGGCGCAATGCGCGCCGCGATCCGATGACCGCCGCCGTCGTCGAGCATGCCGAGGCGACGGATCCGCACGACGTCGTCGTGGCCGAACAGCGCATGCGCGCCGAGGCCCGCCGGGTGGCGGCCCCGATGCAGGCCGAGGCGCAGCGGGTGGAAGACCAGCGCGCCGCCGACGCGGTCAGCGGCGGTGGCGGGGCGTACCCCCGCGACCCGAGCGTGGCGGGCTACGGACAGCCCGTCGCCGATCCCGCATACACGGAGCCGGTCGCCGATCCCGCATACGGGCAGCCCGTCGCCGATCCCGCATACACGGAGCCGGTCGGCGATCCCGCGTATGAGGAGGACGATCCGCGCTACAACGACCGCCGGTACGACGGCCGCCTGGCCGCCGACTGGGTCGATCCGCGCGGGGACGACCCGAGGCGCTGAGCTCCGTCAGGACTGCGCGGCGCCGACGAAGGCCGCGTACGCCTCGGCGTCCATGAGCTGCTCGACGGCGGCGGGATCGCCGGCCTCGATCTTCACGAGCCACCCCGCACCGTACGGGTCGCTGTTGATGAGCGCCGGGGAGTCGCTGAGCGACTGGTTGATCTCGCTGACCATGCCGGTGAACGGCATCGACAGGGTGACGGTGCCCTCGTCCGCACTGAGCCTGGCGAGCAGCTTGCCCGGCAGGATCAGCTCGCCCGGATAGGCGAGGCTGGCGAAGCCGATCGGGCCGAGCTCGTCGAGTCCGCGCTCGGTGATCCCCAGCGTCATCCCGCGTTCACGCACGCGCACCCATTCGTGGTCTTCGGTGTAGCGCAGGTCATCCGGGTAGTCGCCCATGCGGGGAACATAGGCCATCGCTGCGCGACCGGCGCGTGCCGCTGCGCCAACCCCCGGCGATCTGACCCGTCAGGTCGTCCCGCGCTCCAGGCCCGCCAGCGCACTGGTTCCGCTGAAGAGCGTGCGTCGGCCGCGACGCACGGCGAGACGGACGTCGGAGGCGAGGTACTGCGCCGCCGCGCCCTCGAGGTTGCGCCGCTCGGCGGCGATCGGCACGGGAAGCGCGTGCGCCGGGGTGCCGTTCGCCTTGCCCTCGAGCTCGATCGTGTGTCGCGCGGTGCGCGCCCGCAAGCGCCAGCCACGCGGCCCGACCTCGACCCGCATGGGGTGCAGCGGCCGCACGGCGCGGACGACCTCGTCGCCGACGCGGACGACGAGCGACGTCGCGAGCACCTGGGCGCGCCCGAGGCCGGCACGGCCGCCGGCGAAGGCCACGCAGACGTCGTCGCGCTCGAAGCCGTGGGACTGCCCCCACCACCACGCGGGCGGAAACCCGCCGCGGCCCCAGTTTTTCTCCGCGTACACCGTCGCGCCGTCCAAGTCGATCTCGCGACCATCGATCTCGGCGCTTCCGGTCACCCGACCGCCGAGGAGGTGGGGATGCCAGTACTGACTGAGGCCCGGGATCGTCTGCGCCGGGCCGATGCCGCCGAACGCGCCGCGCGGCCACGGCACCGGATCGGTGAAGCGCACATCCAGCCGCGCGTCCGGACCGAGATCGACGCGAAGACGCTCGCCGTCGCCGCGCAGGTTCGTGGTCTCGACGTCGCCCGCCCAGACACCGAGCCCGCGGCGCGCCCCGGTCGCGTCGGCGACCGCGCGCGAGCGCGAGAAGCCGCCGGGGTGAGCGGCGAGGCCAACGGTGCCCCAGGTCGCGCCCGCCGTGTCGCGATTGACGCCGGCCAGCACGATCAGCACGGTGCCCGAGGCGACGTGGGTGATGCGCCAGAAGTACCCCTCCATCGCGATCCCGTGGTATCTGCGCGGGTCGGCGAAGGGCAGGTCGGCGCCTGTGCGTCGGTAGAGGGAGATCATGGAAGGCTCGCGGTCGCGGAAGCTAGGAGCGAGTGCGCGCCGCCGTGCCGATGCGGATCACCGTGGGAGGATGGACGAATGCAGACCGAGCTCGGCGCGCTCTTCGCCGGCGGGGCGCGGCCGCGTTGCTATATCGCCAGCGCGCTGGGCTTCTCGGAGGCCGGCCGCGCCTATTACGCCGAGCACTACCTCCCGGCCCTCACCCAGTACGTCGAGCCCGTCGACCCGTGGACGCTGACCGAGCCCGAGGCGTTCGCCGCCGCGCGCGCCGAGGGCCGCGAGCACGAGCTCGGCCTCGAGGTCGGCGCGCGCAACGCCGAGGCGATCCGCGAGGCGCAGCTGTTGATCGCCCACCTCGACGGCCAGGAGGTCGACTCGGGCACGGCCGTGGAGATCGGCTACGCGGCGGCGCTCGGGCGGCCCTGCGTCGGGCTGCGCACCGACCTGCGCACCAGCGGCGAGCCGGGCATGGCCGTCAACCTCCAGGTCGAGGCGTTCATCGCGCTCTCGGGCGGGTTCATCGCGAGCTCGCTGGATGACCTCGGGGCGCGGTTGGGGGACCTGCGAGCCTGATCTGGCCGCAATCGTAGGGCCGTACGGTTCGGCGTTGGCGCTCCCGGCGCTCGGATACGGATGGCAGGCGCGGCCTAGGCTAGAGCCGGCCCCACGCCGCGGCACCCGCGATGTCGAGCGTCGAGATGACGCCGACGGGGCGATCGCGGTCGACGACGACGAGATGCGCGACGTTGCGCTCGTCCATCACGCGCGCCGCCTCGCTGAGCGGCGCATCGGGCTCGATCGGGTACGCGGGCTGGCGGCTGATCGCCTCGGCGTCTCCTTGACCGTCGGGGTCGCGCAGCGCGCGAACGAGATCGAGCGAGTCGATGACGCCCCAGACGAGATGGTTGGCGGCGATCCCTCCGACGGCGACGGCGTGCACGCTGCGCGCCGCCATCAGCTCGGCCACCGTTCGGAGTGGCGTCTCGGGCGCGCACGTGATGATGCCCGGGGTCATGACGTCGGCGACCGAGGCGTTGCGAAACGCGGGCCTGATGTAGTCGCCGCGGTAGGGCTGAATGGCATCGGTGCTCATGTCTGCGGACGCTAGGACGCGGTCGCGGCGAGCGCATCCGGGCTAAGCCGCCACCCGCTCGCGGGAAACCCGCCGGCCGGCCGCCGCTCACGTATCGTCTGAGCTTCATGGAGGCTCCCGCGGCCGAGGCCGCCACGATCAGGATCGTGCTTGCCGACGATCACGCCGTCGTCCGCAGGGGCCTCGAGTTGCTGCTCGACGCCGAGCAGGGCTTCGAAGTCGTCGCGTCCGTCGGCGACGTCGGCGCCGCGATCCGCACCACCCGCGGCTACAAGCCCGACGTGCTCGTGCTGGACCTCAACATGCCCGGCGGCTCGAGCCTGGACGCGATCTCGACGATCCTGGAGGCGTCCCCGGGAACACAGATCGCCGTGCTGACGATGCAGAACGAGCCCGCCTTCGCCCGCCAGGCGCTCAACGCGGGAGCGCTGGCCTACGTGCTCAAGGAAGCGGCCGCCGACGAACTCGTCGAGGCGGTGCGTCGCGCCGCGGCCGGCGAGACCTACCTCAACCCGCAACTCGGCGCACGCATCGCCGCAGAGCCGACCCAGCCGGACGGCCCGCCGGACGATCTCTCCGAACGCGAGGTCGAGGTGCTGCGGATGATCGCGCTCGGACACACGAACGCGGAGATCGCCGAGCAGCTGTATCTGTCGATCCGAACGGTTGAGAGCCACCGCGCGCATATCCAGCAGAAGCTGCGCCGCTCGTCACGCGCCGATCTGGTGCGATACGCCATCGACCACGGTCTCGTCGAGCTCTGACAGGGGGATCACGGCGCGCACCGTCGTGCCCGACGCGGCGGACGTGATCGTGAGCCGGCCGCCGCTCAACGTCACGCGCTCGCGAATGCCCGCGAGGCCGAACCCGCGCGTCGCCGTCCCAGCATCGAAGCCTCGGCCGTCGTCGGCGACCTCGACCTCGAGCGTCGCGCCGGCTCTGGCGATCGTCACGCGCACCTGCTCGGCATGCGCGTGCTTGGCGACGTTCGTCAGCGCCTCCTGCACGAAGCGGTAGAGGGTCGTCTCGAGCTCCTGCCCGAGGCGCCTGTCGTCATGTGGCAGATGCAGTGCGCAGTCGATCGTCAGTCCCTCCACCGTGCTCACGCGCTCGGCGAGCGCCTCGATCGCCGGCACCAGGCCGAGCTCGTCGAGCGCCGCAGGGCGAAGCTCCGTGATGATCGCGCGCAGGTTTTCGATCTCTCGCTCCACCTGGCCGGCACCCTCGCGCAGCAGCTCGGCGACCTCGCCCTCGGCGCCCTGACGCAGCGCTGCGGAGAGGATGACCCGCAGGCCGCCGAGCCCTTGCAGCGTTTCGTCGTGAAGCTCGCGCGCCCATCGACGCCGCTCAGCCTCGGCGGCATCGAGCGAGTTGCGCAGCCGCTCGTGCTGGATGGCCTGCGCCAGGACGACGGCCGTTGCTCCGCTGGCGGCGAACGCACGGAGCGTCATCTCGTCGTCCGCTGTGAACCCGGTCGAATCGGCTCCGTGATCGAATGCGGCGAGAACGCCGTGCCCGCGGCCGCGGTAGACGAGGGGCGCGAGCAGCGCCGTCCGCGCGTCAAGCACGCCGAGCTGGGCGGCGGAGATGCGCAGTTGCGCGGCAACGTCGGAGATGCGCTGCACCCTGCGCGATTGGAGCACCTGACCCGTCGTCGAACCATCGATCGGCACCCGCACGCCGATCGCCGACTCGGTGACGCCTGCGCTCGCCGCGACCACCAGGTCTGCGCCCTCGCGCAGCAAGATGACGAGGCTGCGGGCCTGAACGAGCGCCCGACCGCGCTTGGCGATCAGCTCCAACACCTTCTCGAGCTCCATCTCGGCGCCGACGGCGACGGCGATCGCGTGGGCCGCCTCCAGGCTCCGCGCGGACTGCTCGAGCTCGTCACGGCGCGCCGAGCCGGCCTCGACCTGGCGGGCGTTCTCGATCGCGATCGCCGCCCACGCCGCGAGGATCACGACCGACTCTTCGTCGGCAGCGTCGAACTCGCCCCCACCCGCTTTCTCGGTGAGGTACAGGTTGCCCCAGACCTGCCCGCGGACGACCACGGGCACGCCGAGAAAGCTCGACATCGGCGGGTGACCGGGAGGAAAGCCGTAGGACTTCGGATGCTCGCCGACGCAGGCAATGCGCAGAGGCTGCGGGTTGTCGATGAGGACGCCGAGGATGCCGCGGCCGCGCGGCAGCTCGCCGATCGAGCGGTGCGTCTCGTCGTCGATCCCCCGGGTGATGAAGCGCTCGAGCTCCCGACGGCCGGGATCGAGGATCCCGAGCGCGGCATATCGCGCGCCGGTGATCTCAGCGGCGGTTTCGAGCACCTGATCGAGGACCGCCTCCGGATCGAGCTGCGACAACAGCCCACGCCCGACATCGATCAGGCGGCGCAGCCGGTGCTCGTCGAGATGGTCATCCATGGATGCGCTGATCCCCGTGGAGACCAGGCTCATTGTGGCACGCGGCGGGATACCCGCCCGGTGCTGCGGCGTCCTGCGGATGTCGGCCGGCCGTGACCGCGACCGTCGGATCGCGTCGGTGGTTATCCACATGCCCGGTCCGCGCTCGCTGCGGATGGCAGACCGGCCGCACGCTGGTTGGCTGTCTGTATGACCGAGAACACGCCTGCGTCAGACCGTGCCCTGACGGCGCGCGCCCTCGTCGTGTACGCGAGCACCCACGGACACACCGCCAAGATCGCCGCCCGCATCGCCGATGCCATGCGCGCCGCGGACCTCAGCGTCGACGCACGCGATGTGCACAACGCGGCGGACACCTATCCCTTGAGCTACGACCTCGTCGTCGTGGGGGCGTCGCTGCACAAGGAGCACCACCAGAAGGAGATCGTCGACTGGGTCGCCGCCCGCCGCGGAGCGCTGGCCGCGGTGCCCTCCGTGTTCTTCTCGGTGTCGCTGTCGGCAGCCGAGGACTCCGAGGAGTCACACGCCGCGACGCGGCGGTGCATCGATGCGTTCTGCGCCGAGACCGGCTGGACGCCGCGGCGCAGCGAGCGCGTCGCGGGCAGCCTGCAGTACCGCGAGTACGACGTCTTCACCCGCCAGCTCATGCGGCTGATGATGCACCGGTCCGGACATCCGACCGACGCTTCGCACGACTACGACTACACGGACTGGGACGCTGTCGAGCGCTTCGGGCGCGAGATCGCCAAGCTCGCCGACGCGCCGGTCGCCGCCTGATTGGAGCTACGGCGCGAGTGCTGCTCGCTCCGCGCGCTCTCTGATGCCGCGCAGCATTCGCTGGCTCATGACGAAGCTGATCAGCTCGATCGGCTCCACGAGCAACGCGGCCCACCGCCGCGAGTACCCGTAGCGCTCCCGCACGACCAGCCGAGTGGTCCCATCGGCCTGAACGCGCACGACGAAGGCCCACGTGAAGTCATACGGGGGTGGCGTGCGCCCGATCGGCACGCCGCCGTGCAGGACCAGGGCTCGCCCGGGCTGCACGAAAGCCACGGTCAGGCCGACGTCGGGATGAAGGTGGACCTCGTCGCCGACCGCGACCGACTGCCACTCGGGGACGATCCGGTCCGCGCTGTGGATCTCGCAACCCAGCAGGTTTTCGAGCACGTCGTAGCTGTAGAACCCGCCGCGTCCCTGGCCGAGCTGGGCGATCCAGGGCCACACACCATCGGCGTTGACTGAAACCGTGACGGCCCGGGTGGCCGTCAGGCCGGCGGCGGGCACGATCTCGTCGCCGGGCAGAACCATGCTCAGCTCCTCCTCGCTGGCGCCCCACCGCAAGTACCGCGCCCGCAACACGGCGACGCCCGCGGCGACCCCGCCTCCCAGAGCGACCGATCGTCGGCTAGGCACGGCCGCGCCGAGCCACTTCGAGACCCGCAGACCACCCTGGGGCGCGACCACGCGGCGGCGGCCGGAGCTGGTCGGTCGGCAGGCCCGCCGTGGCGATCAACCAGGCGATCATGGAGTTCGAGTTCCACATCTCGCCCGCCTTCAGCTCGTCGCGTCCCCACACCGGTCTGGGGACGGTCGTGACGAGGTCCACCAGCCGGCGGGCGACCCGCGGATCGGTGGTGAGCGTGCGCGGTCCGCCAACCGCCTCGCCGAGGTCCGGGATCGACCCGCCGTTCCAGCAGCGGACCTCGTAGCGAAACAGGCGCAACCAGCCCACGGAGCGGCTCCCCACGGCGCCCGTGCCGACCACGCCTCGACTGGCCCCGTCGGCGTCCGGCGAGGGCGCAAGTTCGATCGTGTAGCGATCGCCGTTCAGCTGGACGGCCAGGGCGACGTGGTACAGGCCGCACTGCTGCCGATGCTGACGTGCGGCCGCAAAGGCTTCAAAGACCCGGCCGTTGGTGCGGACGCAGTGACCGCCCGCGCCGAGCGGAATCCAGTAGAGATCCACGGCGGCCGTGCGCGATGCCGGTGTTACTGCGTTCATCCGCCAGCGGCCGCCCGATCAGCGCCGCCAGCCGGCCGACGAGGAGCCGACGGAGACCATCAGTGGAGAAGGGGTCACGCCAACAACCCTGACCCACCGCAGGCCCGAACGAAACGGCGAACTCCTGAACCAGCCCCGTAGTTCGCCGTACTCCGGAGCGGCGCGGGGAGCTACCGCTCGGCGCTCAGTCCGTCCACCAGTCCTGCAGCATCTCGACGTCCTTGTTGTCGGTGTCCGGGGCTCCGTAGGCGACGATCTCCGCCCCGTTGGGCCCGGCCTCGAACCCGCGCGCGACGCCGGGAGCGATCCGGACCGCGTCCCAGGCGTGCAGTTCGACGATGTCCTCGTCGAGCTTGACGTGGGCACTTCCGCTGACGACGAGGTACACCTCCTCCTGCGTCTCGTGCGAATGGCCGAACGGAGCGCGGAAGCCGGGCGCGACGCGAAAGTAGCTGAGCCCGGACTGCTCGAGGCCGAGCGGCTTGCGGGCGAAGCGAGATTCGAGGTTCGGCGAGAGGCCGAACCTCGGCGCCATATCCTCGACCTCTTTGACATTGACGACGGTGTAGCTGGGCTGGTCATCGGTCATGTCCCCACTATGCCCCGTGCGGGCCACGCTACACCTGGCAGTCGGGGCACCAGTACGTGGTCCGCCCGCCGATCGTCGCGCGGTGCAGCGGGCCCGCGCAGCGTGGGCAGGCGCCCTCCGCGCCGCGGGCCTTCACGAACGTTCCGGTGTGGACGCCGCCGTTGCGCGTGGCCGAGCGCAGCGCGTGGCGCAGGTCGCGGCGCAGCCGGTCGAGGTCGTCGTCGGTGAGCGACCCCGTCCGGCGTCCGGGCGCGAGCCGCGCCCGCCACAGCGCCTCGTCGGCGAGCAGGTTGCCCACGCCCGAGATCGCCTTCTGATCGAGCAGCCGCGCCTTCACCGGCGCGTTCCCCTTGCCGATGAGCCGGCGGAAGTCGTCGCGGCCGACGAGCGCCGCGTCGGTGCCGACGTGGCTGTGGTCGGGGTTGAGCACCGCGCGCCCGAGCCGGCGCCGGTCGCGCAGCGCGAACCATGTCCCGTCCTCGAACTCGACCTTGAACCGGTCCCACCGCGGGTTGACGGCGGTTCCCTCGAGCGCGATGTGCCCGGCCATCCCGAGATGGAGGCCGAGCGTCGGCCCGTCCGCGGTCTCCATCCAGAGGAACTTGCCGCGCCGCTGCGCGCTGACGAACTCCTGGCCGACGAGCGCCGCGGCGATCTCGCCCGGCTGATGAGGCCGGCAGACGTACGTGTCGCTGTCGTCGACGCTCGCGATCCGCCGTCCGAGCACGGTCTCGAGCGTCTGCCTCGCGCGCTCTGCTTCGGGCAGCTCCGGCACTACCGGGCAGCGGCCTTGAGCAGGTACGCCCGCACGAAGCCGTCGAGATCGCCCTCGAGCACGCGGTTGGCGTCGCCCATCTCGTGGTCGGTGCGGTGGTCCTTGACCATCGTGTACGGGTGGAGGACATACGAGCGGATCTGCGAGCCGAAGTTCACGTCCTGCGCGTCGCCCTTCTCCCTGGCGAGCTCCTCCTGGCGCTTTCGCTCCTCGAGCTCCACGAGCTTGGAGCGCAGCATCTTCATCGCGGTCTCGCGGTTCTGCGTCTGCGACCGCTCGTTCTGGCACTGGACGACGATGCCGCTCGGGCGGTGGGTGATGCGCACGGCGGAGTCGGTCTTGTTGACGTGCTG
This sequence comes from Solirubrobacteraceae bacterium, assembly GCA_033855075.1. Classification (GTDB taxonomy): domain Bacteria; phylum Actinomycetota; class Thermoleophilia; order Solirubrobacterales; family Solirubrobacteraceae; genus CADCVQ01. Next base: position 17,488 of record JAWVGM010000041.1, on the reverse strand, counting down.
GCCGCCGGCGCCCGACGCGCGGTAGGTATCGACCTGGAGGTCGTCGGCGTCGATCTCGACCTCGCCGGAGTCCTCGATGACCGGAGCGACCTCGACCCCCGCGAAGGACGTCTGGCGGCGGTTGGCCGAGTCAAACGGCGACAGGCGCACGAGCCGGTGCACGCCCTTCTCGGCGCCGTACAGGCCGTAGGCGTTCTCGCCGCTCGCCCGGAACGTCGCCGACTTGATGCCGGCCTCCTCCCCCGGGCTCGCCTCGAGCAGCTCCACGCCAAAGCCGCGCTTCTCCGCCCAGCGCATCTCCATGCGCAGGACCATCTCGGCCCAGTCCTGCGCGTCCGTGCCGCCGGCGCCGGCGTTGACCGTGACGAGCGCGTCGCCCGCGTCGTAGCGGCCGGCGAAGAGGCGCTGCTCCTCGAGCGCCGCCAGGCGAGTCTCGATCGACGCGAGCTGCTCGTCGAACTCGGTCGCCATCTCCTCGTCCTCCTCGGCCATCTCGGCCAGGCTGTCGAGGTCGTCGACGTCGGTCTCGAGCGACCGGAACTGCTCGAGCTTGCGGCCGGCGCGCGCGTGTTCGGCGCTCACCTTGGCGGCGCCCTCCTGGTCATCCCAGAAGCCCGGCGCCGACATCTGCTCCTCAAGCGCGCCTACGCGCTCAGCCAGCGCAGCCGGGTCAAAGATAGTCCGCGAGCAGGGACATCTGCGCGCGGATCGCCGCGAGGCGCTGCGGGGTGCTCTCGGGCGTCGACGTTGCGGCCATGCACCCAGGATAGGCGTCTCGAATCCGGCACACCTGGCGCGCCACAATGTCGCGATGGATCCGCACGCGGTGCTCGGACTCGAGAGCGATGCGTCGCTCGACGAGGCGGCGCGTGCCTACCGCGAGCTCGCCAAGCGCCATCACCCCGATCACGCCGGTCGCGAGAGCGAGGAGCGGATGGCCGAGCTGAACGTCGCCTACGAGATGCTGCGCGCGTCGCAACGGCCGAGCGCGCTGGCCTCGAAGCCGCCCGCGCCCGAGCGCGTCGTCGCCGGCGGCTGGCTGCCGGATGCGATGCGCCGCGCCCTGGGCCGCGAGCTTCTGTCCGTGCTCGAGCCCGACGAGGACGTCGCGCTCGTCACACCGACGTCGACGTGGGCGAGCCCGAGCACGCTCCTGGCGGTGACCGACCGCCGCTTGCTGTGGCTGCTCGACGATGCCGTCGGCCACCGGGTGCGCTTCCTGCTCTACCGCGACGCCGCCGGCGCCGACCACCGGCCGATGCGCCTGCGCCGCTCGCGCGCGCAGCTGCGCGTACGGTCGCGCTACGGCAAGCCGTGGACGTTCGCCGACCTGCGACCGGCGACGGCCGCCGCGATCGCCGGGCACGTGCACAAGGGTTTGTCGCCGCGGCGGTGACACCGTCCCTCCACCCGGCGCGGCCTACAGTGACGCGTGTGCGCTACATCGTCGACGGGATGAACGTCATCGGGTCGCGCCCCGACGGCTGGTGGCGCGACCGGCACGCGGCGATGATCCGCCTCGTGGATGCGCTCGAGCGCTTCGTCGCCGAGAACGGAGACGACGTCACCGTCGTGTTCGAGCAGCCGCCGCGACCGCCCATCAGCTCGTCGGTCATCGAGGTCACCCACGCGCCGCGGCCGAAGGCCAACTCCGGCGACGACGAGATCGTGCGCCGCATCCGCGCCGAGGCCGACCCGAGCTCGGTTCGCGTCGTGACGTCCGACCACGCGCTCGCCGACCAGGCCCGCGCGGCGGGCGCGAGCGTCTACAGCTCCGACGCGTTTCGCAAGGAGATCGACGGCGAGACTACGGCTGGTTGACGGGGACGCGCTGCCGGTAACCCTCGGGGTCCGTCGCTCCCTCGGTGCCGATGAGCAGCACGCGGCTCTCAGGACCGAGGCCGACGGCCTGCCGCAGCTCGGCGCAGCCCTCATCCTCGGACGCAAGCGCGCGCAGCGCCGCGAGCGTGGACGCGCCCGAGTCGCCGATCTGAAGCCCCGCTGCAGCGAGCTCGCGCATCGCCGCGTGCGCCTCCGCGTCCCTCACGGTCACCATGCCGTGGACGCCGTCGCGCAGCGACGGCCAGGCCGCCGGCGAGACCTCCGCGCAGTCCAGCCCCGCCATCGTGGTGCCGGCGCTCGGGGTCACGGTGGGCTCCCCCGCCGCCAGCGAGGCGGTCAGGCACGCAGCGGTCACCGGCTCGACCCCGATCACCTTCATGGGCGGGTGGGTCGTGGTCGCGGCGAACCGTGCCGCAGCCGCCGCGAGGGCCCCCACTCCGACCGGCACGAAGACCACGTCGAACTCACGGCCCGAATCCGCCACCTCGGCGAACAGCGTCGCGTACCCATCGATCACCCACCCGGCCGGCCCCGACGACCCCACGTCGGCGATCTCCATGACGCCCTCGGCCTCTCCGGCCGACCGCGCCGCCGCCACCGCGTCCTCATACACGCCCTCGACGACGACGAGCTCGGCGCCCTCCCCCGCGATCGCGTCGCGCCGCGCCGCGACCGACCGCGACGGGAGAAAGACCCGGCAGGCGAGGCCGCGGCGGGCCGCGCTCCACGCGACCGCGCGCCCGTGGTTGCCCGTGCTCGCGGTGACGAGGGTGTGGACGCCGGACGCTTCGCGCAGCGCGCGCTCCACCGCCCACGACGCCCCGAGCACCTTGAACGCCGGCAGACCCAGCCGCGCGGACTCGTCCTTCAGCGCAACGGTCGGCGACAGCGCACGCAGCGGCGTCGCCGCATAGCCGTCGAGCGCCCGATGGAAGGGCGCGGCGGCCGCGCTTGGCGGCGCAACGTCCTCCGACCGCACAGACAGATTGACGAGCGCCCGCATGGCCACGCCGTTAGTGGGTCGTCCGGGAACGTTGTGCCCGCAACCCCCGGGATGCCGGCGCTGCCAGGCAAGGAAGAGCATCGGAGGAATACCGGGCGTATTCCGAGATGCGAGGACGCCGCCTGGCGGTGATCGGCGCCCGGGGTTTCAGGGGCAACGTCTGTGGGCGGCCCACTCGAGCAGGACCGGCGTGCGCGCTACTGGCCGTGGCAGCGCTTGAACTTCTTGCCCGACCCGCACCAGCAGGGGTCGTTGCGCCCGATCTGCTCGTCCTCTGACAGGACGCGCTGCTGCACCGGCTCGGGCGCCTCGTACTCCTCGTCGTCGTCGACGCCACCGCCCGCGCGCGCCTCCGCGAGCGCGGTCGGCGTGTCGGCGCCGCCGCCCGAGTACGAGACCCGGCCCGCCGCCGTCGACGTCCCGCCCGGCTCGTAGCGCTGCTCAGGCGCCTCGGTGCCCTCCACCTCGACCTCGACGTTGAAGATCATGCGCGCGAAGTCCGACCAGATCGTGTTCATCAGGTCCTCGAAGAGCGTGAACGCCTCGTTCTTGTAAGCCACGATCGGCTCGATCTGGGCGAAGCCGCGCAGGTGGATGCCCTCGCGCAGATAGTCCATGTCGTAGAGGTGCTCGCGCCAGCGCTGGTCGATGATCTGCAGCAGCAGGTAGCGCTCGAGCGCGCGCATCAGCTCCTCGCCGAGCTCCTCCTCGCGCTGGTCGTAGAGCTTGACCGCGTCGTCGTGCAACGTGCGGATGAGCAGCTCGCGGTCGGTCTGCTCGGGTGTGAGCTCACCCAGATCGAGCTTCTCGGGGAAGATGTCGTCGAGCGCCGTGCCGAGGCCGGACAGGTCCCAGTCTTCGATGAAGTCGCCGGGCGTGTGGTCGCCGACGATCCGCGAGATGACGGCACCGAGCTCCTCGCGCGCCGGCTCGCCCATGTCCTTGCCCTCGAGGACCTCGTCGCGGTACTTGTAGACGATCCGGCGCTGCTCGTTCATGACGTCGTCGTACTCGAGCACGCGCTTGCGGATGAGGTAGTTCTGCTCCTCGACCTTCTTCTGGGCCTTCTCGATCTGCTTGGAGAGCATGCCCGCCTCGATCGGCTCCTCGTGGCCGTCCTTGTCGACGGACCCGAGGCGATCGAGGATCTTGTAGATCCGGTCGCCGGCGAACAGGCGCACCAGGTCGTCCTCGGCGGAGAGGAAGAACCGCGACTCCCCGGGGTCGCCCTGGCGGCCTGAGCGGCCGCGCAGCTGGTTGTCGATCCGGCGCGACTCGTGGCGCTCGGTGCCCACGATGTACAGGCCGCCGGCGGCCAGCACCTTCTCGCGGTCGGCCTCGATGCGCTTCTCGATCGTCGGCAGGATCTCCGCGTAGCGCTCCTCGTAGTCCGGGTCCCCGGGCTTGAGGCCGAGCTTGGCCATCTCGAGCTGCGTGAGGTGCTCGGGGTTGCCGCCGAGCTTGATGTCCACGCCGCGGCCGGCCATGTTCGTCGCGATCGTGACGGCGCCGACCTGCCCGGCCTCGGCGACGATCGCGCCCTCCTTCTCGGCGTACTCGGGCTTGGCGTTCAGGACGACGTGGTCGACGCCGTGCCGCTTGAGCTCCGCGCCCAGGAGCTCCGAGACCTCCACCGAGATCGTGCCGACGAGGACCGGCTGGCCAGTCTCGTGGCGCTCGATGATCTCGCGCGTGACGGCGTCCCACTTGCCGTCCTTCGTCTTGTAGATCTGGTCGTTGCAGTCCTTGCGGACCATCTGCTGGTTCGTCGGGATCTCGACGACCGGCAGCTTGTAGATCTTCATGAACTCGGTCGCCTCGGTGAGGGCGGTGCCGGTCATGCCCGAAAGCTTGTCGTACAGGCGGAAGTAATTCTGCAGCGTGATCGTCGCGAGCGTCTGGCTCTCCTCCTGAACGTGCACGCCCTCCTTCGCCTCGACGGCCTGATGCAGGCCCTCCGACCACCGCCGGCCCTCGAGGATGCGCCCCGTGAACTCGTCGATGATCATGACCTCGCCCTCGACGACGGCGTAGTCGACGTCCTTCTTGTAGAGCGACTCGGCCTTCAGCGCCTGCTGGAGATGGTTGACGAGCGGCCCGTTCTCCGCGCGGTACAGGTGCGAGAGGCCAAGGAACTTCTCGGCCTTGGCGACGCCCTGCTCGGTCACAGCGACGGTCTTGTGCTTCTCGTCGAACTCGAAGTCGTAGTCGGCCTCGAAGTCCTTCTTCATCCGCGGGTCCATGCCCTCGGGCTTCTTGCCGGAGACCATGGTCTTCGCCAGCCGGGCGAACTTCGCGTAGTCGCCGGCCTGCTCGGGCTGGCCGGAGATGATCAGCGGCGTGCGCGCCTCGTCGATGAGGATGTTGTCGACCTCGTCGACGATCCCGAACGGGTGGCCGCGCTGGACCTTCTCCTCGAGCGCGGTGGCCATGTTGTCGCGCAGATAGTCGAAGCCGAATTCGGAGTTCGTGCCGTACGTGACGTCGGCCCCGTAGGCGACGTGCTTGTCCTCGTAGCCCTGCATGTTCTGCAGGACGCCCACGGTGACCCCCAGGGCGTCGTAGATCGGGCTCATCCACTCGGCGTCACGGCGGGCGAGGTAGTCGTTGACGGTCACGAGGTGGACGCCCGTGCCGGGCAGCGAGTTCAGGACCACGGCGAGCGTCGCGGTGAGGGTCTTGCCCTCACCGGTCTTCATCTCGGCGATCGATCCTCCGTGGAGCACCATCGCGCCGATGAGCTGCACGTCGAAGTGGCGCATGCCCATCGTGCGCTTCCCGGCCTCGCGGACGATCGCGAACGTCTCGGGAAGGAGGTCGTCGAGGCTCTCGCCCTCGCGCGCGGCCTCGCGCAGATTGTCCATCCGCGCGCGCAGCTCCTCCATCGATTCGAGCTCCATCTCGGGTTCGTAGCCGTTGATGCGCGCGACGCGCTTCTCGTACTGCTTGAACTGCTTGGACTCGCCCATGCGCAGGGCGCGTTCGAGGATCGGCATAGAGGACTGAGACTACCAACGCGGCGGGGCTCGCCCGCCGCGTCGGACGATCTCCTGGGGCGCGCCCGAGCCGGCCACGGGGCCGGCTCGGGCACCCCGCTACGTCGCCGGCTGAGCCGGCGCCGCGCGCGCCTCACGGCGCTTGCGCCGCTTGTCGCGGTGGCGCTTGACCTGGCGGGTGAGCTCGTCTGCGCACATGCGCACCGCGTGGTCCATCTCGCGCGACGCGCCCTCCGCGCGGAGCGTGACGCCCTTGAGGTAGAGCGTCACCTCGGCGACCTGCGAGTCCGCGATGGACGGGTTGCGCTCCTCACGCAGTTCGACCTCCAAGCGGGACAGGTCCGACACCTGGGCTGCGACCTTGCGGAACTTGCGCTCCACCAGCTCGCGCAGCTCGTCGTTGACGTGGACGTTGCGGCCCTTGACCTCGATATGCATCTCGAAGTCCTCTCTGTCGTCGGACGTGCAGTGCCATCGATGGTACGCCTGGCACAGGTCGTGTCAATGGCGACCTTTGTCCAGTGTTCGCGCCCACGTGATCGCCACGATGGACTGGGTTCCGGCGCGTCTGAGCGCCGTCGCACATGCGTCCAGCGTGGCGCCGGTCGTGTGGACGTCGTCGACGAGGATCGCCCGATGCGGGACCGATCCGCGCGCGGAGAAGCGCAGGCGTCCGGGCTCGCGGCGCTGGGCTCGCGACGCGCCGAGCTGACGCGCCGCGGCGGCGTCGCGGCGGAGTGCCGGCACGATCGCGACGCCCGTGCGCCGCGCGAGCGCGCGGGCCAGCAGCTCGGCGGGATCGAAGCCCCGCGCGCGCCGTCGACGGGGATGCGCGGGAACGGCGACGAGCGCGCCCTCGCGCAGCAGGCCGGTCGGCGCGCACGCGGCGATCTGGGCCGCCATGACGTCCGCGAGCGGGCGGGCGCGAGCAAACTTCAGCGCGCGGATCGCGTCGCGCGCGACGCCCTCGTAGGCCATCGCCGCCCACGCGCGGCTGAACGCGGCGCCGTCGGCCGGGCAGCGCGCGTGAGGCTGCGGCAGGGCGCAGCGCTCGCACGTATCCGCGGGCATCCAGGGCAGCGCGCGGCGGCACGCCGGGCAGAGCGCCTCGCCGGCGGGCAGCCCGGGCGCGCGACAGGCCGCGCAGCACGGCGGCACGACGAGCGCGACGAGTTGCGTGAGCATCGCCCGATCGTGACGCGAGTCCTGTCACAGGTCGTACGCGGACTGCCACAATCGCGCGCATTCGCTCGCTCGCCGCCGCCCCTGACGCCTCCTGGTCGTTCGTCCCCGGTGCGCTGGTGCTCGTCGCCGCGGTCACGGTGCTCTACGTGCGCCGCTGGCGCGAGGTGCGCGCAAGCCCCTGGCGCCTCGTGTCGTTCCTCGCCGGGATGGCGCTCGTCCTCGTCGCGCTCGTCTCGCCGGTCGACCGCCTCGCCGATCAGCTCTTCTTCATGCACATGGTCCAGCACCTGCTGCTGCTCGACCTCGCTCCGATCCTCGTCCTGCTCGGCCTCACGCGCAAGATCCTGCGCCCGCTGACCCGGCGGCTGGTGAACGTGGAACGGGCGGCCGGGCCGCTCGCGCATCCGGCCGTCGCCATCGCGGTCTACGTGATCGTCATGTGGATGTGGCACGTGCCGGCGCTCTACGACGCGGCGCTCGAGCACACCGGCGTGCACGTGCTCGAGCACCTCATGTTCGGCTTCGCGGGCGGCCTGTACTGGTGGTACCTGCTCTCCCCGATCCGCTCGCGCAAGCGCCTCGGCGGGATGGGACCGGTCCTGTACATGGTGTCCACGAAGGGGCTCGTCGGCCTGCTCGGGATCGGCCTTGCCTTCGCCCCGAACGCGATCTATGACTTCTACGAGCGCCAGCCGGGCTACTGGGGCCTCTCCGCGGGAACCGATCAGGCGGTCGGCGGGCTCATCATGGCCGTCGAGCAGTCGATCGTGATGGGGATCGCGCTGGCCTATCTCTTCATGCGCATGCTCGGAGAGAGCGAGCGCGAGCAGCAGCGCGCCGAGCGCTACGAGCTGGACCAGGCCGAATGACCGCGCGCGGCGACGGGATCGACCCCGCGGAGCTCGAGACGTGCCTGCGCGTGCTGGCAGAGCTCGACGCGCTGCCCGTGGAGCATCCCGACGCCGTGGCCGTGCGACGCGCGACCGCCTCGCTGTTCAAGACCGTCAAGCTGCGTCGCCGCGCGGAGCGGCGCGCGGCGATCCTCACCAACGACGGCGAGGTCACAGCCGCAACGGCGACCGGCGCCAACGGGCGCATCGACGACGAGACCGACGGGCGGCCGCTGCATTCGAGCGCGAACGGCGCGAGCGCCGGCACCCTCCTGCGGCCCCGCGGCTGCTACGTCTGCAAGCGCCGCTACCACGAGGTCGACGCCTTCTACCACCAGCTCTGTCCGGACTGCGCCGCGCGCAACCGGGGACGCCGCGACGCGCGCACGGATCTGCGCGGCCGGCGCGCCCTGCTCACCGGCGGGCGGGCGAAGATCGGCATGTACATCGCGCTGCGCCTGCTGCGCGACGGCGCGCACACGACGATCACCACGCGCTTCCCGCGCGACGCGGCGCGGCGCTTGCAGGCGATGGACGACAGCGGCGACTGGCTGCATCGCCTGCGGATCGTCGGCATCGACCTGCGCGACCCCGGCCAGGTGGTGGCGCTCGCCGACTCCGTGCGTGCCCAGGGCCCGCTCGACATCCTCATCAACAACGCGGCTCAGACGGTGCGCCGGTCAGCCGAGGCGTACGCACCGCTCATCGCCGCCGAAGCCGCGCCGCTGCCGCCCGGCCCGCTGCCCGAGCTCGTCGTGGGCGAGCGACCCCACTGGACGCCCACCCCGCGGGCGCTGACCGCGCTCGCTCTGTCCACGGGCGAGGGCGCGCCCGAGCGGATCGCCGCCGGCCGCGTCGTCGATGCCGGCGGCCTCGTTCCCGACCCCGACCCCGTCAACAGCTGGATCCAGGGTGTCGACCAGGTCGATCCGGTCGAACTGCTCGAGGTCCAGCTGTGCAACATGACCGCGCCGTTCATCCTCGTCGGCCGGCTGCGCGCCGCGCTCGCCGAGTCCGCAGCGCGACGCACCTACGTCGTCAACGTCTCAGCGATGGAGGGCCAGTTCAGCCGCGGCTACAAGGGGCCGGGCCACCCGCACACGAACATGGCCAAGGCCGCGCTGAACATGCTCACGCGGACGAGCGCGGACGAGCTGCGCGGCGACGGGATCCTCATGACGAGCGTGGACACCGGCTGGATCACCGACGAGCGCCCGCAGCCCACGCGGACGCGCCTCGCGGGCGCGGGCTTCCACGCTCCGCTCGACCTCGTCGACGGAGCGGCACGCGTGTATGACCCGATTGTCCGCGGCGAGGCGGGCGAGGATCTGTACGGCTGCTTTCTGAAGGACTACGAGCCGGCGCCCTGGTGAGCGCCGGCCGGAAAGGCCGCTAGTACGCGTGGCCGGAAGACGCGTGGACTAGCTGCGGCCGACCACGTTCGTCAGCGCGGTTGCGACCTTCTCGAGCGCACCGTTGATGCCGCGCACCTCGCCATCGATCGGGCGCAGCTGGTCGTCGATCGCGTGGACCCCGATCTTGATGAGGCCGACGGTGGACGCGATCTTCTGCAGCGTTCCGGTGATCGCGAGCAGATACCCGGCGAGGACAAGGACGAGGAGCAGTACCTCGACCAGGGTCACAATAATCAGCACTGTGTTCATCGGCCGCTCCTCTCGCTAGTGATTGCTGAGCTCGTCGACGAGCTCTTCGCCCGAGATACGTGTGTTCTTGAGCATGTAGGTGGTGGCTGTGTGCTTGACCACAGCCTTGCCGCTCACCCAGGTCGTCCAGAGGCTCTTGTTGAGCGAGACGACCGCGCGCCGCAGCATCTCGAGCAGCAAGATGACCACGAGGAGCACGACGAATGCGGCGATGAGCGTGAAGACCCACGCCTTCTGATTGGACGACGTGGCGATCAGTGTCAGTGCGTCGCCCATCAGCGGAACCCTCCCAGGCCCGAAGTCGAGCCGCGCTCGGGGAAGACCTCACCGGCCGGCTCGGTGTTGACCGGCAGGCCAAGCTTGGTCATGTACGCGACGGCCAGATCGGGCACGCCGCTCGCCAGCTGGCGGGTGCGGCCGAGCTGGTCGACGCCTTTGACTCCGTTCTTCAGCAGCGGCGCGGTTTCCGCATCGCGAACGTCGGCGAGCACCCGGCGCAGCGGGGTGAGCACGCCGTTGAGCAGCCAGACCACGACGCCGAACACCACGAGCCCGACGGCGAGACCGATGATTGCCAGGACTTCCCCAGTCGTACTGAGTGCCAGCGGGGTCATCGCCGCCACCCCGGCGAAGTGCTGTAGCGATCGTGGGCGTATCGCGTCCCGCCCCGCGCGATGCGCAGACCGCGGGTGATCGTCTGAACAGCGTTGTTCGTCGACCCCACGTCGTGCAGCGGCTGTGTCTTGCTTGCGATCGAGTCGAGGTTGGTGATGAGCTGCTGTGCCTCGCCGTCGATCTTCCGCGCCAAGCCGGTGATCGCGAGGAGCAGCACGGCCACGAGTAGGACCACTACTGCGCCCACCACCCAGCCGACCGTCCACCACATCGACAATGCAGTCGTCATGCTCCTGCGCCCTCCCCGGCCGGATTCACCGGCGCGACGTTACTGGGTTCAGCCCCCAGGTGGGAATTTTTTCTCAAATTCGCGCCAACTGGTTGGGAGGGAGACCGCCCTCCCTTGAGGCAAATCAGATGCCGGCAAGGAAGTCGAGCCCGACGCGATCGAGAAATCGCTGCGCCTCGATGTTCAACTGCTGTAGCTCGCCGGTCCAGATGAGCACACCCATGACGATGAGGATCGCGCCGCCCACGGCCACTATGACGCCGTAGTGGCGCTTGACGACGGCGAACAGGACCGTCATCCGCCGGAACGCGACCGCCGTGAGAAGAAACGGGATGGCGAGTCCCGCGGAGTACACCGCGAGCAGTCCCGCGCCCTCGCTTGCCGAGCCCGAGATGGCGGCGGTGGTGAGGATGCCACCGAGCGTCGGGCCGATGCACGGCGTCCAGGCGATGGCGAACGCAGCGCCCGCCAGCACGGGCCCGCCGCTGCCCGCCCGCTCCATGAGCCCGCCGAAATGCCACTCGCGGTTGAGCCTTGCGATGAACGGCGTCGCGAGGAAGAACAGGCCCATCGCGACGAGTACGCCCGCGGAGATCTTCTCGAGCGTCGGCCGGTTGTCCGCGAGCGTCCCCCCGAGCTTCGTCGCGGTCAGGCCGAACGCAATGAAGATCGCCGAGAAGCTCGCGACGAAGAGCAGCGCCGGACCGAGCACCTTCCAGGTCGGCGCCCGCTCGATGTCGTTCGGCTTGACGCCCGAGACCGCCGAGAGGTAGCCGGGAACGAGCGGCAGCACGCACGGGCTGAGGAACGAGATGAAGCCGGCCGCGAGCGCGGCGAGAACACCGACATGAGATGGATCGTTCACAACGCCATCAGGATGACCCATGCGGACCCGCAGGGACCCCGGATCATCCCCCCTCGAGCACGGCCCCGTCCTCGATGCGGTGCGGGGGCTCGTGGTCATCGTGCTCGATGACGACGTCGCCGACGACGACGACGCCCGCGCCGAAGTGCACGTCGCCGCGAACCCTCAGGCGCTCGCACCGGCGTAGGGACGGCGGCCCCGCACCAAAGCGCTCGTCGAAGTCGCGCAGGAGCTTGTAGTGGTCCGGGTCGAGCTCCACGAGCGGCGCCCGCCCCTCGCGCCCGGGGGCGACCTCGATGCGACCGTCGTCGTCGAGCACGTACGCGTCCGAGCGCAGCGCGAGCAGGTCGTCGGTCGTCTTCACGGGCGCGAAGCGCGACTTCGGCACGCGGATCGCGCGGGCGTCCTCGAAGGCGTCGATCGCCGCGCCCATCGCGGTCTCGAGCTGGAGCACCGCCGGGGACTGCGAATCGGTTGGATCGACGGTCTTGCGGTTGACGATCATCGGCAGCCCGAGGACGCCGTCGCGCTCGTCGAGAACCGCCTTCAGCGACGGCAGGTGGACCCACAGCGTGTTCGTGTTGAAGAAGCGATGGCGCTCGATGTCCTGAAAGGCGGCGAGATCTTCGCCGGCCGTCTGCGCGACCTCGCGCAGGACGAGGCCACCGCCCTCGCGCCGCCGGGCGAGGTGCCCGCCCTTGCGATCGGCGGGCGTGCGGTCGGCGACCTCCATCGCGAACGGGATCTCCTCGCGGGCGAACCACGCGAGGATCCGCGGGTCGAGCACGGCGCCGAGATTGTCGGCGTTGGCGACGAACGCGTACTCATAGCCGCCATCGAGCAGCGCATCCAGCGTGCCGGAGCTCAGCAGCGACGGGTACAGGTCACCGTGGCCGGGCGGCGCCCACTCCAGCGCAGGGTCGTCGGGCCAGCCGATCGGCTCGAGGTCGCCGGCGGCCAGCTTGGGCACCTTGCTCTGTAGGAAGTCCAGCGCGATGCCACCCACGGCGAGGTCCTCGTACCGGGCCAGCGCCTCGAGCGTGGCGTTGCGGGTGGCGAAGCTGTTCATGAGCACGAGCGGGAGGCCGGCACCCGTGCGTTCGCGCAGGCGGCGGATCTGGCGGACGGTGATGTCGAGGAAGCTCAGCCCGTCCTTGACGGGGAGCAGCGACTTCGGAGCGGTCATCCCCATGCTCGTCCCCAGCCCGCCGTTGAGCTTGACGACAACGGCGCGCTGCAGGGCGTCGCGCGCGCGCTCGTCGTCGGCGGGCAGCGTGCCGGCGTCGGGCAGCTCGTCGACCGGCTCGAGCTCGTCCTCGCGCAGGATCCCCTGTTCCCCCGCGCGCAGCAGCTCGTGGTAGTGCGCGAACGTCGCGATCGCGGCATCGGAGGCGCCGTCGTCCCGCATCTTCTTGAGGCTGGCGTCGCTCACGGCGGGCAGGACCCTACCCGCCGGCGGGCGACGCGGCACGCCACCCGCCGCAGGTAGCGTGCGCGCGATGGCCGACCGCTTCGACTCGTATCTGCGCCGCGCCGCCGAGCTGCTGCGCGACGGCGACTACAGCGGCGCGGCCGGACACGAGCGCCTCGCGCGCCAGACGCTCGAGCAGCTCGGCTCGCCGCCGGACCTGGCCTCCAAGCTGCACGCGCTGCGCGGTGAGCGGGCGTTACGCCAGGCCGACTATCCGCTCGCGGAGGAGGCCTTCACCGAGGCGATCACGGCGCTGCGCGAGGCCGGGGGTGGCGGCCGCGAGCTCTATGACCTGCTGCACAAGGTCGGGCTCGCGCGCTCGCACCAGGGCCACGACGAGCGTGCGCTCGAGGCCTTCGACGAGGCGATCGCCGTGGCCGACTCGATCGGGCCGGCGTTCCATCCGGCCGCGTTCACGCACATCGCGCGCGCCGAGTCACTGCGGCGCCTGGCCCGCCGCGCCGATGCGGAGGAGAGCCTGCGGGCCGCGATCGCGCTGGCCGACCGCGCGCCGGAGGACGGTCGCGACCGGATCGCCCAGGCGGCGCGGCGGGCGCTCGACGAGCTGCGACCGGGCTCCAGGCGAGCGGAGGATCGGCCCCGCCCCGCAACCGCCGACCAGTCGGGCGCGAGGCCGCCGCGGATGCCTGCGCCTGTGCGTTCCAGCGCGCCGGGATCGCCGCTGCGCTTCGACGAGGCGGCCTTCGACGCTGTCCTGGCGGAACTCGACGCGCTGATCGGGCTGGCCGCCGTCAAGGCCGAGGTGCGCCGCCTGGCCGAGCTGCTGCGCATCGCGTCGATGCGCCGAGAGGCCGGCCTGAAGACCGTGCAGGTGTCGCTGCACCTCATCTTCGAGGGCGGCGCGGGCACCGGCAAGACGACCGTCGCGCGCCTCTTCGGGCGGCTGTATCAGAGCCTCGGCCTGCTGCGCACCGACCGCGTGATCGAGGTCACGCGCGAGGATCTCGTGTCCGGCTACGTCGGGCAGACCGCGACGAAGACCAGCGAGGCGATCGACAGCGCGCTCGATGGCGTGCTGTTCCTCGACGAGGCCTACGCTCTCGTCCGGCCCGGCAGCCAGGGCGACTTCGGTCCCGAGGCCGTCGCCGAGCTGCTCAAGCGCATGGAGGACGACCGCGACCGCCTCGCGGTGATCGTCGCCGGATACCCGCAGGAGATGTCCGAGTTCCTCGCGACGAACTCGGGCTTTCGCAGCCGCTTCGGCGAGACGATCCACTTCGCGGACTATGGGCCGGCCGAGCTCGTCCAGATCTTCGAGAAGTTCGCCGCCGGCGCCGACTACGCCTTGCACACCGAGGCGCGCGCGGAGCTCGTGCTCGTCATGGAGCGTCTGCACACGGCCCGCGACCGCTACTTCGGCAACGCGCGCACCGCGCGCAACCTCTTCGACGATGTGGTCGCCCATCAGGCCGAGCGCCTGCTCGCCGGAGGGGGAACGCCGGCCCGTGCCGCCCTCGTGGAGTTGACCGCGGCCGACGTGCATGGCGCGAGCGCGTAGCTGGCCCGCGGGGCGCCTCGCACTCGTGATCGCGGTCGCGGGCTGCGCGGCGATCGTGCTGCTCGACGCGCTCGTGCGCGACGCCACGACGCCGCGCGGCGACGAGCTCATCTACGAGCGCATGGCCGACCACCCGGGCGAGCCGCACACGTTCGTGTTCGCCTACCGCATCGCGGTGCCGTGGCTCGTGCACGTGCTGCCGATGAGCCACACGCTGTCCTTCGGCCTCATCGCCTGGCTGTGCTCGGGCGCGGCCGGCGGGGTGCTGTTCCTGCTGCTCGAGCAGTTCGGCATCCCGTGGCGCATCTCGATCCCGCTGGCGTTCTTTCTCGTGCTCTCGCCTCCGCTGCTCGTCGCGTCCCTGCGTCAGGGGCGCAGCCCAGATCCGCTGACCGCGCTCGTGATGGTCAGCGGCGCGCTGTTCATCGTGCGCGGCCAGCCACGGGCGCTCGCGGCGACGATGCTCGTCGGCGCGCTGAACCGCGAGTCCGCGCTGTTCCTCGCCCCGCTGGCGTACGCCGTGTGGGCGCGCGAGCTGTTTGACCGCGACGCGCTCGTGCGCACGCTCGCGATCGCGGCGCCGGCCGTCGTGGCGTTCGTGGCGCTGCGCCTCGCGATCCCCACGGTCGGCCGCGAGATGGTCCCCGGCTACGGGGGCGGGATCATCGGCGGCCGCCTCGACGTGCTGAGCGACGCGGGCGGGGGGCTCGGATTGCAGGCCCGCCGGCTTGCGTCGATCTACGGCCCGCTGTGGCTGCTCGCGCCGCTCGCGCTCGCCCGCTTCCAGTTCGCGCGCCGCGCGCTCGTCCTCGCCGTCCTGTGCGCGATCGCGATGACGTTCGCGCTGGACTGGGGCCGGATCGCGTTCATCGCCGCACCCGCCGTCTACGCCGCGGCGGCCTGGACGCTGCAGCAGCGCCCGCGGCTCCTGCTGCCGACGCTCGCGGCGTGCGTGGCCCTCGTCGTCGGCTACGCGGGCTACATGCAGCACACCGGCGTCGACAACATCATCAACACGCACCCGCCGCCGTACCCGGTGCGCTGAGATTCGGCGCACCCGCCAGAGAGGGGGGCGAAACCGGCCGTCGTGTCGCCTATCCGCCGTCGGTCTGCGACGGATATTCGACCCGATCTCTTGAATTGGCGGCCCGACAGCACGGCCGGATCAGCTACCTGCAGCTCGTCGACGAGGCTGTCGGTTCTTCGAGCGCGGCAACCAGACCGCAGACGACATCGCGCGGTTACTCGCCTAGGAACCCCAGCTCGTGAGGTACGCCCGCTGGCCCTCGGTCAGCTCGTCGATCCGCACCCCGAGCGACTCGAGCTTCAGCCGGGCGATCTCGCGGTCGATGTCCGGCGGCACCGGGAGCACGCGCGGCTCAAGCTCACCGCCATAACGCGCGAGGTGCTCGACGCAGAGCGCCTGGTTGGCGAACGACATGTCCATGACCGCCGCCGGGTGGCCTTCCGCCGCGGCGAGGTTGACGACGCGGCCCTGGGCGAGGAGGTTGAGGCGCTGGTTCGGGCCGACCTCGAACTGCTCGACGAGCGGGAGCACCTGGCTGCGCGACGTGGCGAGCTCGGCGAGCTGGTCGACGGCGATCTCGACGTCGAAGTGCCCGGCGTTGGCGAGCATCGCGCCGTCCTTCATGCGCTCGAAGTGCTCGCGGGCGAGCACTTCGCGGCCGCCCGTGACCGTGATGAAGACGTCGCCGCGCTCGGCGGCCTCGAGTGCGGGCATGACCTCGTTTCCGTCCATCCTGGCCTCGAGCGCGCGCAGCGGATCGACCTCGCAGACGATGACCGACGCGCCGGCGCCGCGAGCGCGGAGCGCGACGCCCTTGCCCGTCCAGCCGTAGCCGAAGACGACGACCGTACGCCCGGCGAGCAGCAGGTTCGTGGCACGCAGGATGCCGTCGAGCGTCGACTGGCCCGTGCCGTAGCGGTCGTTGAACGAGCGCTCGGTGAGCGCCTCGTTGACGGCGAGGACCGGGCAGCGCAGCCGGCCCTCATCCTGCAGCGCACGCAGTCGCACGAGCCCGGTGGTCGTCTCCTCCGTGCCGCCGATGAGCTCCGCGCGCCAGGCCTCGTCGCCGGCGTGCAGCACCGTGAGCAGGTCGGCGCCGTCGTCGAGCGTGATCTGCGGCGCGCGCGAGGCGAGCGCGATGACGTGTGCGGCGTACGCGTCGCCGTCCTCGCCGCGGATGGCGTGGACGCCGACGCCCTCGTTCACGAGCGCGGCCGCGACGTCGTCCTGCGTCGTCAGCGGGTTGGACGCGCACAGATCGGCCTGCGCGCCACCCGCGATCAGCGTGCGCAGGAGGTTCGCCGTCTCCGACGTGACGTGCAGGCACGCCGCGATGCGCAGCCCCGCGAGCGGCAGCTCGCGCTCGAAGCGCTCGCGGATCGAGCGCAGGACCGGCATTTGCCCGTCCGCCCACGCGATGCGGACCTGCCCGGCTTGCGCCAAAGACAGGTCCGCGACGTCGTGGCGGGTGACGGTGGCCATCAGGCGGCGGTGGAGGGTTCAAACAGCAGCATCGAGGGTGAGGACGGAATCGCCCTCAGGTACTCGTGGACGAGTCCGGAGCGTGCAGAAGTGACCGACCGTCCGCGACCGTTCGCCGCGTGGTCACTTGTGCACGCCATACGTGCAGAAGTGACCGACCGCGCGCGACGACCGCCTGGGTGGTCACTCGTGCACGTCACGGGCCGACCGCACCGCACGGTTCCCTCATTCCTTCATCGCTGCTGTTTCGTGCGCTGCGCGGTGCCGAGGTCCGCCCTAGTACCTGTACTCGTGCGACTTGTACGGCCCGTCGACCGGGCGCCCGATGTAGTCGGCCTGCTCCTGCGACATGACCGTGAGCTTCGCGCCGACGGCCTCGAGATGCAGGCGCGCGACCTTCTCGTCGAGCTCCTTGGAGAGCACGTAGACCTGCTTGTCGTAGGAGTCGTTGTTCGTGAAGAGCTCGATCTGCGCGAGCGTCTGGTTCGTGAACGAGTTCGACATCACGAACGACGGGTGACCCGTCGCGTTGCCGAGGTTCAGCAGGCGTCCCTCGGACAGGACGATGATCGCGTGCCCGTCCTCGAAGACCCACTTGTCGACCTGCGGCTTGATGTTGATCCGCTCGATGCCGGGCGTC
>JAWVGM010000040.1:0-16935 GCA_033855075.1 Solirubrobacteraceae bacterium | reverse complement strand
CGGCGAGCACGAGCCGCTCGCGCCAGACGCGACCGGTCATCCACACCGCCAGCCAGATCGCCAGCGGAAACAGGACGGCGAGGAAGCGCGGCAGCGACATGAGCGGCTGCGGGCCGACCGGATAGGAGAGCGGCAGCGCGAGCGCCGCGACGACGTATGCGCCGTAGGCCAGCGGCAGCCGGCGCAGCACGCCGACGAGCGCGGGGATGGCGAGCAGCAGCCATGCGGCGAGCTCGATGTTGTGGTGTGCGACGACGAACGGGTCGCCGCCCGCGGGCGTGAAGTAGATGTGTTCGCGCGAGCCCGAGAGCAGCTGGCGCGCGCCCTGAAGCGCGGCATCCAGGCCGTCCCACGCGCCCACGAACGGACCCGCGAACGTGCGAAACCACTGCTCCTGGGCATGGAAGGGCGCAAGCGCGTCCTGGCCGTCGAGGGCGAGGAACACGCAGTAGGTGGCGAGCCCGGCCGGAACGAGCGCGAGCCACAGCGCGTCGCGATCCAGCCGCCAGCGCGGGCGCGCCCGCGGCGCTGCGCCCGAGAGGTAGATGAGCGCGAGCGGGATGACGAGCAGCACGCCGGCGCTGCGGGTCATCGCCGCGAGCGCTCCGAGCGCGCCCGCCCACGCCCACCGGTCCAGCCGCGCCGCGTAGATCGCGCCCACCGAGAGCAGCAGGAACAGCGACTCGCTGTAGACCGCCGAGAAGAAGAACGCCATCGGAAACAGCGCCGTCACGAGCACCGCGTTGCGCGCCACCGCGCGATCGTGGTCGAGCGCGACGAGCCGATGCAGGAACACGAGCGCGCCGCCGAGGCTCGCGGTCGAGACGAGCACGCCGCCGGCGATCGCCGACCCGAGGGCGCCGCTGATGTTGACGAGCAGCGGATACAGCGGGAAGAACGCGGTGCGCGACCCGTCGCCGTAGCCGCCATCGGCGATCGCCAGGTACCAGACCGAGTCCCACCGTGCGAACGGCGCGGCGAGGACATCGCCGGTGTGCCCGAACGGCGCGGTGATCCCGAGCGGATCGAAGTCCGCCTCGCGTCCGGAGAGCCCGAACACGAGCACCGCGACGACGCCCGCGGCCAGGACGAGCAGCCGCGAGACCCACAGCGCGCGCCACGCGTCGCGGACGGCGAAGTCGCGGGGCGAGGCCCGCGCCTCGACCGCTGAGACGCCGCTCGAACCCGCGCGGGCGGGGAGCACGCGCGATTGCATCGCCAGATCTTGGCGCAGGATCGAGGCGGGTGTGCCGCGAAGAACCCCAGGATCCCTAGAATCGACAGGTGCGCGCGGCGGGTTGTCGCGCCGCGCGAACCGATCTGATGTCCGCTCGCCTCGAACGCAAGCGTCGACGCCGCCGCAGAGGCGGGGCCGGGCGCATCATCATCGTCACGGTCGCGGTCTTCGTCGCGGCGGCGATCATCGCGGTCCTGAGCGCAGTCGGGTACGTCGTCGGAATCGCGAACTCGGCACCCGAGCTCGCGACGCTCCGGCCGCTCGACCCGGGGCGCAACTCATACGTCTACGCGGCCGACGGCAAGCGCCTGGGAATCATCCAGAACGATGTCCTGCGCACGGCGATCCCGTCCGCGAAGATCCCCAAGAACGTCCGCGACGCGACCGTGGCGATCGAGGACAAGCGCTTCTACCAGCACAAGGGCGTCGACCTCGAGGGCATCGTCCGCGCCGCGCTGAAGAACCTCAACTCCGGCAAGACCGTGCAGGGCGGCTCGACGCTCACGATGCAGCTCATCCGCAACCTGTACGTGCCGGGCTCGGGCAAGCAACGCACGCTCAAGCGCAAGATCCGCGAGGCGAAGCTCGCCGAGGAGCTCGAGAACGTCCACCCCGGCCGCCAGGGCAAGGACTGGATCCTCACGAAATACCTCAACACCGTCGGGTACGGCACGAACGGCGGCCAGACCGCCGTCGGGATCGAGGCCGCATCGCGCGTGTACTTCTCCAAGCACGCCAAGGACCTGACGCTCGCGGAGGCGGCGATGCTCGCGGGCCTGCCCCAGGCGCCGAGCGACTACAACCCCTTCACCCACCCGGAGAAGGCCATCGCACGCCGCAACGATGTCCTGCAGACGATGGCCGACCAGGGCCTCATCAGCGACGGCGATGCGCAGGCGGCGCAGGGTGCGGATCTCCAGGTCAAGTCCACGAACTACTTCCAGCGCAAGCGCGAGAGCTACTTCTTCGACTACGTCACCGACGAGCTCATCAAGGAGTACGGCGTCAAGACCGTCCGCAGCGGCGGCCTGAAGGTCAAGACGACGATCGACCTCGACCTGCAGAAGAAGGCGCGCGCCGCGATCGCCCAGGACCTGAGCTTCTACGGCGCCCCGTCGTCGGCGATCGTCTCCATCGATCCCAAGACCGGGTACATCCGCGCGATGGCCTCCTCGGCGAAGTACGCGCAGTCGAAGTTCAACCTCGCGGCGAACGCGACCCGGCAGCCCGGCTCGTCGTTCAAGGTCATGGCGCTTGTGGCCGCCGTCGACCAAGGCGTGGACCCGAAGACGACGTACATCCCTTCCGGGCACCTCGTCACCGACGATCCCAAATGGGGCCACATCGACGTCAACTGCTACGGCGGTTCGTGCGGGGGCGGCACGCCGAATCTCGTGACCGCCACGCTGCATTCCGACAACACGGTGTACGAACGCCTCGCGCTGGACCTCGGTCCCGAGACCGTCAAGCAGGCCGCGCAGGGTCTCGGCATCAAGTCCCACCTCCAGGGCTACCCGGCCGAGACGCTCGGCGGCCTGAAGAGCTGCTGCACGCCGCTCGAGATGGCCAACGCCTACGCGACGATCGTCGACGGCGGCTGGCGCAACAAGCCGCAGGCGATCATCTCGGTGAAGTTCCCGGGCGGCAAGGTCGACAAGGTCGGCAAGCCGCGCCGCCACAAGCAGTTCAACTCGGGCGCGATGTACGAGGTCGTGAAGATCCTCCAGCAGAACATCCAGGCGGGCACCGGCACGCGCGCGAACATCGGCTGCCCCGCGGGCGGCAAGACCGGCACGACCGACAAGAACCGCAACGCCTGGTTCGTCGGCTTCACGCCGAAGCTCGCGACGGCCGTCTGGGTCGGCTTTCCGAAGGCGAACATCCCGATGCCGAGCCTCTTCCACGGCGGGCCGGTGGACGGCGGCACGTTCCCGGCCGAGATCTGGGGCATCTACATGAAGTCCGCCAAGCGCGGCTTCTGTGGCGACTTCCAGAAGCCCGACGAGGTCTTCAGCGGCTCGCCGCTCGTCGGGCGCTACGCGCGCTCGGCCCCGTCCAAGGACTCCCAGATCGACCCGGCGACCGGCAAGCGCAAGAAGCCACCGCCGCTGAGCAACCCGCCGGCCGGCGGCACTCCCGCGACGCCGGGCACGGGTGGTTATGACCCGAACCTCTACGACAGCCAGCCGCAGAACCCCGCGGACAACGCCGGCAACAACTACGACCCAGAGGCCAACGGCGGCGGACCGATCCCACCGACGCCGCCGCCGCCACCGCCGCCGTAAGTCCGCCGCGCGCTGCTACGGTTGGCGGCGATGGCAAAGGAAGAAAAGGTCGAGTTCGAGGGCGAGGTCATCGAGGCCCTGCCCAACGCGATGTTCCGGGTGAAGCTCGACAACGAGCACATCGTGCTTGGGCACGTCGCGGGCAAGATGCGCCGCTTCCGCATCCGCATCCTTCCGGGTGACCGGGTGCGCTGCGAGCTGTCTCCCTACGACCTCGACCGCGCGCGCATCGTCTACCGCCACCGCTAGACGCGGCGTCGGGGCTGCGCGTCTGCGCGTGGACGAGTTCGAGCTCATCGCCGCGATGCGGGAGCGCTTCCCGCCGTCGCCCGAGCGCGTGCTCGTCGGCAGCGGGGACGATGCCGCCGTCGTGCGTGCGCGAGCGCTGTCGGTGACCTCGACCGATGCGATGGTCGACGGCGTGCACTTCCGCCTCGGCGACACGGCGAGCCCCGCCGACGTCGGCCACCGCGCGCTGGCCGCCGCGCTCTCGGACCTCGCGGCGATGGGCGCCCAGCCGGGCGAGGCGTACGTCGCGCTCGGCCTGCCGGACGCGTTCGCGGACGCCAGTGCGCTCGAGCTCGCCGACGGAATGGCGGACCTCGCGCGGCGTACGGGCGTCGCGCTCGTCGGCGGCGACATCACGCGTGCGCCCGTTCTCACGCTCGCGATCACGGTCGTCGGGTGGGCCGACGACGCGGACGACCTCGTCCTGCGCGACGGCGCGCAGCCGGGAGACCGCATCGCGGTCACGGGCGCGCTCGGAGCCGCGGGCGCCGGCCTCGCGATCCTCGAAGGACGGGCGGCGGGCCCGGACGCGCTCGTGCGACGCCATCGCCGACCCGAGCCGCGGCTGGCCGAAGGCATGGCGCTCGCGCGCGCGGGCGCGCACGCGATGATCGATCTCTCCGACGGCCTGGCCTCGGACGCGGCGCACGTCGCGCGCGCAAGTGGATTGACGTTGCGCATCGACCTCGACGCGCTGCCGATCGCAGACGGCGTGCAGGCCGTCGCCGAGCAACTTGACGTCCCGGCGTGGCAGCTCGCGGTCGGGGCCGGCGAGGACTACGAGCTGTGTGCCTGCATCGGCGCGTCTGACCAGCGCAACGCCGAGTCCGGCGTACGGCTGGTGTGGATCGGTGAGGTCATCGAGGGTCCGCCGGACGCCGAGCTCTGCTCGGCCGGCGTCGCGCAGGACGTGCGCGGATTCCACCATCGCCTGTGACTCACGGCGTGGCGCAGCATCGCCTCCGCGACGAGCGCGGGGTCGACAACGTAGTCCGCGCGCTGCACGCGGAGCTTGATCTCTTGCGTTCGCATCCCGGTCTTGCTATCGAGCGCAACGGCCGAGCGCTTGAGCGCGACGGCCCACTCTGGGCAGGTATCCGTCGAAAGTCTCCACCTGATCTCGCGGGCCCCAGGGCCTACCGGGCGGCCGATCCGCGCGCCACCGCCTGAACGAGACGGGCGAAGACCACGATGCGCTTGGCCGCGCTGTAGAGCGGGTGGCAGGCCGACAGCACGAGGCGGTCGTATGAGACGCGGCGGACGACCGAGACCTCCGTCGGTGGCACGATCCGGCGCATCTGCACCGCGTACTCGAAGCGCCCGTAAGGCATCTCGACCTCGATCCTGTCGCCCGGCTTGAGGCGGTCGATGTGGCGAAACGGCGCGAGGTACGTCGTCCTGTGCCCCGCGATCCCGGTCGTCCCCGGAGCGCCGGGAAACGGCGTCTGCTCATAGATGCCGGGGCCCTTGCGCAGCGACCCCGTGTCGGTGCCGTTGACGATGACGTACGAGGCGCCGATCTTGGGAATGCGGATCCGCCCCACCGCGGCGCCGGTGGCCGACTTGCGCCTCAGCGAGCGCGCGAGGAACGCCATCCGCCGGCGATCGTTCGCCAGCGACTTGAGCACGTGCAGCTCGATCGGGGTCGGGGCGGCGCGCTCGATCTTCTGCAGGTCCTTCGCCAGCCGCTCCTGCTGGATCTTCGCGTAGATCGCGGAGATCGGCTCCTGCCACGCGAGGGTGAGCCCGGCGTCCACGAGCATGAGGGACCCCGAGATGATCAGCACCGTCGAGAGAGCCCGTAGCGCGCGTCGCATCAGCGATGCAGATGTTTAGCGCCTCAGCGCCGATTCTGTGCCACCGAGCGAACCCGGACCCGCATACGTCCGCGGTCCGCGGACCGTGATCGGGGTCGCCTCGATGTCCGCGTCCGGGCGCGCCGCGACCCGCAGCGCGCCCGCCGCGCACCCTGCGAGCAGGCTCCACAGGACCACGCTGAGGAGCGAAACGTGGCCGCCGGCGACGAGCAGCAGCCCGACCCACAGGGCCTCGAGGACGTCGAGGCCGAGCGCGCGCGACAGCGCGATCGCGACGACGGCGAGCGGCAGGGCGCCGATCGCGACGGCAACCAATCGGATCGTCCGGCGCACGCGCAGCTCCGGGGCGAGCGCGAACAGGCCGGCGTGCATCGCGGGGATCACCAGCGCAGCCGCGTACGGGTTGCCGACCCAGATGGCGACCGTCGCCGCCAACGCGACGAGCATCAGCATCGAGCCCGCGCCGGGCTCGGCGAGATCGCCGCCCGCGTGGACGAGCCGCATGGCGAACGGCCGCAGCCATGCCCAGGCCAGTGCGAACGCGAGCGCGACGGCGAGCAGCGCCGGCAGCGCGACTCCGAGCGCGTCCGGCGGTACGGGTGCGCCCGGGGCCGCGGTGAGCAAACCGACGAGGCTGAGTGCGATCGCGAACAGCGCCGCGAGCAGGAACGGCAACGCCCAGACGAGCGTCCAGCGCAGCCATGTCAGCACGCGCGCCCGGTGGCGGCGCACGGCGGCGAAGCCGTCAACCGCCGCGAGCAGCGGCGGGATCAGCAGCGCGCCCGTGAACATGCGGATCGCCCAGCCGGGCACCACTTTGCGGTTCGTCATGAGGTCGCTGCTCGTCCGCTGCCCCAGCAGCGCCTGGGCGCGAGTCGCGCCGTCGAGCGCCGTCACCGTTCGCAGCGCGACCCGTCCGAACGCCTGCAGGCGCTCGCGCGAGACCGGCGCGTCGGCCGCGGGCGGGAGGTCGCCGTTCACCGACAGCAGCACCGCCGGGATGCCCTCGGCGAGCAGGACCCCCTGCTCGCCGTAGGTTGCCGGGAGCGCGTGGCGCATGAACTGCGTCAGCGCCCGAGGCGGGTCGGCGCGCGTTCCTGTCTCGGTTCGCACCGCCTGCTGCAGGGTCGTGCGCAGGCGCAGCGGGGAGGCGCCCAATGCGTTCGACCACGGGCTCACGAATGGTGTACGGACCTTCGTCGACGCGAGATCCCCGAGCACGAGCACCGCGGCGACCGGCCCGCCGAGCTGCTTCGCCAGCGCGGCCGCGCCCGCCGCGCCTCCGCTCCCCCCGCTCGTCGACACGAGCACCAGCGTGCGACGCGTCTGGCGCGGGGCGCCGAACACCCGTCCGAGCTCGAGCAGCGCCGCAGTGCCCGACAGCTCGGCCGCCGCACCATGACCGGCCGCGTCGCGATGGGCCACGACGACGATGCGCTCATCGACGGTCCCGGTGCGCTCGGCGATCACCGTGCGCAGCGGCCGGTTGCCGTCGATGGTCTCTCCGTCGATCGTCGCGGTGCGCACGCGGAACCCGGGCGTGGCCTCCATGCGCCTCGCGATCAGGCTCGCGAGCTGCTCATCGCCGACCGAGCCCGGACGCCGTTCGGGAAAGCGCGCGGCCAGGCCGGTTCGCCCGTACGCGTCGCGGTACGCGGCCGTGCCGTCGAAGGCATCGGGCGCGAGCGACGTCGTCAGCGGGCGCGGCCGGTTCTCGAGCGAGAAGGCCAGCAGGATCAGCGCGAACAGCACGGGCACGAACGCGGCCCGGTACATGCGCGGGTCCATCAGGAGACGGCCCGCTCCGCGGGCTGTGCCAGCTGTTCGGAGGGGTGGCCCATCTGCGTTGTCAGACTATTGGTGATGGTGGATCGCGCCCCCCGCATCCTCCTCGTCGACGACGAGCACGCAATCCAGACGCTGTTGTCGTACCCGCTTCGCAAGGACGGCTACGAGGTGGTGCAGGCCGTCGACGGGCAGGCGGCGCTCGCGCGCTTCGGCGAGGGCAGCTACGACCTGGTCGTGCTCGACCTCATGCTGCCCAAGATCGACGGGCTCGAGGTGTGCCGCCGGATCCGGGCGCGCAGCACGGTGCCGATCATCATGCTCACCGCCCGCGCCGAGGAGATCGACACGGTGCTCGGCCTTGAGCTCGGCGCCGACGACTACATCACCAAGCCGTTTTCCATGCGTGAGTTCCGCAGCCGCGTCAAGGCCGCGCTGCGCCGGGCCGATATGCGCCCGGACGAGGACGGGCGGGATGGATTCCCGGGCGACGGACCGCTCGAGGCCGCCGACCTGCGCATCGACTTCGCCAAGCGCGCGGTGCGCGTCCGCGGCACCGACGTGCAGACGACGTTCGTCGAGTTCGAGATCCTCGGCACGCTCGCACGCCACCCCGGCCGGGTGTACACGCGCGAGATGCTGCTGACGCGCATATGGGGCGATGCGGCGTATCGTGATCCGCGCACGATCGACGTCCATATCCGCCACCTGAGAGAGAAGATCGAGACGGACGCCAAGCAGCCCGAGTACCTGTTCACGGTGCGCGGCGTTGGCTATCGATTCCGAGACACCGAGGAGTAGCTCCGGAGCCCTCCCCCGATGCGAACGGGACTGCCCATGCGCCTGCGCTCGCTGCGCACACGGCTGACGCTGCTGTTCTTCGCCGTGACGCTCGTCGCCGTCGCCGTCGTGTTCTTCTACGTCGCGCCGCAGCTCGAGAGCTCGCTGCGCACAGAGAAGCTGCGCTCGCTGGGCAAGACGGCGCAGGCGTTCACGCCGCTCATCGCCGGACCGGTCCGCCGCAACGCGACGTCGAAGCAGATCGACACGCTCGTCGCCGGTATCGGCGATCGCACGAACACGCAGGTCACGCTGCTGCTCGTCGTCGACGGCACCGAGGGGCTGCAGCTGCCGATCTTCTCCGACTCCACGTCGGAGACCGACATCAAGGGACTGCGCTTCGACATCGCGCGTCGCGTCGAGCGCACGGGCCACGGCGCGACGGGGCTGCTGCGCACCGACAACGGCCCGGTCGGACAGGCGGCGGTCCCGATCCGCGACAAGGGCACGGTGAGCCGCATCGTCGTGTTCTCGGCGCCGATGACCGAGCTGCACGCGAACGTCGCGCTCATCCGCCGCCAGATCCTCGTCGCCGGCGGGCTCGGCCTCCTGCTGGCGCTCGCCGGCGGCTTCTTCGTCTCGCGCCGGATCGCCCGCCGCGTGAAGGTGCTCGAGGAGGGCGCCGAGCAGGTCGCCGCCGGCGACTTCACCGCGACGTTCCCCGTCGACAAGGACGACGAGCTCGGGCAGCTCTCCCGCGCGCTGGACGACATGCAACGCCAGCTCGCTCAGGTCGAGCGCGCGCGACGACGCTTCATCGCCACGGCGTCGCACGAGCTGCGCACGCCGATCTTCTCGCTCGGCGGCTTTCTCGAGCTGCTCCAGGACGAGGACCTCGATGACGAGACGCGGCGCCAGTTCGTCGGCGAGCTGCGCGGCCAGGTCGATCGCCTCGGCAAGCTCGCGACCGACCTGCTCGACCTCTCGCGCCTGGAGGCCGGTTCGCTGGAGCTGCGTCCGGAGACCACCGACCTCGGCACGATCACGCGCATCGTCTCGTCCGAGTTCGCTCCCGCGGTCGACAAGCACGAGTCCGAGCTCGTGCTGCGCCTGGCCGACGAGCCGATCAGGTTGGTCTGCGATCCTGAGCGCGTCGCGCAGGTGTTGCGGATCCTCATCGACAACGCGCTGACCCACACGCCATCGGGCACCGACGTGATCGTCACGGCCGCCCGCGAGAACGGCTCCGCGCGCCTCGCCGTGAGCGACTTCGGGCCGGGCATCGCCGGCGACACCGCGGAGCGCATCTTCGAGCCGTTCTTCACCTCCGACGACGCCCAGGGCTCGGGCCTCGGGCTCGCGATCGCGAGAGAGCTCGCGGAGCGGATGAACGGCGCGCTCGAGGTCGAGGCAAAGCCCGGGCGCACGACCTTCTCCCTGGAGCTGCCGGCGTGAGAGCCCTCAGCGCTCTCGTCGCCGGCGTCGCGGCGCTGGCGGTCAGCGCGTGCGGCGGATCGGGAGACGGCGGCTCCGGCCGGGCGACGACCGTCGAGCGCACCACGACCGTCGAGATCGTGGAGCGCGGAGGGCGGGTGGCGTTCGATCCGCGCGCGATCTACAGGCGCGAGGCGCCCGGGGTCGTGACCGTGTTCAGCGTCCTGAGCGGCGGCGGGGGCTCCGTCGGCGCCGGGGACGGTCAGGGGCTCGGCTCCGGGTTCGTCCTCGACGCGAGCGGCGAGATCGCGACGAACGCCCACGTCGTCACGACCGGCGAGGGCCGCTCGATCCGCAAGGCCCGTGAGGTCTACGTCGCGTTCGCCGATGGCAACCAGGTACCGGCGACGATCGTCGGCTTTGACCCGAACGCCGATGTCGCGCTGCTGAAGATCAAGACCGCCGGCCTGACGCTGCGGCCGCTCCCGCTCGGCACCGCGCACGACCTCCAGGTCGGATCGCCGGTCGCGGCGATCGGCTCGCCGTTCGGCGAGCCGCAGTCGCTGTCGGTCGGCGTCGTGTCTGCGGTCAACCGGTCGATCAAGTCGCTGACGGGCTTTGAGATCGCCGGCGCGATCCAGACCGACGCGGCGATCAACCACGGCAACTCGGGCGGTCCGCTCGTCAATGCGGCGGGACAGGTGCTCGGCATCAACTCGCAGATCCAATCCACGTCGGGAGGTGGCGAGGGCGTGGGCTACGCCGTTCCCGTCGACATGGTCCGGCGCACGCTGAACGCGCTGCGCAGCAAGGGCACGGTTCGCTACGCCTACCTCGGGGTGTCGACCTCGCCGATCTACCCGCAGCTCGCGCGCCGCTTCCGGCTGCCGGTCACGATCGGCGCCTGGGTCCAGGAGGTCGTCAGCGGCGGACCGGCCGACAAGGCCGGGCTGAAGGCCGGCAGCGACGCGCAGCGCTTCCAGGCGCGCACGGTGAACAACGGGGGCGACATCATCGTGGCGGTCGACGGGCACACGCTCAAGACGGAGGCCGAGCTCGGCGTCGCGCTGCTGCGCCACGCCCCTGGCGACACGGTGACGATGCGGATCTACCGCGACGGCAAGCCGCGCGACGTCCAGGTCACGCTCGGCACGCGCCCGCAACAGACGGTGCCGGTCAATCCCTAGGGACTCGAGGCAGATGTTCGGGCGCTGGCGGGTAACAGTCTCGACGTGACCGCCCAGAGCACCAGCTCCTCCGACAGCGGCCCGCTTGTCCTCGTCTCCAACCGCGGCCCGGTGACGTTCGACGCCGACGGGTCGTTCACGCGCGGCGGCGGCGGTCTCGTGACAGCGCTCACGGGGCTGGCCTCCCATCGCGATGCCGTGTGGATCGCGTCGGCGATGAGCGAGGGAGACATCGCCAAGGCGCAGGAGACCGGCGGGCAGCCGTTCGAGGTGCGTACCACCGACGGCGGCGAGTACCAGGTGCGCCTCGTCACGTCCGATCCCGAGGCCTACGACCTCTTCTACAACGTGGTCGCCAACCCGATGCTCTGGTTCATCCAGCACTACCTCTGGGATCTCTCCAACGCGCCGGACATCCGCGAGAACGAGGTCGAGGCCTACGAGCGCGGCTACAAGGTCGTCAACGAGGACCTTGCGGCCGCGGTCGTCGAGCAGATCGCCGACGAGACCGACCCGGTCGTCATGGTCCACGACTACCACCTCTACACGCTGCCGACCATCGTGCGCGCGGCGCGACCCGACGTCTTCCTGCATCACTTCATCCACATCCCGTGGACACAGCCCGACGCCTGGCGCGTCCTGCCCAAGCGGATACGCACGGAGATCTTCAAGGGCGTCCTGGCCAACGATATCGTCGGCTTTCACACGCCCTCGTACCAGTGGAACTTCCTGCAGGGCTGCCGCGACCTGCTCGACGACGTCGAGGTCGACTTCGAGCGCGGCATCGTCCACGTGGACGGGCGCGAGGTGTGGGTGCGCGCGTACCCGCTGCCGATCGACTACGAGGCGACGCGCCAGGTCGCCCGCAGCGAGCGCACGCTCGAGTTCGAGGCCGAGCTCCAGCGGCGCCGCCGCGAGCACATCATCCTGCGCGTCGACCGCGCTGATCTGTCGAAGAACGTCCTGCGCGGCTTCACGGCGTTCGACCAGTTCCTCGAGGAGCACCCGGAGTTCCACGAGAAGGTGACGTTCATCGCCCAGCTCATGCCCTCGCGGATGGACGTGCCCGAGTACCAGGAGTACCTCGAGCGCATCGAGGCGGTCGTGGCGATCGTCAACCACCGCCACGGGACGCCGGACTGGATGCCGATCCAGCTCAAGCTGCGCGACGACCTCGAGGAGGCCGTGGCGGCGTACAAGAACTACGACGTGATGATCGTCAACGCGATGTTTGACGGAATGAACCTCGTCGCGAAGGAGGGACCGCTCGTCAACGAGCGCAACGGCGTGTCGATCCTGTCGGAGAACACGGGCGCCCACGAGGAGCTCGGGGAATACGCGCTGAGCGTCAACCCGTTCGACATCAAGGAGACGGCCGACGCGATCTACACCGCGCTGACGATGAGCGCCGACGAGCGCGAGCGACGCGCGAACGGCCTGAAGGACGCGGTCACGGCGCGTGACCCGGGCGACTGGATCGACGAGCAGCTCACGGACATCCGCAAGAAGGGCGCGGCGAAGGTCAAGACGGGCTGACGTTCAGAGCAGCGGCGAGAAGGACGAGGGAGTTGGCGCCGCCGCGGTCCCCGCACGTCGACACCGATGAAAACCACGCTATGCGTGGCTTTGACCCATCTCGGCATTTCGTCCGTTCGGGACAGGCGTCCCCCCGCCACCCCGCACCCCGGGTCTTAACGATGCTCTTCGCGCCCTAGCCGAGGCTGAACTCGGGCGCACCCTGCGGCGCGGGCGGCGCGGGCGGCGCGGGCGGCGGCGGGTCCGCCCGGACGGGCGGCGGACGGGCGGGCGGTGGACGGGCGGGCGCGGGCGGCCTGATCGGAGCCGGTCGCGCGCTCGGCGGGATCTGCCGCTTGTCGCGGTGGCGGTGGTGGCGGCGAGCGTGGCGTCTGCGCGGCGCGGCCCTCCGCGAATGCGGCGCGGCGAACTCGGGCACCGTGGACGCCGGCGCCGGCGTCGCGTCCGGCTGCCCGGGCTCGCGCGCAGGCGGGCGAGCGGGCGTGACGGGCACGGGCTGCGCCGGCGGCAGCGCCGGATCCGCGCGCTGGAGCGCCGGCCACGCCACGACCACCCCGGCGAGCACCGCCAGCGCGGCTGCGCGCGCGACGTTTCCCCAGCGCACGCGCGCGTGCAGCGGCGGCGGGCGGTCGGCCTCCATAGGTCTCCTAGGCGCAGGCCCGGAGGGATTCGCCCCCCGATCGCTATCATGCGCCGCCGCCCCCTGGGCCCGACTTCATGGCTGCCATCGATCCCCTCTACGACCTCGTGCTGATGCTCGACAGCGCCGCGCCCGACGACCAGCGCGCCAAGGTGCTGTCCGGCGTCGAGCAGACGATCGGCACCGCCGGCGAGATCGTCAACCGCCAGGACTGGGGCGTACGCCAGACCGCGTACGAGATCCGCCACAAGACCGACGCGGAGTACCACCTGCTCCAGTTCCACGCGACGCGCGAGGTCCTCGAGCGCCTCCAGCGCACGCTGCGCATCACGGACGGCGTCGTGCGCTTTCGCATCATCAAGCTGAAGCCCGGCACGCCGGCCCCGCCCGCAAGCCGGCCCGAGCCGCGCCCGACGGGCATCGTCGAGGCGCCCCCGGCAGGCGCCGAGCCCGTCGCCGTCGCGGCGGCCGCGGAGCCCGAGGCAGAGGCTGTGCCGGACGCGCCCGAAGCACCCGTCGTGCCCGCCGGCGACGCGGAGTAGCTCGCGTATCACCACGCGTTCGTCGCAACACGCGGGCTTGATTGCGCCCAAACTGCATTTGATCGTGCGTGGCATCCACTCGTTGTGGCACGCTGATCACACGTCGCCCCCGGGCCGCTCGCGGGCAGCCGTCCGCGACGCCAACCAAAACGAACTTCGGCCACTGAAAGGAACCTCACCACCATGAGCTCCGTGAACATCAACCGCGTGGTGCTGACCGGCAACCTCACCCGCGACCCCGAGCTGCGCTCGCTCCCGAACAGCGGCACGTCGGTCTGCTCGCTGCGCATCGCCACGAACACGCGCCGCAAGGCCGCCGACGGCGAGTGGGGCGACAAGCCCAACTACTTCTCGGTCACCGTCTGGGGCGCCCAGGGCGAGAACTGCGCGCGCTTCCTCAGCAAGGGCCGCCCTGTCGCCATCGACGGCCGCCTGGAGTGGCGCGAGTGGCAGGACAACAGCGGCAACAAGCGCGAGTCGATCGACATCATCGCCGACTCCGTCCAGTTCCTCGGCGGCGGCCGCGACGAGAGCGGTGGCGGCAGCGGCGAGAACGGCTTCACGCCGCGTTCGGACGTCCCCGCGAACACCGACGACTTCCAGCCCGTCCCCTCGGGCGGCGGTGGCGGCGCCGCGAGCGACGACGACATCCCGTTCTGATCGGCTGATCTGCACAGAAGTCGTGTCTGCCCCGTAGCAGCAGACACCTCTCCAGCGGCCGGGCCTCGTGCCCGGCCGCCGTGCGTTCCGGGCCCGCCTGTGCGGGCCGCGGGGCGCTTGACGGCGGGCGCGTGCCACAATGACGAGCCCGCGCGCCCCGCCGCGCGCATCCGACAACGCACCCAGACGAGGACTTCAGACAGTGGCCAAGCAGCGCAATCGTGGCAAGCCCACGCGCCGACGTGACACCAAGAAGGGTGGACCCGGCAGCGGCCGGCGCAAGCCCTGCCCGTATTGCAAGGAGAAGATCGCCCAGGTCGACTACAAGGACACGGCGACCCTGCGCAAGTTCATCTCCGAGAAGGGCAAGATCCGCTCGCGCCGCATCACCGGGGCCTGCCGCCGTCATCAGAGCCAGATCGCCCGAGCCGTCAAGCGCGCCCGCGAGCTCGCGCTCCTGCCCTACGTCAACGAGGGCGGTCGCGACGACGCCGAGCGCGAACGCGGTGGCCGCCGCGGCCGCGACGACCGTTAGCGCCACGATGCCCGAGGCCATCCTCCTCAAGGACGTCGAGCATCTCGGCGGACGCGGCGACGTCGTCGACGTCTCCAAGGGCTACCTGCGCAACTACCTGATCCCGCGCAAGCTCGCTCAGCCCGCGACGCGCGGCGCCCTCGACGCCGCCAGCCGGCGCGCCGCGGCCGCCGACCGCGCGGCGCAGGTCGCCGTCGACAAGGCGTCGGCCGACGCCGAGGCGCTCAACCGCACCGTGCTGACGATCAGCCAGCAGGCCGGCGACGACGGGCGCCTCTTCGGCTCGGTCACGAACCAGGACATCGCCGACGCGATCGCCGAGGCCCGCGGCGTCACGATCGACCGGCGCAAGGTGCACCTCGATGAGCCGATCCGCAACGTCGGCACCTACGTCGTCGTCGTCGAGGTCGCCGAGGGCGTGACCGCGTCCATCAAGACGATGGTCGTCGAGAAGAAGTAGCCACTGCCGCTCGCGACCATCGCCGATGTCGTCTGGTCCGTCATCGGCGTCGTCGGCGGCATCGCATCGATCGTCGTCCTAGCGAAGTTCGCCGGCGGCGGGCACGCCGAACGCGACGCCGAAGAGGCGGCGCGCGACTACTACGACCTCCACGGCCGCTGGCCTGACGAGGAGGCCTGAAGCGAGATCTAGACGCCGCCGATGCGGGCGGGCGGCCAGTACGTGGCGAACGCGCGGCCGATGATCCAGGACGTCGGAACCGGGCCCCAGAAGCGGCTGTCGTCGGACTCGCCGCGGTTGTCGCCCATGAGGAAGACGCTGCCCTTGGGCACGCGGATCGCCCGCGGGAAGTCGCAGCCGATACCGCCGCCACACGGCGCGATGAACGGCTCTGACTGAAGCTTCCCGTTGCGGATGGCGTGCCCGTCCTTGATCGCGATCGTGTCGCCACCGACGGCGACGACCCGCTTGATGAACGTCGTCGGGTCCTGCTGGCTCACCGGCTGCCCGCACGGGAAGCGCGTGTCGCCGCCCTGATGCGAGTTGCCGCAGACCTCGTCGTCCGCGCCCTTCGGCGGGCGGAAGACGACGATCTGCCCGACCTCCGGCGTCGCGCCGAGGCGATGGCTGAAGCGATCGACGACGACACGCTGGCCGACCTTGAGCGTCGGCATCATCGAGGCGCTCGGGATCCGGTAGGGCTTGACCGCGTACGCCTGCACCGTGATGGCGAGACCGAGCGCGACGACGACCGTGAAGACGATCTCGAACAGCACGCTGCGGCGCAGGGCGGCGATGAGTCGGCGCACGGCCGCCCATCCTCAGGCAGCGACCTAATGGCCCGGTATGTCGTGCGCTCCGTCCGCCCGCTCTGCGAACATATGTTCGTGTCCATTCAATTCGTACGGGGAGAGCGGATTCTCCCTCGCGGCGTTCGCGACGCGACGGCGATCGCCGCCTAGGCTGCGGTGCGCGTGAACCGCTTCCCCGATCAGCCGCCCGATTTCGACCCCGCTCGCCCCGCTCAGGTCGCCACCGGCGTCGCGCCGCCGCACTCGCTCGAAGCCGAGCAGTCCGTGCTCGGCGGCATCCTGCTCTCCGACCGCGCGATGTACGGCCTCGTCATCGAGGAGGGCCTCAAGCCCGAGGACTTCTACCGCGAGCGCCACCGCGTGATCTACGAGGCGATGCTGTCGCTGTACCGCGAGAGCGAGCCGATCGACGTCCTGACCGTCAGCGAACACCTCCGCGCGGCCGGCAACCTCGACGACGCGGGCGGCAAGGCCGCGATCGACGAGCTCACGGGCGGCGTGCCCGGCCTCGGCGGCATCCGCCGCTACGCCCAGATCGTCCGCGAGCACGCGCTCATGCGCCGCCTGCTGAGCACGACCTACGAGATCCAGGCCTCGGTGCTCAACCACGAGGCGCCACCGCGCGACCTCGTCGAGCGGGCCGAGCGCGCGATGCTCGAGGTCGCCCACGACGACCGCCGCAAGGACTTCCGCTCGATCGACGAGATCCTCCAGGACGAGCTGAAGAAGATGGAGCGCCTGTCGCGCGAGGGCACGGCGCTGACGGGAACGCCCTCGGGCTTCCGCGACATCGACGACATCACGGGCGGCTTTCAGCCGGGCAACCTCATCATCATCGCCGCCCGGCCGGGCATCGGGAAGTCGGCACTCGTCGCGAACATCGCCGAGAACGCTTCGATCGAACACGGCCGCGCCGTCGCGCTGTTCTCGCGCGAGA
>JAWVGM010000039.1:0-22032 GCA_033855075.1 Solirubrobacteraceae bacterium | reverse complement strand
GAAGGCGCACGTCAATTGCGGCAGCGGCCGTGACAAGGTGCGCCTGAACCACCTCGAGCGCAACGCCTCGAAGGGTTGCGAGGTCAAGTACGTGTTCAACGACACGTTCAGGCCATAGCAATGACGTCGTCCGAAGGTCGTCGCTCGCGACGACCGTAGGCCGAAACACGAGTACTCCGGGCGGGACTAACTACAGTCCCGCCCGTGAGTCGCCGTAAGCAGATCCGGATGACCGAGGACGAGGTCGCCGGGTTCTTGGACCGGGAGCGAACGGTCATCTGCGCGACCAACGGCCGCGACGGTTTCCCGCACCTCATGCCGCTGTGGTACGTCGTACGTGACGGGACGATCTGGGCGTGGACGTTTGCCAAATCCCAGAAGGTGCGCAATCTCGAGCGCGACGCGCGCGCGACGCTCGAGGTCGAGACCGGCAGCGAGTACGAACAACTCCGCGGCGTCATGCTGAAGACCGAGGTGACCATCCATCGCGATACCGAAGTTGTCGAGGCACTCGGCATGGAGCTCTTTGACCGCTACCGCGCGGACGGCTCAGACGACCTGTCTGACGACGTGCGCGCGATGGTCCGCGCACAGGCGCCAAAGCGCGTCGCGCTTCAGTTCATCGAGCGTGACCGTGCGACGTGGGATCACCGCAAGCTCGCGGCCGGGGTGTATTAGATGAAGGGCCTGATCCTCTCCGGCGGCAAGGGCACGCGTCTGCAGCCGATCACCCACACGAGCGCCAAGCAGCTCGTGCCCGTGGCGAACAAGCCGGTCCTCTTCTACGGCATCGAGGCGATGGCCGAGGCGGGGATCGAGGACGTGGGGATCATCATCGCGCCCGAGACGGGCGGCGAGATCCGCGCCGCAGCCGGTGACGGATCGCGCTTCGGCGTGCGCATCACGTACGTCGAGCAGGACGCGCCGCTCGGCCTGGCGCACGCGGTCCTGACCGCCGAGTCCTACCTCGACGCCGAGCCGTTCGTGATGTACCTCGGCGACAACCTGCTCCAGGGCGGCATCACGGACCTCGTGCAGTCCTTCCGGTCAAGCTCGCCGGATGCGCTGATCCTCCTCACGCCGGTTCCCGATCCCGAGAACTACGGCGTCGCCGAGCTCGACGGCGACCGCGTCGTCCGGCTCATCGAGAAGCCGCGCGAGCCGGCGACCGATCTCGCGCTCGTCGGCGTCTACATGTTCACCGCGGGCATCCACGACGCCTCGCGGGCGATCGAGCCCAGCGCGCGCGGCGAGCTCGAGATCACCGACGCGATCCAGTACCTCGTCGACGGCGGCAAACGCGTCGAGCCGCACATCGTCCGCGGCTGGTGGAAGGACACCGGGCGCCTGGACGACATGCTCGAGGCCAACCGGCTCATCCTCGATCGCATCGAGCCGCGCGTCGAGGGCGAGCTCATCGACTCCCAGTGCGACGGGCGCGTCGTCGTCGAGCCCGGCGCGCGCCTGGAGCGCACGAGCGTGCGCGGCCCGGCGATCATCGGCGCCGGCGCCCAGCTGACCGACTGCTACATCGGTCCGTACACCGCGATCGGCGAGGACTGCGTGATCTGCGAGGCCGAGGTCGAGCACTCGATCCTGCTCGCCGGCTCGTCCGTGCGCAACCTCGAGGGACGCATGGAGTCCTCGCTGCTCGGGCGCAACGTGACGATCTCGCGCGGGGTGCGCCAGCCGCGCGCGTACCGCTTCATGGTCGGCGACAACTCGGAGATCGGGATCCTGTGACTTCGAGCCATCACTCGTCCATCGCCCCAATCGAAGTCGATCGGGATCCCTCGCGATGAAGCTGCTCGTCACCGGAGCGGGCGGGATGCTCGGTCGCGCGGTCATCGACGCCGCAGCGCGGCTGGGTCATGACGTCTACGCCGCGACCCGGGCGCAGCTCGACGTGACCGAGCCCGAGGCCGTGCGGCGGCTGTTCGCCGAGCAGCGCCCGAAGGCCGTTGTCAACTGCGCCGCGTACACGGACGTCGACGGCGCCGAGTCCCACCGCGCGGCGGCGCTGGCGGTCAACGGCACGGGCGCGGGGAACGTCGCGGCGGCCGCGGCCGAGATCGGCGCCCAGATCGTCCACGTCTCCACGGACTACGTCTTCGACGGCGCGGCGCGCGAGCCGTGGCTCGAGTCCGACCCGGTCAGACCGCTCGGCGCCTACGGCGAGACGAAGCTCGCCGGTGAGCGCGAGGTCGCGGCGGCCAACCCGCGGCACGCGATCGTCCGCACCGCCTGGCTGTTCGGTGCGGGCGGGCGCAACTTCGTCGACACGATGCTCGTCCTCGGCGCCGAGCGCGACGAGGTCTCGGTCGTGACCGACCAGGTGGGCTGCCCGACATGGACGGGCCATCTCGCGGGCGCGCTCGTGGAGCTCGCCGAGCGACCGGACGAGACCGGCATCCACCACATCGCCGGGGCCGGTTCGTGCTCGTGGAACGAGCTCGCGCTCGAGGTCTTCGACCGCGCCGGGATCGACTGCCGCGTCCTGCCTACGACGAGCGCCGCGTTCCCGCGAGCCGCGCCCCGCCCGGCCTACAGCGTGCTCGGCACAGAGCGCGCCGACCCGCTGACGCTCCCGCCGTGGGAGCGGGGCGTGGCCGACTACCTACGACGGGGCGTGGACGAGCGCCGAAGCGAAGCCGGAGCTGCGAGTCCGAGAGCGAAGCGCAGCGGAGCGGTCTCGTGAAGCTCCTCGTCTGCGGCGGCGCCGGGTTCATCGGCTCGAACTTCGTCCGCGTTCGCCTGCGCGAGCACGGTGACGAGATCGTCGTGCTCGACAAGCTCACGTACGCCGGCCGGCGCGAGAACCTCGACGGCCTCGATGTCGAGTTCGTCCATGCCGGGATCGAGGACGCCGCCGCCGTGGGCGAGGCCATCGCCGGAGCCGACGCGGTCGTGAACTTCGCCGCCGAGACGCACGTGGACCGCTCGATCGCCGAGCCGGACGCGTTCGTCACGACGAGCGCGGTGGGCACGTGGGTACTGCTCGAGGCCGCGCGCGCGCACGGCGTGCGCTACGTGCAGGTCTCCACCGACGAGGTGTACGGCTCCATCGAGGACGGCTCGTTCACCGAGGCGTCCCCGCTCGCCCCGTCCTCGCCCTACAGCGCGACGAAGGCCGGCGCCGACCTGCTCGTCGGAAGCTACTTCCACACGTTCGGCCTCGAGACGCTCATCTGCCGCGGCTCGAACAACTACGGCCCGTACCAGTACCCCGAGAAGCTCATCCCGCTCATGGTGCTCAACGCCCTGCACGGCGACCGCCTGCCGGTCTACGGCGACGGCATGCAGGTGCGCAACTGGCTCTACGTCGAGGACTTCGCGCGCGGTATCGGGCACGTGCTCGCGCATGGCGAGCCCGGCGAGGCCTACAACGTGGGCGGCCCGGACGAGTGCCCGAACATGGAGGTCGTACGGCGCATCATCAAGCTGTGCGGCGCCGGCGAGGAGCTCATCGAGTACGTCACCGACCGCCCCGGGCACGACCGCCGCTACTCGCTGGGGTCAGAGAAGGTGCGTGCGCTGGGCTGGGAGGCGGCGGTGCGCTTCGACGACGGCCTCGACCGCACCGTGCAGTGGTACCGCGACAACGCCGCGTGGTGGGAGCCGATCCGCTCGGGCGACTACCGCGAGTACTACGAGCGCCAGTACGGCACGCGGATCTCGGACTGACGCCGGCTCAGCCGGCGGCGCCGAGCGAGGAGATCTTCCAGGTCGAGCCCTCGCGCTCGAGCGTCAGCGTGTCGGTCTTCTTGTCTGAGGAGCTGCCGGACTCCACCTTGACGCTCGCGCGCGGGCCGCTGATCGTGACGCCCTTCACCTTGAGGTCGAACGAGTCGGTGTCCTTGAGCGCCTCCTTGACCGCCGTCGTGCAGTTCGTCCCCTGCTTCTTGAGCGCCGCGAGCAGCGTGCCGGACAGAAGCTCCGTGCAGATCCGCTTCTCGTTGCCGTCGCGGGAGGCCTGCTCGAAGTTCTCGACGGCCTTGGCGACCGTGCGCTTCTCGCCGCTGAAGCCCTTCGAGGAGTCCGTCGAGCCCGCGCCGCACCCGGCCGCGGAGACGGCCACGAGCAGGGCGCACAGGACGGCGGCCGTTCTCATCGGCCGGGAGCCTATCTACACTGCGGCGTGGTGACAGACCGCACGTCCGCACAGTTGCCGATCCCCCGCGGCCGCCACGCTCCTCCGCTCGAGGTCCGGCTCGAAGTCCAAAAGCACCGGCTGTTCGACGCCGCCGCCGAGGTCTTCTCCAATGTCGGCTACGCCGAGGCGAGCGCCGAGGCGATCAGCCGCCGCGCCGGGATGTCGAAGGCCACGTTCTACGAGCACTTCGCCAACAAGGAGGAGTGCCTGCTCGCGCTCTTCGAGTACGCGTCGGCGACGCTGCTCGAGGCGCTGATGGGCGCGTCGCGCGGGGCCGACCGCGAGTTTGAGGAGCGACACCGCGCGGGGCTGCGCGCGATCCTCGAGTCGATCGAAACCCATCCGACGATGGCGCAGGCGATCCTCGTCGAGACCGTCGGCGCCGGTCCGCGCATCGCCGAGATGCGCGACGCGGCGCTCGGCGGCTTCGCCCAGGTCATGTACGAGGAGACCAAGGAGGCGGCCAAGCGCAACGGCGGCCCGGCCTACCACTCGCCCGACGAGGCCTTCGCGATCGTCGGCGCGACGTTCGAGCTCGTCTCGCGCCAGCTGCGCACCGGCCATCCCGAGCAGATGCTCGACCTGCTGCCGCTCATCGAGCGCCTCATCATCGGGCTGCTCTCCCAGCCGCCCGCTTGACCGGCCCCCTCGCGGAGCTCGAGCGCGAGATCGTCGGGTGCCGTCGCTGCCCGCGGCTCGTCGAATGGCGCGAGCTCGTCGCCCGCGAGAAGCGCGCGTCGTTCGCGGGCGAGGCCTACTGGGGCCGGCCGATCCCGGGCTTCGGCGATCCCGACGCCCGTGTCCTCGTCCTCGGTCTTGCGCCCGCCGCCCATGGGGCCAACCGCACGGGACGGGTGTTCACGGGCGATCGCTCCGGCGACTTCCTGTATGCGGCGCTGCACCGCGCCGGGTACGCCAACCAGCCCACGTCGGTTCGCGCCGGCGACGGGCTGCGGCTCAGCGACGCCTGGATCACGGCCGCGGTCCGCTGCGCGCCGCCCGCCAATAAGCCCACGCCGGCCGAGCGCGACGCGTGCCTGCCCTACGCCGCGCGCGAGCTCGAGCTGCTCGGGCACGTACGCGTCATCGTCTGCCTGGGCGCGTTCGCATGGGCCGCGGGGCTGCGCCTGACGGCGCAGCGAGGCGCAGCGCTCCCGCGGCCGCGTCCGCGCTTCGGCCACGGCGCCGAACTGCATCTCGACCCGCCGCACCCAGTGCTCCTGGGCTGCTTTCACCCCAGCCAGCAGAACACGTTCACCGGCGTGTTGACGGCGGGGATGCTCGACGGCGTCCTCGCACGCGCCGGTGAGATCAGCGACGTCTAGCGTCTCATCGCCTACGTCTTCTTCGGCCGCTTCAGCGTGAGCTTGGTGTTGAAGGTGTGGGTGCCGACGGTGACCAGGACCGCAAACTTGATGCTCGGGCGTTTCTTCAACGCTTTGAGGTTCTTACTCGACAACTTGAACGTCACCTTCACCTTGCCGCCTGCGGGCACCGTGAAGCTCTTGGGGCCGAGCTTCATCTTGCGCTTCTTCGAGCCGATCTTCACCTTCTTCGTGCTCGTCATCGTGATCTTCCCGGAGCGCAGGGGCGTCGCGGTGAACGAGTAGCTGAACTTCCCCTTCTTCGACACGCGCAGGCTCGTCGGCGAACCGGTGAAGCTGGCCATGTCCGGCAGCACCGGTGGCGGCGGTGGTGGTGGCGGCGGCGGCGGAGGTGGTGGCGGCGGTGGCGGCGGCGGCGGAGGCGGAGGAGGTGGTGGCGGAGGCGGAGGCGGTGGCGGCGGCGAGCCTCCGAGCCCGAGGATTCCGGTCCCGGTCGCTGCCTGGCCGTCGGGATTGGTGATCGTCACGTCACAGGGACCGCCGGTCGCGGCGGTCGTGTTGAGGTCGAGGTCCACGGTGGTCGGGTTCGTGTAGCTGACCCCGTTGACCGTGATCCCGCAGCCCACGGCTGCCTGCAGGCGATCGGTGAACCCCGCGCCCGGATCGAAGAACCGGCTGCCGGTGACCGTGACCACGACCGAGGCCTGGCCCGCGCCGACGTTTGGGGGCGTGGTACTCGTCGGGGCCGCGGGCGGCGGCGCCGTCAGGCGGGCGATGCGCGTGCCCCAGATGTCCGTCGAAGACGTGTACTCCTGAATCGTCCACATCGTCATGTCGTCATCGGGGTCGACGCTCGTCATCGAGAAGTCGCCCCAGCGCCGCGGCGGTCCGGGATCGCCCGCCGGGTTGTACGCCGACGCGGTGGCGGTGTACTCCGTCGCCGCGTCGAGCTGGCCCGCCGGATCGCCGGGCAACCGGGACGAGAACCACGCGTCGGCGTGGTGCGCCAGGCCCGCGACGCTGCCGCCGATCGCCATGATGCCCTGCCCCGACACGGCAACCGTCGGGATCCAGTAGCTCTTGGGATTCGTCGCGGCTGGATCGAACCGCGTGCCGCTCTGCACGAGCGACGGCGTCCCGGAGACGTCGAGCTCGTACCACCGCGAGGCGTCGCGGGTCGGCGAGCTGCTCCCCACCCCGGAGCTGTTGACCCCGATGTTGTGCGCCGTGAAGAGGTGCGTCCCCCGCAACTGCGCGGCGAACAGGCGATCGTCGAGCGCGTCGAGGCGGCCGCTGGTGCCGCCGGTGTTGCCGAGATGGTCGACGCTCGTCGGGAACGCGGTCGTCGGGACCGTCACGTTGAGGTTGCCCGACAGCGTCGGCGTCCCCCCGGGGGTGGTCACCTTGCGCACGTCGAGCTGGCTGAACACGGCGTTGTCGACGCCGACGAAGTAGCCGGTCGTCGCCGCCGGATCGAAGTTGTCGACCCCCTGCGGCGTGTACGGCCCGGGGCCTGTACCGACCGCACCGTCGAAGCGCGTCACGACGACCGGTCCGGCGCCCAGGATCGACGACTTGCGCACGACGTACATGTTCGTCTTCGAGAACGCGCCGGTGTCGAGCGTGAACATGTTCATCCCGAGGTAGAGCGCGTTCGCGTCCACGCCAAGCGTCGGGTAGTCGGCGAACAGGTTGTCCGCCCCGCCGCCGGCGTCCTCGGCGAACTGAAAGAACGTCCAGACCGTCGTCCCGCTGATGACCGGCCCGTCAGAGCGCGCGATCATGACGCGGTTCTCCTGATCGCCGACCTGCCCGGGAACGTCGATCATAACGATGATCCAGCGCTGCGAGAGGCGGTCGAAGCGGATGAGCGGGTCCGAGGTGAAATTCGCAACCATCGGCGTCTCGACGCTCGAGAAGAACACGTCCGGATCGACGTTGAGCACGCCGTCGGCAGCGCCCGTCGTCTTGTTGTAACTGCGGAAGCGGCCGTTGATGGCGACGATGAACTGCGACGGCCCGACCGCGCCCATCGTGTCCGGCGGAAAGGCGCCCGAGGCCGCGAGCGTCGGCCCGGCGAAGTTGAACGACGAGGTCAGCGCGGTCCTGGGCCCGAGCGCGGGGCGCTGGGCCCGCGACGGGACGCCCGGCCGGACGCGCAGCGAGCGGCGACTCGGGTTCGTGCGCAGCGGAAGGACGCGTCGCTGCCGCGGCGGGGTGGCGAGCCCGGCGACCTGGATGTCGCTCATCGTCCGCTGCACGCCGATCGAGCCCCGGTGCGGCGTTCCATGCGTAGCGCCTTGCGCGGCCGACGCGCAGACGGCAAGGGCAATGAAGGCCAGCAACAGCGCTCCGAGGCGCGGCTCAATACGCATGATGCGCAAACGCTCCAATGGTTGGTGCCTAGTGCTGCTTCGGCGGCTTCAGCGTGAGCTTCGCGCTGAAGGTCTTGGCGCCCACCGTGACAGCGATCGCGAACTTTAGGCTCTTGTGCTTCTTCAGCGCCTTGAGGTTCTTGCTCGACAGCTTGTACTTGACCGTCTCCGTGCCGCTCGCGGGAACCGTGAATGTCTTGGTTCCGAGCTTCATCTTGACCTTCTTCGCGCCGATCTTGACCTTCTTCGTGCTCGTGATCGTGATCTTTCCGCTGCGGCCTTTGGTCGCGGTGAACGAGAAGGTGAAGCGTCCGGTCTTCGCCACCCGCAGGCTCTTGGGGGAGCTCGCGAAGCTCGCGTTGTCCACGGGTGGTGGTGGCGGTGGGGGCGGCGGAGGTGGTAGCGGCGGAGGCGGCGGTGGCGGAGGCGGCGGTGGCGGACTCGTGTCGACCGTAAAGCCGCGGGTCGCCACCGGACCGACGTTTGTTGACGTGTCGGTGGCGCGAACGTCGAAACTATGTCCACCGTCGCTCAGGAGGTCCGTCGTTGCCGGCGACGTGCAGGGGTTGAAGCCGAGCGAGTCGACCTGGCACTCGAATGTCGACCCGCCCTCGCTGGAGAAGAACGTGAATGTCGGCGTGGTCTCCGCGGTCACGCCGGACGGGCCCGAGCCGAAATTCGTCGTGGGACCGAGCGTGTCGGTCCCGCCGACGTAGGAGAACGCCTCTCCATCGAGGCCGCCCCGCTTGTCTGACCACACCGGATACGCGATCCCCCCTGTCGCGTCGAGGCCGGTGTAGTCGCCGTACTGGTTACCGAAGTCGCAGCACGACTCGTTGCTGTAGTCCGACGCCTGGCTCGACACTCGGTTCAGGGGACCCAGCGTGTGACCGCCCCCAGACGGCGTGACACTGCGCACATAGAAGTGCGTGGTCTCGCGGGTTGGGTCGAGGCGGGTCGAGTAGAAGTCCGCCCACGCCTGACCGTTGGTCTGATCAACGGCAAGCCACGCAAACCAGTCGTCCGAGCTTGCCTGCCCCCCGTCTTCGCCGTCGGTCAGCAGGCGTGTTGCGACGCTCGGCGACGGGTTTGCGCTGCCTGGGAGCGCGCCGACGGCCGACGCGACGAAGTTGTCGAAGCTCAGATGCGTGAGCAGAGGTGTCCCGTTGTCGGTGCAGCGCGTCGCGCCGCTGCCCGTCCGCAGATCGCTCCACGTGACGTACACGCGACCGTTGTTGGCTCCGCCGGAGTGGTCGATGTCGATCTGCGACGACGTCGACGCGCGACCACCAGGTTGCGCGAGGATCGGGCACGCGAACGGCAGCGGCGCGCCGCCGGTCGCGTCGAGCGTCGCGATCGCGGACGGCGTGCCCCAGCTCGCTGCGGAGGCGCAGTTCACGCTCGCGGCGTTGCAGACGGCACCCTGGATCGCGTTGTTCGCCGAGTAATCCCACCAGACCACGTAGACCTTGCCGTCGGGCGCCACCGCGACGTCGGCGTAGATGAAGCTCCCGCCGCCGGCGGGCGTGACCCGCGCCGGAGCCGTCCAGTTGTCGGCGTCGTCGCAGTTCTCGGGATGCGGCACCCCGCTGAGCACGGTGTCGCACTGCACCATCACGACGTCGACGCCGCCGCCCGCGGGCTGGTCCCACACCACATACAAACGCCCGAACGTCGGGCTCGCGGGCGCGTTGTCGATCGTCATCATCGGCTTGTCCTGCTGGCCACCCGCGCCGAACTTCAACCCGACCG
Source organism: Solirubrobacteraceae bacterium (assembly GCA_033855075.1). Lineage (GTDB taxonomy): Bacteria > Actinomycetota > Thermoleophilia > Solirubrobacterales > Solirubrobacteraceae > CADCVQ01. Next base: position 12,427 of record JAWVGM010000039.1, on the reverse strand, counting down.
TCTTGGGCTGGAACGTCGTGGTGCCCGCCGCGATGCGGTTCACGACGGCCCGGCTCGGGTTCGATGGGTGGTCGAGCGACAGGCCGCCGTACCAGATGTTGCCGTTCGCATCCGCCGCCGACGTCGGGTCGCAGCACAGGTCCGACGTCTCGTCCGAGTTCGTCCCCGGCGCGTCGGTCGCCGCCGGCATGTTCCTGCGCGTGAAGGTCTGGCCGCCGTCGGTCGTGATCCACGCGGCGAACGGACCGCCGCCGTTGTCGTTGGCGCCGACGAGGAAGCGGTTCTTGTCACCGGGCACGACGGTGAGGAACGTCTCGGACTCCGTGACGCTGTCGTTCGTCGCGTTGACCTCGAAGCCCGGGTTCGCCAGCCGGAACCAGTCCGGAACGTTCTTGTGCCCCTCGCGCGAAGGGGCGAAGAAGATGACCTTGGCGGTGCCGCGCTTCACCGCGCCGCCGGCCGCGCGCCAGCGGTACGGGAGCCGGTACGTGCCGGCCGGAATGCCAACGTCGTCGAGCGAAAAGCTCGCCGCGTCGCCATCGCGGGCCCCGTTGAACCTGAACCGGACCGTCCGCTGGTCGCGGCGCGCCGCGGCTCGACCGTTCGGCGCGCGCCCCGTGGCCGGCACGCTGGCGTAGGCGAGGCCGCTGACCTTTGACCGCGTGACCCAGACGCGCGGCAGCGTCAGCTCCAGAGACCCGGTCGACATGGCGCGGCCGAGCGTGACCGAGAACGTGAGCTTCTGATGGCCGGTGGCCAGAATTTCGGCGGGTGACAGGCGCAGCGTCGCCCCCGGCAGCGCGAAGGCCGTGCGCGGATGTCCCTCGACGCCGGACTCCTCCCGCGCGCGCTCGAGCGCCGAGGGGGCGGCCGACAGGTACCTGCCGTGCTCCTTCTCCTTCGGGAGCGCGCGAGCCATCTGGGCGCCGATACTCAGCATGGCGAGCACGGCGAACGCGACGACGGCCAGCACCCACAGCGTCCGAACCCTGGCAGCGGTCGATGCGCTCATCTGAGACGCAACCTAGCGGCGCCGGCCGCACGTGCCTAGATCGATATTCGGCCATGCAGCGCTAGGTAGCCTGAAGCCGTGCCGCTGTCGCAGTTCACACCCGCCGTCCGGGACTGGTTCACCTCCGCGTTCGAGGCGCCCACCGAGGTGCAGGCACAGGCCTGGCCGGCGATCGCCACCGGCGAGCACACGCTCATCTCCGCGCCGACCGGGTCGGGTAAGACGCTCGCGGCGTTCCTGTGGGGACTGGACCGTCTGGCGCGCGAACCGTCCTCCGGACTGACGCGACTGGTCTACGTCTCGCCCCTGAAGGCCCTCGCCTACGACATCGATCGCAACCTGCGCGCTCCGCTGCGCGGCATCCACGCGGACGTGACGGTCGGCGTGCGCACCGGCGACACACCGCAGCGAGACCGCGCGGCGATGCGCCGCCACCCGCCGGACATCCTCATCACGACGCCCGAGTCGCTGTACCTCATGCTCTCGAGCGGCGCGCGCGAGATGCTCACCGGTGTCGAGGCGATCATCCTCGACGAGATCCACGCGGTCGCCGCAACCAAACGCGGCTCGCATCTCGCGCTCACCGTCGAGCGTCTCGCGGCGCTACAGACCGGCGACGAGCCGCAGCGCATCGGCCTCAGCGCGACCCAGAACCCGCTCGAGGAGGTGGCGCGCTTCATGGTGGGCCCGCGCCGCCACTGCACGATCGTCGACGCCGGGATCCGCAAGCCGCTCGATCTCAAGATCCACGTCCCGGTCGAGTCGATGGTGGAGCCCGATGCCGGCCGACACGTCGCTGCCGGCATTGAACACGTCGCGGTAGAGGCCGTCGACCCGCTCGACCCGTTGACAGGGACGAGCAACGAGGCGACGCGCCGGTCGATCTGGCCCGCGATCTATCCCGAGATCCTCCAGCTCATCGAGGAGCACCGCTCGACGATCGTCTTCGTGAACGCGCGGCGCGGCGCCGAGCGCCTCGCGTTGCGCCTCAACGAGCTCGCCAACGCGGGCCTGGAAGAAGAGAACACCTCGGGTCCCGCCTCCGGCGGCCACGTGGCCGCCTCCGGCACCCGGACGCCCCGCGAGATCGCCCGCGCGCACCACGGCTCCCTCGCGCGCGAGGAGCGCCTCGTCGTCGAAGAGATGCTCAAGGCCGGCGAGCTGCCGTGCCTCGTCGCCACGAGCTCGCTCGAGCTCGGCATCGACATGGGCGCCGTCGACCTCGTCCTCCAGGTCGAGTCGCCGAAGTCCGTCGCGCGCGGGCTGCAGCGCATCGGCCGCGCCGGCCACAACGTGGGCGATGTCTCCAAGGGCCGCATCTTCCCCAAGTTCCGCGCCGACCTGCTCGAGTGCGCGGTCGTCTGCAAGCTCATGCGCGAGGGCAAGATCGAGCCGACGGTCGTGCCGCGCAACGCGCTCGACGTGCTCGCCCAGCACATCGTCTCGATCGCGGCGAGCCGCGAGCCGGATGATCCAATCGCGGTCGACGATCTCTCCGCACTCGTCACGCGCACGCACTCCTACGCCGAGCTGTCCCGGCCGCTGCTCGAGAACGTGCTCGACATGCTCGACGGCCGCTACCCGTCCCAGGAGTTCGGCGAGCTGCGCGCGCGCATCGTGTGGGACCGCGTCGCCGGCACGATCCGACCCCGCAAGGGGGCGCTCCAGCTCGCGGTGACGAACGCCGGCACGATCCCCGACCGCGGCCTGTTCAGCGTCACGCTGCCCGACGGCCGCCGGGTCGGCGAGCTCGACGAGGAGATGGTCTACGAGGCGCGGGCCGGACAGACGTTCCTGCTTGGTGCGAGCACGTGGCGCATCGAGGAGATCGGCCGCGACCGCGTCATCGTCACCCCCGCGCCGGGCGCGCCGGGCGCGATCCCGTTCTGGAAGGGCGACGGCGTCGGCCGCCCCAAGGAGCTCGGCGCCGCGATCGGCGCGTTCAGCCGCTGGGCGGTCGACCAGGATGCCGAGACGCTCGAGGCCGACTACGACCTCGACCCGCTGGCCGCGAAGAACCTGCTCGACTTCCTGCTCGAGCAGCAGGCGGCGACCCGCGTCGTGCCGAGCGACCGGACGATCGTCGTCGAGCGCTTCCGCGACGAGATCGGCGACTGGCGCCTGTGCGTGCTCACACCGTTCGGAGGCCGTGTGCACGCGGCGTGGGGCCTCGCGCTGAGCCGCCGCATCCGCGACACGTACGGCCTCGAGTCAGACGCGATCTGGTCCGACGACGGGATCATCGTCCACCTGCCCGACGCCGATGAGCCGCCCGGGGCCGAGCTCGTGATGGTCGAGCCCGACGAGGTCGAGGACGCGGTCGTCGCCGAGCTGGCATCCAGCGCCCTCTTCGGCGCGCGGTTCCGCGAGAACGCCGGCCGCGCGCTGCTCATCCCGCGCGCCTACCCGGGCAAGCGCACGCCGCTGTGGCAGCAGCGGCTGAAGTCCCAGTCGCTGCTCGATGTCGCCCGGCGCTACCCCGACTTCCCGATCATCCTCGAGACCTACCGGGAATGTCTTCGCGACGTCCTCGACGTGCCAGGTCTGACGGAGCTCCTACGCGGGCTGCACGCGCGCGAGCTCTCGCTCGTCGAGGTCGAGACGCCCACTGCTTCGCCGTTCGCCTCTTCGCTCCTGTTCGACTACGTCGCGACGTACATGTACGAGGGCGACACGCCCAACGCCGAGCGGCGCGCCGCCGCGCTGTCGCTCGACCGCGAACTGCTGCGCGAGCTGCTCGGTCAGGAGGAGCTGCGCGAGCTCATCGACCCGGGCGCGCTGGATCAGGTCGAGGCCGACCTGCAGCATCGCTCCGACCGCACGCGCGCCGAGACGCGCGACGCGCTGGCCGACGTGCTGCGCCGTGTCGGCGACCTCACCGGCGACGAGGTGCGCGACCGCGTGCTCGCCGGCATCGACACGGCGTCGATGCTCGACACGCTGCAGGCCGAGCGCCGCGCGATCCGCCTGCGCATCGGCGGCGAGCCGCGCTGGGTCGCGGCCGACGACGCGGGGCTGTATCGCGACGCGCTCGGGGCCGTGCCGCCCGGCGGCCTGCCCGATGCCTTCACCGGCGACGTGCCCGACGCCCTGCGCAAGCTGCTCGCGCGCTTCGCCGCGACGCGGGGGCCGTTCACGACCGCCGAAGCACGGGCGCGTTACGGCGTCGATCCCACCGCGGTCCTCCAGCGCCTCGAGCGCGACGGCGCGCTCGTCCGCGGCGAGCTGCGGCCCGGCGGAACCGAGCGCGAGTGGTGCGACGTCGAGGTGCTGCGCCGCCTGCGCCGTGCCTCGCTCGCGGCGCTGCGCAAGGAGATCGAGCCCGCCGACCAGCGGGCGCTCGCGGCGTTCCTGCCGTCGTGGCAGGGCGTCGACCGGCACCCCGCCGCCGGCGCCGGGATCGACGGGCTGCGCGAGGTGCTCGTCCCGCTGCAGGGTCTCGCGCTGCCCGCCGAGGTGTGGGAGCGCGACGTGCTGCCGCGGCGCGTCGGCGCCTACTCGCCGACGTGGCTGGATCAGCTGTGCTCGTCGGGCGAGGTCGTGTGGGTCGGCGCCGGCACCCTCGGCCGCACGACCGGCCGGGTCGCCCTCTACTTCCGCGAGGACGCCGAGGCGATCGGGCGACCGGCCGGCCTGCGCGGGGCGGAGCCGCCGAGCGCGCCCGAGCATGAGCTCATCCGCGAGCGGCTGGCCGCCTCCCCGTGCTTCTTCACCGACCTGCTCGCCGAGGTCGCGCTCTCACCCGAGGAGGTCCAGGAGGCGCTGTGGGACCTCGTCTGGGCGGGCGAGGTGACCAACGACGCGTTCGCGCCGCTGCGCGCGCCGCGGCTGACGCTCGCGCGGGCTCAGCGCGCGCCACGCCACGGCGCGCGCCGGTTCAGCACGCGACGCGGCGGCGCCCAGCCGACGGTGCAAGGCCGCTGGGCGCTGACGGACACGATCTTCCGGCGGGAGGCAGGGGTGGGTGCGACCCAGTCTCGCCGCCGCACGCTCGCCGAGCTGCTGCTCGAGCGCTACGGCATCGTGACCCGCGAGCAGGTCCTCGCCGAGGGGATACCCGGCGGCTTTTCCATTCTCTACGACTCGCTGTCGCAGCTCGAGACGCTCGGCGTGTGCCGGCGCGGCTACTTCGTCGAAGGCCTCGGTGGGGCGCAGTTCGCGCTGCCCGGCGCGGTCGAGCGCCTGCGCGCGCAGCGCGCGATCGAGGAGTCCGCGCCGCTCGTGCTCGCCGCGACCGATCCCGCGCAGCCCTACGGAGCGGCGCTGCCGTGGCCGCGCCGCGACGAGGAATCGCGCCGCCCCGCACGGGTGCGCGGCGCGTATGTCGTGCTCGCCGGCGCCGAGCCCGTGCTCTACGTGGAGAAGGGCGGGCGCGGAATCGTCACGCTCGTCGACCCCGCAGACGTGCGGCTGCGGCCCTCATTCGAGGCGCTCGCCGAGTTCATCACCGGCGCGCGCGGGCGCAAGCTCTCGCTGGAGCGCGTGGACGGCGAGCCCGTCGTGGGCTCGCCGCTCGAAGCGCTGCTCGTCGACGTCGGCTTTCGCCCGGGCCCGCGCAAGCTCACGCTGAGCGCCTAGCCCGTGCTGCAGATCCAGCCCCCGCGGATCCCTGCCTCGGCAGGAGCCCTGATCTACGACCGCCACGGGCGTCTGCTCATCCTGAACCCGACCTACAAGAAGCGATGGACCATCCCCGGGGGCCAGATGGAGGCCGACGGAGAGACCCCGTGGGAGGCATGTCAGCGCGAGACGCGGGAGGAATGCGGCCTGGAGGTCTCCCGCGGCCGGCTCGTCTGTGTCGACTTCCTGCGACCCAAGCCGGGCCGCGCCGGCGGCGCCCGCTTCCTGTTTGACTGCGGAGTGATCACCGACGATCAGGTCGCACACATCACGCTGCAGGCCGTCGAGATCCAGGCACACCGGTTCGTCTCACTCGCCGACGCGAACACGCTGCTCAGCGGCCCGGTCGGGCGCCGCGTGGCCGCAGCCGCCGGCACGAGCGACTGCCTCTACCTCGAAGAGGGACGGCCGGTCTCCGGCGTCGGATAGCGTCCGTCGCGATGGCGACCTCGACGGCAGCGCTGCTCAAGCGCCACCGCCCGCTCCTGAAGTACGACTCCCAGGAGGCCTTCTTCGCGGACTCGGCCGCCGAGCTCACCGACTGCCCGGGCAACGTCCTGCGCCAGACGGACGGCACGATCATCGCCACGACCGCACACGGGCTCTCGCTCGCGACCCTCGGCGCCCAGGTCGATGCCGGCGCTGCGGCCGCGACCGACGTGTTGAGCGACCCGTCCGGGGACTACCGCAGGCAGGCGCGCGCGCTCCATGCCCAGGCCGTCTACGCGAACCAGATCTACGGGCACGCCGTCCGCGACAGTGCCGGTGAGCTGTGGCTGCAGTACTGGTTCTTCTACTTCTACAACGACTACAACCTCATCGGAAGCATCATCAAGGCCGGGCTGCACGAGGGCGACTGGGAGATGATCCAGATCCACCTCGACGGCGACACGCCCGACCGCGCGGTCTACGCGCAGCACAAGGAGGCCGACGCGCGTGACTGGCGCCAGGTCGACCTCGCCCCCGGGACGCAGCGGCCGATCGTCTACGTCGCGCGCGGTTCGCACGCGAGCTATTTCGATCCGGGCACGCACTGGACGGGCGTCTGGTTCGACTACGCAGACGGCAAGCGCAGGAGTCCCGATCCGGCGCTCCACGTCGTCGTCGACACGAAGCCCGCGTGGCGCTGGGTGCGCTGGCCGGGCTACTGGGGTGACACGAAGAAGGGCGGCAGTCCATTCGACTCCGACAGCCCGCGCGGCCCCGCGCCGCATCCACAGTGGGACGATCCGCTCGCGCTCGCAGGGGCCGCGGCCAAGCGCGCGGTCGCGCCGCCCACCCCGCGCCCGAAGGCGCCGCCGCCACCGCTCGTCCGGCCCGCCTGGAAGCGCGGGCGGATGCGGATCGCCTACGAGCTGGCCGACAAGCGCGCGACGGTGCTCGTCGTCACGATCAACTCGCCCGACGAGCACGCGCCGCCCACGTACGAGGCCTTCGCCGTCCGCACGCCCGAGGGGACGGTCACGATGGACGTCGACGTCGATCCGGCCCACACGTACGACATCCACGCGAGCGTCGCGACGGCGAACGCAATCGCCTCCGAGAGCGTCCGCGCCGTCCTCGGTCCGGCCTGACAATCACGGCGCGTGGCGTCGGGATGTACCTGCGTTCAGGCGCGAGGACGCACCGTGACCGCGGTCCCATAGGCGGCGACCTCGCTCATGATGTCGCCGATCTCGTTGCAGTCGAAGCGCATCGCGAGGACGGCGTTGGCGCCTTTGGCGAGCGCGGCCTCGCGCAGGCGCTCGGTCGCCTGGTCGCGACTCTCGCTGAGCAGTTTCGTGTAGCCCTTGGCCTCGCCGCCGACGACGGTGCGAAAGCCCGCGCCGATGTTCGAGAAGACGTTGCGTGCCCGCACGATCAGGCCGTACACCTCGCCGTGAACCTCGACGACGTCGTGGCCCGGCAGGTCGTTCATGGTGGAAATCAGGAAGTCGCTCATCCGCGCAGCTTGCTGCATCGCCGCGCTCAGCGGGTGAGCAATACGGCGACCAGGATCAGGACGATCGCCATCAACAGGCCCGCTCCGATCGCGTACGTCCGCCACTGACTGCGCCAGAAGGCCGTTCGCTCCGGGTCACTCACGTTGCGGCCCTCGGGCGGTGTCCCCGTCCAATCGTCGTCGTCGTCCACGCCTGCACTCATAGCGCGTTCGCCCGCGCTCGTGTAATCGGCGGGGGTGTGATGGACACAATGGCGTATGGACGAGCGCGAATCGGCTGGGCTCGCTGCTACGGCTCCTTCTTGCCCGGGTTGAACAGCCCCTTCGGATCCAGCGCCGCCTTGATCGCTCGCTGCGCTGCGATCGCCGCGGGCGACGCGTGGCGCGAGAGCTGGCCGCGCTTGCGGACGCCGATGCCGTGCTCGCCGGAGATGCTGCCGCCCAGCCGCCGGGCGAGGTCGAAGAGCTCGCCGGCCGCCGCGTCCGCACGGGTGCGCTGCGCGTCGTCGCCGCGATCGAGCAGGAACGTCGCGTGCAGGTTGCCGTCGCCGGCGTGACCCCACGAGCAGGCGTCGAGGCCGTGGCGCACCCCGATCGCCGCCGTGCCCTCGATCGCCTCGGCGAGACGGTCCAGCGGCACGACGATGTCCTCCGAGAGCTTCGTGCCGCGTGCCGCGGTCACGGCGTGCGAGACGCCGTCGCGCCAGCGCCACGCCTCGCGTACGTCCGGTGTGCGGACCTCGGTGGCACCCTCCGCCAGCGCCTCGACAAGCTCGTCGCGGACGCGCCGCGCCTCGGCGACCGAGCCGTCAGCTTCGGCGATCACCACGAAGCCGCTCAGCGCCGCACCGGGGAACGTCGCGCCCGCCGCCCGCATCGCCGCCGCGTCGACGTACTCGAGCGCCGCGGGAAGCAGGCCGCTGGCGAGCACGCGCGTGACCGCGTCCACGCCACTCACCGCGTCGGCGTAGCTCGCGGCCACGGCCAGCTGCGTCTCCGGCGCCGGGACGAAGCGCAGCCACGCGGCGGTGACGATGCCGAGCGTCCCCTCCGATCCGGTCAGCAGCGCCCGCAGGTCATAGCCGGCGACGTCCTTGCGCAGCGGCCCACCGGCGCGCACGAGCTCGCCCGGCGCGAGGACCGCCTCGATCCCCGTCACCCAGTCACCGGTCACGCCGTACTTGAACGCATGCGGGCCGCCGGCGTTCGTCGCGATCGTGCCGCCGAGCTGTGAGTCCTCGGCCGCGCCCGGATCGGGCGGGAAGAGCAGGCCGCTCTCGCGCGCGCGCCGCGCCACCGTCGCGGTGGTGACGCCGGCCTCGGCCTCCATGCGCCACAACGCCGGCGCGAACGAGCGCACGGTCCGCAGCCGGTCCAGGCCGATCGCGACCGCGTCCTCGCTCAGCGGCGCAGCGCCGCCCGCCAAGCCGGTGGCCCCGCCGAGCGGCACCATCGCCACGTCGTGCTCGTAGCACCACGTCACGACCGCGGCGACCTCCTCGGCGCTGCCCGGATGCACGAGAGCCGCCGCGCGTCCGGTCAGTACGCGGTCGCCCACCGTCGCGCCCCGCTGCACCTGTGGCGCGCCGACGATCCGCTCGAGCTCGATCATCGCTCTACGCTAGAGCGGACCGATGCCGGAAGGCGACACGATCCACTACGCGGCGCGCCGCATCCGCCCGATCGTCGAGGGCAACGTTCCGCAGGTCAGCACGCCGCACCCGCGCTTCGGCCGCGATCGCTGGCCCGAGCGCCTGGAAGGGCGCCGCGTGCACTCCGTGCAGGCGCACGGCAAGCACCTGTTCCTGCGCTTCGACGGCGACCTGACGATCCACTCGCACCTGCGGATGACCGGCTCGTGGGGCACCTACCAACACGGGCAGCGCTGGCGCCGCGGAGCGCACCGGGCGTGGCTCGTGCTGCGCACCGACGACGGCGAGGTCGTGCAGTTCGACGGCCCCGTGCTCGAGCTGCTCACCGAGTCGCGCACGCGCTTTGACCACCGGCTCGCGCAGCTCGGCCCCGACATCCTCGCCCCCGAGCTCGACGAGGCGACGTTTCTGCGCCGCCTGCGCGAGGACGACCCGACGCGACCGATCGGTGACGCGCTGCTCGATCAGCGCACGATCGCGGGGATCGGGAACCTCTGGAAGTGCGAGGGATGCTTCGCGGCCGCGATCGATCCCTGGCGCCCCACGGGGCAGGTCTCCGATGAACAGGCGCTCGCGATCGTCCACGCCACGCGTCCCGGGATGCAGCAGTCCGCCCGCGACGGCATGCAGGACTCACACCGCGTCGTCTACAAGGCGACCGGGCGGCCGTGCCCGCGCTGCGGCGCCCCGATCCGCGAACGCGGGCAGGGCGACGGCAACCGGCCGACGTACTGGTGTCCGGGCTGCCAGCGATGAGACGGATCGGGCACAAGGGGGCCGATCACATCGCGCCCGGCAACACGTTCGCCTCCTTCGAGGCCGCGCTCGCGGCCGGCGCGGACATGATCGAGTTCGACGTGCTCCCCGAGCGCAGCGACGGCACCGGTGAGCTCGTGCTCGCGCACGACTTCGAGGACGTGCAGGCGCGCACGCCGCACACGCTCGAGGAGGGCCTGGACCACTTCGCCCAGCAGGCGTACGACGGCATCGACCTGCTCGTCGACCTCAAGCTGTCCGGGTACGAGGAGCGGGTCGTCGACGCGCTCCGGGCCCGCGGGCTCGCGGACCGGTCGCTCGTGTCGACGATGGAGGAGCCGTCGCTCGAGCTGCTGCGCACGCGCCATCCGCAGATCGCGCTGGGGTGGTCGGTGCCGCGGATCCGGCGCGACCCGCTGCGTAACCCCATCATCGCACTGCCCGCGCTCGCGCTGCTGGAGTACGCGCGGCTCGCGCTGCCCGGCGTCGCCGCCAACCGCGTGCGCCGCGGCGAGATCGACGCGCTGATGGCGCACTGGCGGCTCGTCACGCCGCGGCTCGTGCGCGCCCTGCGCGAGGCGGGCGGCGAGCTCTACGTCTGGACCGTCGACGACGCCGAGCGGATCGCCGGCTTCGAGCGGTTGGGCGTCGCCGGCGTGATCTCGAACGACCCGCGGCTGTTCGACACCTCCGGGGGGCCCGCTACTTCGTGATGGTGCAGATCGCCGCGCTGTAGCCCGCCGGGTCCGCGGCGACGGCGTTCTTGTGGCCGCTGTGCGTGCGCTCGATCGACCGCCGCACGACCTCGCCCTTCACGCGCCACTCCATCGTGACCGTCCCGCGCAGCTTGATCGTGTCCGAGTTCGGCGAGATCTGAAACGACCACCCCTTCTGACGCGCCCTGGACTTCGGCTTGGCGACCGCAACGAAGCCCGAGTCTCCCCCCGACGTGACGCTGTGCCACTTACCGTCCATTGTCGAGAGGTACTGCACTCGGAAGCGGATGAAGAGCTTCTCGGCGTCCGTCTGGCCGGCCGGCATCGACGCACGGATGCCGATGGTGTTCGGATTCGTGGCCGTGTCGCAGATGTTCACGGTGGCCCAGCGGTACGTCTGCGCGCTCGCTGACGTGGCTGCCGCGGTCGACAGGACGACGGCGAGACTGCAAAGCAGGGCGAAGCCGATCCCGATCCGTGGGCGCATATCGCGAGAGTAGCGCCGACGCGTGATGATCTCGCCGGTGCGGCGTAGTTGTCGCATGAACGGAGTTCTGACCATGGCTGAGCCCCTCAACACCGCGGCACGGAGCTTCGATGCGCTCTACCGCGAAAGCGCTCGCGATCTGTATGCCTACGTGCGCACGCTGTTGCACGACGACGCGTCCGCCGAGGACGTCACGGCGGTCGCCTTCGAGCGCGCGTACCGGCGGCGGTCGACCTTCGACGTCGCGCGCGGCAGCCAGCGCGCGTGGCTCTTCGGGATCGCCCGCAACGCTGCGCTGGACGAGCTGCGCCGGCGCCGGCGCGCCGCGCCGCTCGTCGCCGACCTCGAGGACGCGGGCGTCGTCGCGGCCGACGAGCAGGCCGAGCAGTCGCTGCGCCGGGCCACGGTCCGTGCCGCGCTCGACGGGCTCGACCCCCGGGAGCGCGAGATCGTCGCCCTGAAGTTCCACGGAGGGCTGTCCAACGCCGAGCTCGCCGCCGTGCTCGGCACAAGCGAATCCAATGCCGGAACCCGGCTGCACCGGGCCGTCACCAAGCTGAGGGAGGCGTGCCATGCGCCGTCATGAACCACTGAGCCCGGAGGCCGTGCGCGAGCTGGAGGCGATCGACCGGTCGCTGGCCGGCGACACGGTCGACTATGACCTGCGCGCGATCGACGACCTCGTCCGCGACGTCCGCGCATCTGCGCCGCAGATGAGCCCCGCGCTCGCCGAGCGACTCGAGCGCGAGATCGAGCAGGGCTTCGCGGGTCCGGAGGGCGCCGCGAAGCCCGAGCGCAGGTGGAGCCGCCCGCGGATGCGCGTGCTCGTGCCTGCGATGGGAACCCTCGCCGCCGCGCTCATCGCGGTCGTCGCGGTGCTGGGCAATCGCCACGACAACATGGCGACGACCCTGTCATCCGCGTCGCGGACCGCCACCTCTGGCCAGGTTGAGTCCGCCGGCGGGGGCCGCGCCAGCAATCCGTCAGCCAACCTGGACCAGGCCTCCCCTCCGACCCGATCCTCAAAGTCCGCGTCCAGTGCGCAGCCGCTTCCCAGCCCGTCCACCGCCATCCTGCCTCAGCGTGCCCGCAAGGTCGAGCGGAAGGTGTCGCTTGTCCTGAGCACGCCGCAGGACAAGGTCGAGTCGACCGCCGACGACGTCATCCATACCGTCGATCGCTTCCGCGGCATCGTCGCGTCCTCGTCGATCAGCGCCGCCGACTCGTCGGGCAGCGAGGCGA
>JAWVGM010000038.1:0-10178 GCA_033855075.1 Solirubrobacteraceae bacterium | reverse complement strand
CCATCGTGGTCTTCTTCTTGCCGCTTGATGCCATGCGCGCTCCTCGTTGTGGGGCTGGGATGTCGAGGCGCAGACCGGTCGGAGATCGTGTGTGCGAGCCGGCCAGCTCGACGGGACCGAAGTGCATGGCCCACACCGAGGCTAGCGGCATCTCTTCGGACTTCGCGCAGCCGCGTTCCAATTCTGCGACGAGATCGCAACAAATGGCGCGCAAATGGGCTCGACGGAGGCCCGATGGCTCATCGTGAGCGGTATGAACGAAGGCCGCCTTACGCTCTCCGATCGCCAAGCGCGCGCCGTGATTCTCGCGGCGGAAGCCACGGGCTTTGAACGCGAGCCCGATCTCTACGAGGCCTGGTACGACCTCGACCTGCACGACGACGCCAGCTACGCGGCGGAGTACCTGGCGGAACGGGACCCCGAGGCGCTGCGTGCGGCGATGATCGCGGACGAACCTATCCCCGCGGACCGAGCCGCAGAGCGCATCACGAACTCGGGACGCTTCAGCTACGCGGATGCCGAAGTCGTCATCGAGGTCGCGACCGAGCACGGCTTCGCGCCCGGGTCGGACCGTCCGCCGCTGCCGTCGATCGAGCGCTGGCAGCAAGCGCGGGCCGCGGTCGCGTTCATGTGGGATCACCACCCGGCGCTGCTCAGCGAACGTCTTGGAGAAGCCGCGCGGATCGCTCCGCTGCCGCCAACCGCTCGACGTCCGGGGTTTGACTGGTAGCGCAGGCTCACGGGCGCGCGCGCAAACAGCCGCTGTTGCTCGACGAGCCCCGACGAGGTGCTCTTCGGCGGCAGATGACGCGCAAGATCGAGCAACTGCTCCGCGGCGACGAGCGCGTGCTCATCGACCGCCGCGACGCCGCAACCGGGGCTGCTCAGGCCAGCGAGATCGCGATCTGCTCGAGGATGTCGAGGCCCTCCTGCATGCCGCTCTCCATCCCGGACCCGGCGATCATGTCGCGCAGCTCCTTGCTCGTCGTCTGGACGAGGAGCTCGAGGGTCGTGCGGCCGCCGGCCTCGCTGAACGTCACGGTGTTCAGCGGCTCGTCCTCGGGTGCCAGCGGTGGCGCGCCCGGCATCTCGAAGACCTCCGTGTTGACGATGCGCTCGTCCGGGACGATCTCGCGGTACTCGCCATGGACCGCGACCTCGAACTCGCCGTGCGCGAGCATCACGTAGCGCCACGCGCCGCCGACGCGCAGGTCGATCTCGCAGGTCGTGACCTCGCCGCGGCCGCCGCTCCACCAGCGCTTGACGAGCTCGGGTGTAGTCCACGCCTTGTAGACCAGGTGCTTGGGCGCATCGAACTCCCGTGTGACGAGGATCTGCTCATCGGTCGGAAGCGTCACGGTCGCCGTGCCGGTGGTCGGCATCGTCGTCATCTCCTTGCTCTTGCGTTTGAGTTCGTCCAGCACGGCGTCGAGCGCGCCGAAGCGCTCGTTCCAGGTGCGTTCGTAGCTTGAGACCCAGTCGTGGATCGGCTTGGGCGCGCGGCCGTTGACGCGGTACAGCCGCTGGCGGCCGTCCTCGCGCACCTCGACCGCGCCCACTTCGCGCAGCACGCGCAGGTGCTTTGACTCCTGCGGCTGGGTCAGCCCGAGGACGTCGACCAGGTCGTTGACGGGGCGCTAGTCCGACCCGCGCTCCACCTGGACGTTGTCGAACGTCACGTCGACGGGCTCCTTGAAGCGGCAGCCGTTGGTCTCGTCGTGGCGCATGAAGGTCGGCGGGTCGATGTGCACCTTCAGCTTGTAGGTGCCGTCCGCCGGGACCGTCCAGTTGCGACCGTAGTGGTAGAACATCGGGTGCCAGAGCATCGGGTGCTCATGCGTGCCGACCTCGTTGCCGTCCGGATCGATCAGCGTGCCGGTGACGTTCAGGCACGGGACGAAGCGGCCGTCGGCGGCGTCGCAGACGGCGACCTCGACGTGGAGGTTCTCGTCCTCCGGCTCGCGCCAGACGAGCTTGCCGTCCTCCCACATGTACATGCCCTCGGCCTCCTCGACGGCGTAGCCGATGAGATACTCGCCCGCGGTCCGGGTGCCGCCGTCGTGGGCGACGTCGTTGGCCATGTGCTCCAGCGCGCGGCGGTACGCCTCCCCCTGCTGGCGAGCGAGCTCGAGCTGCTTGGCGTCGGCCTCGTCGGTGTCGGGGTCCATCGGCGGCCGTTGTTGGGTTGCCATGTCTTGAGTCCTCCTGAATTCGCGTTGGTTTCGCGGGTATCCCGACGCAGAGCCCGGGCACCGCCGAGCTAGGCGGGTCGGCGCACTTCGACGCGGCCGGCGCGCGTGCGCGCCTCGAGCACGGGCTGCGGCGCGGTCGCGGGGCCTTGCACGATCGCGCCGCTACGCAGGTCGAAGCGGCTGCCGTGGCACGGGCACGTCACGGCTCCGTCCTCGACCTCGCCGCCGGCCAGCGAGCAGCCGCGGTGCGAGCAGCGGTCATGCAGCGCAAGCACCTCGTCACCGTCGCGCACGAGCATCACCGGCGTGTCGCCGACCTGCACGGACACGGGCGACGAGCCTTCGAGCTCGTCGACGGGCAGGGCCTGCGTCCAGTCCTCCGGCCCGCGGTCGAACACGGTCTGGTCGACGCCGACGCCGAGCCGCATGGCGAGGTGCCCGCCGAGGTGACCGCCGATGCCCAGCGTGCCCGCGCCGCCAAGCGCAAGCGCCACGCCGAGCCCGCGGCGGCCGCGGCGGCGGCTTGCGAGCGACCCGACGTACAGGGCGAACGCGACGCCGTTGATCGTCGCGTGCACGAGCCCGACGCGCCGCACGTCGTCGTCGACGGACTCGCTGTCGGCCCAGTCGCTCCAGCCGGTGACAGCGGTGGGGCCGTAGGCGGCAAGGCCGATGCCGATCAGCCGCTGGGCGGCGCCGTCGTTCTCCTCGCCGCCGAAGAGGTCGAGCATCGTCGCGCTCGTCCAGCTGCCGATGACGACATCGGTGAGCAACGGGTGCAACGCGTGCCCCATCCACGTGCCGCTGAGCACGTCCTTGACGGGGCCCGAGATGAGGCTTCGGACGGTCTTGCCGATCTGCTCGGCCGGGGCGTCCAGCGCCGCCGCCTCCGAGGCGCGTTCGGCGATGATGTCGAGTGGCTGGTTTGCGATCGCGGTCATGCGATCGGGCTACCCGCTACGCCGCGGTTGCGTTCAGCGATCGCGACCACGCCCTGAGGGCCGCCCGAACCGGCAGATTGGTGCCCTACTCGCGCGCGTCCTCGCCCGCGAGCGCTGACAGGCCGAGCACGATGAACCCGCCGAGCCCCACGACCCCGAGCGCGTGTGGCAATGCGCTGTCGCCGAGGACAAGCAGCGTGGCCCCGACGACGAAGCACGCGCCTGCGAGGCGCGTGGCCGTCAGCGCCGCGGTGAAGCCGCTCGTCGCGCCGGGTGCCGGTGCGCCGGACGCGGCTGCCGGCGGCGCGTTGAAGCTCCCTCGAAGCGCGAGCCGGAAGAGCAGCGCGAGCGACGGGAAGAGCACGAGCCCGCCACCGAGGATGACGACGACGAGCAGCACCATGACGTTTTCGGGCGCCGCCGCGGCGCGCACCGTGAGCCCCGGCAGGAGGACCGGGCTCTGCGCGAGCGCCCACCCGCCGACGAGCGCGACGACCGCAACCGCCGCGCTCACGCGCGCGGCGCCGAGCTTCCAGCGCCACACGAGCAGCAACGTCGCGACGCCGGCGAGCAGCGATACCGCCACGCTCAGCACCGCGGGCGTGTCGACGAGACGGTCGAAGAGCCAGCGCGCGTCCGAGCGCACGACGAGCGCGCCGGCGATCGCGCCCGCGCCCGCCAGCGATCCGACGACCAGGGCGCGCGAGCGGAACACCGACGCCATCTCCTCGTCGCCCTCGCGGCGCGCGTCCGCGGCGAGGTAGACCGCCGCCAGGTACGCACTCGACACCAGCGCGAGCATCCCCGCTGTCAGCGAGGTCGGGTTCAGCCAGCTCGACCACAGATCGCCCGCGGCGTTGCCGACCGGCACGCGCTGCGACGCGATCCCGCCGGCCGCAGCCGCCAGCGCGAACGGCGCGAGCAGCGACCCGACGGCGGTGACCATGTCGATCGCCTGCGCCTCGGCGTCGCCCTCGCTCGCGGACCGCAGCGCGTACGCGACGCCGCGCAGGATGATCCCTAGTCCCGCGGCGGTCAGCGCCACGCCCAGCGTCGAGGCCATCGACGCGAACGCCACCGGGTAGCCCGTCCACACGACGACGAGCACGAAGATCAGCCAGACGTGGTTGGCCTCCCAGACTGGAGCCATCGAGTGGTGCGCGTGCTCGCGGATGCGCTTGGCACGCTCGCCGCGGCCGGCGAACAGCTGCCAGATCCCCGCACCGAAGTCCGCGCCCGCGAGGATCGCGTACAGCGCGACGCCCTGCAGCGCGAAGAACAGCGGCAGCTCGTAGAGGTGCAGGCCGAGCACCGGCTCAGCTCACCGCCTTCTCGGGCTCGCCGGTGGAGGCCAGCGGCACCCGGGACAGGCGCCGCAGGATCCACCCGACGGCGACGATCAGGCACGCGTAGAACCCCGCGAGCGTCGCATAGCCGACGGGGATGCCGTGCGCCGCGGTCACCGCCTCCGTCGTGCGCATGACCTTGTAGACGACCCACGGCTGGCGCCCGACCTCCGTCGTCACCCAGCCGCTGATGAGCGCGACGACCGACAACGGCCCCGCCACGACCAGCGCTCGGTAGAACCACTTCCCGGCGGGCACGCGCTTTCGCCGCACGCGGGTGAAGAGGTACCACGCGCTCAGCGCCGCGAGGAACGTCCCGATCGAGACCATGACCTGAAACGAGATCCGCACGACGTTGACCGGCGGGCGGTCGGCCTCCGGCACCGCGTCGAGTCCCTGCACCGTGGCGTTCGGGTCGTGGAACGCCAGCAGCGACAACCCCTTCGGGATCGGGATCCCGGCCTTGACCTCGCCGTCTTGGTACCACCCCAGCACGTGCAGCGCCGCGCCCCGCTCGGTGTGTCCCACCCCTTCGAGCGCCGCGAGCTTCGTCGGCTGGCTCTTGGCCACCTCGCGCGCCGCCCAATCGCCGACGAGCAGCTGCACCGGTGCCGCGAGCGCGGCGACCGTCAGCGGGATCGTCAGCGCGATCCGGTCGTAGCGTCCCCAGTGGCCTCGCAGCCGCCCGACCGCGTAGGCGGCCGCGACGAGGAAGCCGGTCACGATGAAGCCCGCGAGGTACATGTGCACGAGCTCGTAGCCGATGTGCCCGTTGCCGAACAGCGCCTTCACCGGCGCGATGTCGGTGACGGTCCCGTCCGCCAGCATGCGGAAGCCACCGGGGTCGTTCATCCAGGAGTTCACGCTCAGGACGAACAGCGAGCCGGTCAGCCCCGCGAGCACGATCGGAAAGCCGCTCGCGAAGTGCGCGCGCGGCGACATCCGGTTCCAGCCGTAGACGTAGATGCCGATGAAGATCGCCTCGAGGAAGAACGAGAAGCCCTCAAGCGCGAAGCCCAGGCCGAAGACGGCGCCGAACGTGCCCATGAAGCCGGGCCACAAGAGGCCCATCTCGAAGCTCAGGATCGTCCCGGTCACGACGCCGCAGGCGAACAGCGCGACCATGACCTTCGTCCAGCGCATCGCGATGACGCGGTAGATCTCGTCGCCGGTGCGCATCCACAGCCACTCCGCGCGCAGCACCATCGCCGGAAACGCGATCCCGAAGCACACGAGCGGGATGTGCACCGCGAACGACAGCGCCTGCATCTGGCGTGCCTGCAGCAGGTACTCCTGCTGGACGGGATCGAACATCGCGACGCCCAGCTTCCTCCTCGCCGCGAGATGGCGCAATGACGTCTACCCTCGGGCCACATGTCCGTTTCGACCCCCGAGGAACTGCGCGCGCTGCAGGCGGCCGGCAAGGTCGTGGCCGACACGATCCGCGCGATGCGCCGCGCCGTTGCCCCCGGCGTCAGCACCGCGGAGCTCGACGCGATCGCCGCTCACCTCTTCGCCCGCGCCGGCGCGCGCTCGGGGCCGCAGCTGGACTACGGCTTTCCCGGCGTCACGTGCATCAGCGTCAACGACGAGGCCGTGCACGGCATCCCGGGACGCCGCCGGTTGCGCGCCGGCGACCTCGTCAAGCTCGACGTCACGGCCGAGCTCGACGGCTTCTACGCGGACGCGTGCCGCACGGTGCTCGTCGGCACGCCGCGCCCGCGCGCCGTCCAGCTCGTGCGCACCGCCGAGCGCGCGCTCGCGCGCGCCCTGGAGGTCGCCAGGACGGGCGCGCCGCTCAACACGATCGGCGAGACCGTGCAGCGGACGGTCCACGCGGCGGGCTTCGCCGTCTGCGACGGGCTCATGGGCCACGGCATCGGGCGCCGCGTGCACGAGGCGCCCGACGTCCCGAACGTCTACGAGCCGTCGCTGCGCGAGCCGCTCACCGAAGGGCTCGTCATGACGATCGAGCCGCTCGTCGCAGCGGGCGGGGCGGCCGTTCGCCTCGCCGCCGACGGCTGGACCGTCCGCACCGCGGACGCGTCGATGTCGGCGCACGTCGAGCACACGATCGTCGTGCGCGGCGGAGCGCCGCTCGTCCTCACCGCTTGAGCGCGTGTTGACGCTCCCCGGCTCCCGGGCGTAGGTTGCGCTCGATGCCATCGCGCAATCTGAGCCCCACCCTGCTGACCGCGATCGCCGCACTGGCGTTCGGCGCGGGCTGCGGCTCGAACGGAAGGTCCGGCGAGCCCTCGGTCGCCGAGGCCAAGGCGACGCTGTCGAAGGACTGCCAGCAGGGCAAGGCCTCGGACAAGCCGCTGTGCGACTGCATCGCCGACAAGCTGGAGGAGGCGGGCAACGGCGCCAAGGAGATCCTCCTCTACAACCAGCTCGTCAACGACGAGAAGACGCCGGCCGACGTCAAGAACGCGGCGGCCAAGTGCTCGAAGTTCGCGGCTCCGTAGTACGCGCGACCACCGACGTTCGTCCACCGTTGGCCGCTTCGAGACAGGTCCGGGGCAGCGCGCGCCGACGTTGCTCGGATGGGCACGCCGCTCACCGGCCGCCCGCTCGCACGAGCGGTCGCGCGGCATCCGATGCATGCCGCGCTGCTCGCGATCACGCTGGCGGCGAGCATCGCCCTCATCCTCTCGGCGTTTGCGCGTGACGCGTCCGGCTACGCCGACACGCAGCTCGCCCCCTCGGGAGCATGCCCGGGCGCCGACCAGATCGACCTGCCCGATGCCGACGAGACTTCGGCGATGCTGTGCCTGATCAACGACGCGCGAGTCGCAAACGGCGCGCGACCGCTGGCCCACTCGCCGATGCTGGACGCGTCGGCGGCCAGCAAGGCGCAGAACATCATGCGCTGTGACGACTTCAGCCACACGGCGTGCGGCCAACCCTTCAGCGTGACGTTCGAGCTCGCCGGCTACCTCGCGGGCACGGGCGTGCAGTTCGGCGAGAACCTCGCGCACGGGTCGGGGTCGCTCGCAACCCCGCGTTCGATCATGGAGTCGTGGCTTGACTCCGCAGACCATCGCCAGAACCTCTTCGACGCGAGCTGGACGGAGTACGGGGTGGCCCTGCGCAAGGGCACGTTGCTCGGTACCCCTGGCACCGGCCTGTGGGTCGCGCATTTCGGCACCCGTGCAGCAGACGAGATCGCGAGCGACGAGCGCCCCGTGACGCCGCAGTCCAGCGACGTCACCGGGGCCTCGAAAGCGCCGCGATCCGGGAACGCCGCCGGGGTCGCGCCACAGCCCACGACGAGCCTGCGCGTGTCCGTCCGCCCGGCCCGCGTGAGGAGCGGCCGGCGTGTCTCCTATCGCCTTGTCGTCACCGCGCAGACGGCGAGCGGTGCCGCTCGTGCGCGCAACGTGGTCGTCGTGCTCGCCGGTGGCCGCGTCCGCACCGACGCGCGCGGCGAGGCTGTCATCGTCGCGCGGCTGCGCAGGCCGGGCCGCCACAGCGCGGTCGCGACGATGGGCCGGCTACGGGCGCGCGCGACCGTGCGCGTGATCCGCCGCTGACGGCCGGGGCCGGTCGGTCACGCGGGCAGCGCCACGCCGTGGCGCTCGAGCAGCAGCTCGGCGAGCTCGCGCCCCTTCTTCGCGGCGTCGCGATCGCCTTCCTGGGCGGTCACGATCGAGCCCTTCATGACGATGTGCAACTGCGCCGCGACGCGTTCGGGATCATCGACCCCCGCCTCGGTCGCGAGCTCGCAGAGAAACTCGCGGATGTTCGCGAGGTGCAGGACGCACGCCTGGCGAACCGGGTCCTCGCGGTCGTCGAACTCCAGCAGCGACGTGACGAAGGCGCAGCCCTCGAAGTCGTCGCGCGCGAACCACTCACCGAAGATCTCGAAGATCTCGAGCAGCTGTGCTGCAGGCCCAGACGCCCGACGCATCACCTCGTCCTGCACCCAGCCCACCGTCCAGCGCTCCTCGCGCATCGCCATGAAGGCGATCGCGAGCTCGTTCTTCGACGCGAAGTTGCGATACAGCGTCATCTTCGCGACGTCGGCCTCGGCCGTGATCGTGTCGACCCCGATAGCACGTACGCCACCACGACTGAAGAGGTCGTACGCGGCGTCAAGGATGCGCTCGCGGCCGCTGCGGGACTTCGTATCAGTTGCAGCCATGTATCGACTATAGGGCCGGCCCGGGCGAAGTTGGAGGATTCCCGCGCAGCTATGCTCCGGTGCGTGCAGGAGATGGTCATCTACGGGGTCAGCTTCGACATGGTCGGCAAGCAGCCGATCGTGCTGCTGAAGACCGTCGACAGCAACAAGTTCCTCCCGATCTGGATCGGGCACCCCGAGGCTGCCGCGATCCTCATGAAGCTCCAGGGCGCGACGACGCCGCGGCCGATGACGCACGACCTGCTCGTGGACATGCTCGGCGAGCTCGACGTGCGCTGCACGCAGGTCGCCGTCACCGAGCTGCGCGACAACACGTTCTTCGCTTCGATCACGCTCGCCGTCGACGGCAAGGAGATGGAGATCGACTCGCGGCCCTCCGACGCGCTCGCGCTCGCAGTGCGCTCCGGCGCGCCGATCTTCGCCGCCGAGGAGGTCATCGCCGAGTCGGCGATCGAGTTCGAGCACGACGTCGAGGACACCGAGGAGGTCGTGGAGAAGTTCAAGGACTTCCTCGACCAGGTGTCCCCGGAGGACTTCGCCGGCGACGACGGGTAGCTGACGCCGGGCGCGAGTTACTGAAGCGCGAGCTCGACGACGCGCCCGATGAGCTCGTCGAAGCCGATGCCCGCGGCGTCGGCCGCCTGCGGCAGCAGCGACGTGTCGGTCATGCCGGGCACGGTGTTCGCTTCGAGCACCCGTAGGTCGCCTGACGCGGCGTCCAGCATGAGGTCGACCCGCGCGAAGCCCGCGCAGCCAAGCGCGTTCCAGACGTCGAGCGCCAGGGACTGCGCACGCGCCGTCACCTCCGCCGGCAGGTCTGCCGGGCAGACGAAGTCCGTTCGCCCGATCTCGTAGCGCGCCTCGTACCGGTCCTCCTCGTGCGGGATCGCCTCGACCACGGGCAGCACGAGCGGCTCACCGCCGCTATCCGTCCCCACCCGCCCGAGCAGCGACACCGCGAGGTCGCGCCCGTCGACGTGCTCCTCGAGCAGGACCTTGTCGCCGTAGGAGAACGCCGCGACGAGCGCGCTCGGCACGTCCTTCGCCGTACGCGCCATCCTGATCCCGAGCGCCGAGCCCTGGTTCGACGGCTTGACGACGATCGGGAACCGCAGCCGCTCCTCGATCGCGGGCAGCGCCTCCGCCGCGCCGAGCTCCTTGAAGGCCGTCTCGTTGAACGCGAAGAAGTCGGGCGTCGGGATGCCCGCGTCGCGCATCTCGTGCTTGGCGATCACCTTGTCCGCGCAGCGGATGCATGCGGACACGCCCGACCCCGTGTAGCGGATGCCGAGCGCCTCGAGCAGCTCCTGGACCGTCCCGTCCTCGCCGTCGCGCCCGTGCAGCGCGACGAACGCGACGTCCGGCGCCGCGGCGCGCAGGCGCTCGACGAGGTCGTGGCCGACGTCGATCGCGATGACCTCGTGACCGAGGCGCTCGAGCGCATCCTGCACGCGCACGCCCGACTTCAGCGAGATCTGACGCTCCAGCGAGCGCCCGCCCTTGAGCACCGCGACGCGGGTCATCCCTCGCGAATCTCGGACCCGCCCGCCGG
>JAWVGM010000037.1:0-12085 GCA_033855075.1 Solirubrobacteraceae bacterium | reverse complement strand
CGGAAGAAGGTCCCGACGGGCTTGAGCTCGTCGGAATCGATCTTCGGCACAGCCGCCGTGAGCGCCTTGGCGAACGTCTCGCCGCTCGCGCCGATGAGGCGGATGAGCTCCTCGACCGGCGTGGGCTCCGTGGCCACGCCGTTGGCGTAGTCCGTCGCGTAGCCGATCAGCGCGTACGGGATCTCGGCCTCGCCGGCGAGCACCGTCTCCGGGCCGGCGGTCTGGCTGACGACGGTCACGCCGGCGTTCTGGAGCTGCTTGATCTCGCTCTTCGTGTTGAAGCGCGGCCCGTCGACGTGGCCGTAGCAGCCGCCGTCGCGCACGTGGAGGTCGCACTCGCGTGCGCCCTCGAGCAGCGCCTGGCGCAGCGGCTCGGAGAACGGTCGCTCGTAGATCCAGTGACCGCGGCCCTTCTCCCCCGGCTCGGTGAACAGCGTGCAGATCGACCCGTCGGCCAGGCGGTTGGTGAGGAAGTGCAGGTCGTCGAAGACGACGAGGGTGCCGAGCGAGAGCGTGGCGTCGAGTGCCCCGCACACGGTCACCGAGAGGATCGCGTCGGCGCCGCGCTCCTTGAGCGCCGCGATGTTCGCCTGGTGGGTGACCTGGCTGGAGAGCAGCTCGTGACCCGGACGGTGACGCGAGACGTGCAACACGTCGACGCCCGCGAACGTCCCGCGCGTGACGGGCGCGGCGCCGTAGCGCGTCTGGACGAGCTCGGGCTCGCCCTCGGACTCGATCCCGGGCAGGGCGTACGTGCCCGAGCCGGTGAGGATCCCTACGCGCATGGCGCGGGATCGTATTGGCTGCGGTTCGCCGTCAGCGCGACGGCACGCGGCCGGCGCCCGTACCGGGCTCGGTCGCCGGCCCCGCGGGCGCGGCGACGCCGAGGACGCGCATCGCCTTCAGCCCGAGTGAGAGCTTCTCCCGGCCGTCGGTTGAGCCGACGTCGAGTCCCGACAGCTCGCGCACGCGCTCCAGGCGATAGCGGATGGTGTGGCGGTGGGTGAAGAGCTTCTGCGCGGTGCCCGCGACGTTGCCGTCGTTGTCGAGGAACGCCTCGACCGTGCGCACGAGCTCGGTCTCGTACTGATCGTCGTAGGCCACGAGCGGCTCGACCGTCTCGGCGTAGAAACGCTGCAGTTCGGCCGGGTCCTCGCTCATCGCGGACAGGAGCAGTCGGTAGGCGCCGGTCTGCTCGAAGGCGAGCAGCGGGCGCTCTGGGTCGCCCTCGGCGACGTTGACGGCCAGCAGCGCCTCGTTGCCGGCGCGGTGCAGGTCGAGCGGGTCGTTCGCGACGCGGCTGCGCCCCAGGGCGAAGCTGTGGCCGGGTAGCGCGGCCTGCATCTCGCGCAGCACGCCATCCGCGGCGCGCTTGGCGATCGCGTCGTCGCCGCCGGGCACGAGCAGGACGATCTCCGCCGCTCCGGACTCGCGCTGCGAGGGCGCGGCGATTGCCGTCGCGATCACGGCGCGCGCGCCGCGCTCGGCGATCGCGAGCACCCGCGGTCGCCAGCCCTCCTCGGTGGGTTTGTGCGCGTGGGCGCGGGCGACGAGCATGCTCCCGCCCTCCTGCAGATCGACGCCGAGCTCCGCGGCGCGCGCCACGAGGTCGTCGCTGTCCTCGATCTCGCGCGCCAGGACGGCATAGAGGAACGCGCTGCTGGCCTCCTGTGACGCGCGCGCCGGAGCGCGCACGCGCTCGACCTCCGACGCGACGAGCGTCGTCACGAGGCGGACGAGCGCCGGGCCGGGCTGCGCGCGTGCGCGCATCCGCAACTGGCCGACCGGCGCGTCGGCGACGCGTAATTCGATCGTGTCGACGCCCGCGGCACTCGCGAGGAGCGACTGCTCGTCGGCAGGAGACCGGGCGGCGACGGCGAGCACCGACCCGGAGCGGTCCAGCAGCACGAGGCTCGCCTCGAGCGCCTTCGCCGCCGCTCGCACGACGTCAGGCAAACCGGCGCCAGACTCCACCGCCTCGGTGATCGCGTCGAGGGCGGCGAGATCCAGCCCCGAGCTTCGATCGGCGGGGCTGGTCATGGCCATCGGCTACGCAGCGATCCGGTCCCAGTAATAGGCGATCGCAGCTCCGCCGATGCCGCCGACGATCACGAGGGCGACCAGAACGTAGAGCGACAGGAAGCTCGCCGCCACCCGTTCCCAGGTCTTGCTGTAGGCATTCCAGGCCGGCACGGCGATGAACCAGATGAACGCGGCGAGCGCGAAAACGCCACAGCTGATGGCGACGAGATACGTGAGTCCGGCGTTGCTCATCGACCTGGATTGTGACGCAGATGGCCGACGAAGCCATGCTAAAGCGCCCCTGACCCTCCCGGTTTGGCCAGGATCGGGGTCGGCGAACGTCCGTGCGCGTCGAGCGCATCCCGCGCCGCGGTGGCGCGATCGCGATGAGAATCGCCGGCGTAGAGCGCCACGACGGTGGGCCCGGAACCCGACACGAACGCCTGATCGCTGCCCGCCTCGCGGGCAGCCTCGAGCGCCTCCTCGATCGCCGGACACAGCGACCGCGCAGCGGGCTCGAGGTCGTTGTGGACCTTCTCGAGCAGCGTCTCGGACGAGATCGCGGCCTGCGTGCGGGTCAACGCGCGGGAGAGTTCGAGCGAGTCGCGCGGGAGGTCCAGACGATCGGCCTCGGCGTAGACGTCCGCCGTCGCCAGCTCCGCGTCGACCAGCAGCACGAGCGCGGAGTACGGCTCGAACGGCGGCAGGCGGCGCAGCCGCCCGCCCACCCCGGTCACGAGCATCGGCCCGCCGCGGAGCTGGCTCGGGACGTCGGACCCGAGCCCGGCCGCGATGTCCTCGAGGCGGCGCATGTCGTCGAAGTCGGCGGCGCCGGCGAGGAGTCGCAGGACCGCGGCGGCGTCCGCCGATCCGCCGGCCATGCCTCCGGCGATCGGGATCCGCTTCGTGATCTCCACCCGCACGGGAGGCCCGTCCCACCCGGTTCCCTCCCGGAACGCCGTGATCGCGGCGGCGGCCAGGTTCGGACCCTCCACCCCGGGGCACAACACCTCGTCGGCGGCCAGGTCATCCGGCCCGATGGTCACGCGCACGTCGTCGGTGAGCGTCAGCGAGTCCATCACCGTCACGAGCTCGTGGCGCCCATCGGCGAGCCGAGGCCCGACGAACAGGCACAAGTTGATCTTCGCCGGCGCATCGGTGGCGAAGATGGTCATGACGTGAGCTTCGCGTGCAGTGCCCGGAAGTCCTGCGGCGTCAGGCGCTCGGCGCGCACGTCGGCGGGGTGACCGAGCTCGCCGAGCGCTGCGCGAGTGCGGTCGCGCACTCCGTCGGGGGCCTGCGGCGACAGGCCCAGCGAGCCGGCGAGCGCCTTGCGGCGGTGCGCGAACGCCGCGCCGACGAGGTCGCGCAGCGCCGGATCCGGTGCAGGGCCGGTGCGCTCGAGCCCGACGAGCACCGAATCCACGTTCGGCACCGGGGAGAAGACCGTGCGCGCGACCGGGCGCAGCACCCGCACGTCGCAGGCGAGCTGCGCGAGCACCGACGGGACCCCGTAGGCGGCGCGGCCGGGCTGCGCGGCGAAGCGCTCGCCGACCTCCTTCTGCACCATGCCCACCCAGCGGCTCACCTCGGGCAGCTCCTCGATCGTGCGCAGGATCGCCCCGGCCGCGATTCCGTAGGGCAGGTTCGCGACGACCTTCGTTGGCGCGGGATCGAGCGCGGTGAGGTCGAGGCGCATCGCGTCGGCGAAATGCAGCGTCACGTTGTCATACGGGTCCACCGCGTCGCGCAGCGCGGGCTCGAGCGCGCGGTCGATCTCGACGACGTGCAAGTGCGCGACGCGCGGCGCGATGTGCTCCGACAGAACCCCCAGACCGCCGCCGATCTCGAGCACCACGTCTTCGGACTCGAGCTCCGCAGCGCGCTCGATGACCCCGAGGATGTTCGAGTCGATGAGGAAGTTCTGGCCGAGGTCTCGCTTGGGCCGGACACCGAACTCGCGCAGCCGGCGCAGGCTTGGCTGCGTCGGCGCCGGAGCCGAGTCGCTCACCATCCGAACAGCTCGGCCGCGTTGGCCTCGACGAGCGTCTCGAGCTCCTCGTAGGCGATCCCGCGCTGCTCGGCGACGAACCGCGCGGTGTGGACGACGTACGCGGGCTGGTTTGCCTCCTTGCGCATGACCTGCGGGGCGAGGTACGGCGCGTCGGTCTCGACGAGCAGCCGATCCGCCGGGACGCGCTGCGCCGCGGCGGCCAGGTCCTGCGCCTTGGGGTAGGTCACGTTGCCGGCGAACGAGATCCACCAGCCCTCCTCGAGGCACTCGTCGAGCCGGTCGGGCATCGAGAAGCAGTGCAGGATCACGTCGAGGTCGCCCGCCTGCTCGCGCAGGACGCGGATCGTGTCGTCCTCGGCGGCGCGCGTGTGGATGACGAGCGGCTTCTCGGTCTCCCGGGCGAGCTCGATCTGGCCAAGGAACGCGCGGCGCTGGTCCTCGTGCGGGGCGTATTCGCGGAAGTAGTCCAGGCCGGTCTCGCCGATCGCGACGCAGCGCTCGTGCGCGGCGAGCGCGTGCAGCTCGGGAAGGTCGCCGTCGGTGTAGCCCTCCGCCTCGTTGGGATGGCGGCCGATCGCGGCGAAGACCTGCGGGTAGCGCTCGGCGGCCCGCAACGCCTCGCGGCAGGTGCTCGGGGTCGTGCCGACCGTGAGCATCCGCGACACCCCCGCCTGCACCGCCGCCGCGACGAGCTCCGCGTCGTCGGGGTTGCACACGTGCAGGTGCGTGTGGCTGTCGATCACGTTGTTGGCGACGGCTGCTCGTGCTTCGGAAACAGCTGGTCGAGCACGGAGACCTCCGCGAGCCGGCCGGACTGCATCCGGGCGCCCTCGAGCGAGATGTCCTCCGAGTGCAGCGCGGCGAGCAGCTTGGCGGTCGTCTCGGGCAGCCACGGGTGCAGCACGACCGCGACGACCCGCAGGCCCTCGGCCAGGGAGGCGAGCACGCTGTCGAGCTCGCCGGCGCGCGCGTCGTCCTTGGCGAGCGTCCACGGCGCCTGCTCCTCGACGTAGCGATTCAGTCGCCGCACGCGCGTCCAGATCGCGTCGCCGGCCGCGGTGAGCTCGGCGCGGTCGAGCAACTCGCAGACGTCGGTGTTCATGCCATCGATCTCGGCAGCGAGGTCGGGATCGAGCTCGGCGTCGGGCACCACGCCGTCCCGATAGCGGCGGATCATCGCGAGCGTGCGGCTGGCGAGGTTGCCGAGCTCGTTGGCGAGCTCTGACTCGTAGCGCGCCCGGAAGCTCTCGAGCGAGACCGAGCCGTCGTGCCCGAAGGAGACCGCGCGCATGAGGTAGTAGCGCAACGCGTCGGTGCCGTACTCGTCCATGATCGCGAACGGATCGATCGCGTTGCCCGCCGACTTGCCCATCTTGTCCTCGCCGATGAGCAGGAAGCCGTGGGCGAAGACGTGCTCGGGCAGCGGCAGCTCGGCCGCCATGAGCATCGCGGGCCAGAAGATCGTGTGGAACTTCAGGATGTCCTTGCCGATGATGTGAAACTGCGCCGGCCAGAAGCGGTCGGTCAGGTCCTCGCCCGGCTTCGCGTAGGACAGCGCGGTGTAGTAGTTGAGCAGTGCCTCGAACCACACGTAGAAGACGTGGCTCTCGTCCCACGGCACCGGCACGCCCCACGTGAACGTCGAGCGGCTGAGCGACACGTCCTGCAGCCCCGACTCGATGAACGAGCGCGCCTCGTTGTAGCGATGACGCGGCATGACGAAGTCCGGCTGTGAGTCGAAGAGCTCGAGGAGGTCGTCCTGGAACGCGGACAGCCGGAAGAAGTAGTTGTCCTCCTTCTCGCGGATGAGCGGCGTGCCGTGGATCGGGCACAGGTTGTCGTCGCCCGCCTCGGCGTCGGTCTTGAAGTCCGCACAGCGCGGGCAGTACCAGCCCTCGTAGATGCCCTCGTAGACGTGCCCGTTGTCACGGATGCGCGCGAGCACCTCCTGCGCCTTGACCTGATGCTCGGGGTCGCTCGTGCGGATGAAGAAGTCGTTGGAGACGTTCAGCCGCGGCATGAGATCGATGAACCGCGGGGCGTTGCGATCGACGAGCTCCTGCGGCGTGACGCCCGCCCGCTCGGCCGCGAGCGCGACGGGCTCGCCGTGCTCGTCCGTCCCGGTCAGAAAGAAGACGTCCTCACCGCGCTGACGCATATGCCGCGCCATGAGGTCAGCCGCGATCGTCGAATACGCGTGCCCGAGATGGGGCGCGTCGTTGACGTAATAGATCGGCGTCGTGACGTAGAAGGACATCGATACCCAGGCTACCTGTGAGGCGGCGCGCGCCCCGCGGCGGTCGCCGGCCGATGCCTACGAGCTGACGCGGGCGACGCGCGTGGCGGCATGACCATGAGGTTCACGGCGCCGGCGACGCCGTGTGGCGAGGGCGCCGATCGGAAGACCGAGACCCACGGCGACGAGGCCGAGCCAGACCGTGAGGGGCGTGGTCTGGGTACGCCTCACGGGCGCGGCGGCGGGCGCCGGACGGGGTACGAGGACGTCCGTGCGTTCGGATTCGTGCCGCCGCTCGCGCATCGCAGGCGCAGGCGCAGGCGCCGGACCGAGCGGGAGCCGGGGCCCGGCCCGTACGCGGTCGGCCGGCAGGATGGGTACCGGACCGTGGTCTGCCCCGAGCAGCGACATCGGGTCGAGGTAGCGGCCGGACGAGGCGACCCGGGCGCTGAGGTGGACGTGGGGTCTTCGGGTGCGCGTGTCGCTCGAAGGGCCGACCGCGCCGATGCCGGCGTGGGGTGCGACGAGTTCGCCGCGGGACACGCGGATCGATCCGAGCTGCTGGTAGGTCGCGATGAGGCGCCCACAGCGGACGCTGACGGTGCGACCGCCTCCGGGAACGGTGCCGGCAAACGTGACGCGGCCGGGGCAGCTGGCTCGGACCGTCGTGCCGACCTGAGCGCCGAGGTCCACGCCGCGGTGCTGGCCGCCGGCGAAGCGGTCTGCGGAGAGCCCGAACGCGCGGACCACCGGTCCCTTGACCGGCGACTGCCAGTCGTGGTCTGCCCGGGCAACCGCGCTCATCGGTGCGATCAGCGAGAGAGCAATGAGGAACACGAGCGAGCGCGGCATGGCAATCGCCACCGTACGAGCGCGCGGGCTCGTTCCGTGCGTTTGCGCGTGATGTGTTGCGAGGTCGCGCGCAGGGCTACGCGGTTCGTGGCGAGGAAGCAGCCAGACGCGTCCTCAGCGACGAGGTTGGGTGCAAAACCGGACGCACAGGCCAGTCTTGCTCCCCCGGCGACCGCCGCCTCAGCCGACCCTCAGCGCTCCTCGACGATCTCCTCAAACGGCTTGCGATCCGCGAGCTGTATCCACTCGTCGGCGCCACGCGACTCCGGATCGCGCGGGCGGGCCGGGTAGCCGAAGGTCAGGACGATCGCGACCTTCTCTTCCTCGGCGTGCCCCACAGCGCCGCGCAGGCGCTCGCCGTCGGCCACGCCGTTCGGCGACGAGCCGATGCCGTTGTTCGACGCGGCGAGCATCATGTTCTGCGCCGCCCGGCCGGCGTCGAACGACGTCGGGCCCTTGCCGCCCACGACGATCGCGAGCACGAGTGCCGCGCCGCGGACGCTGTCGGGGGCGTACACGCTCTGCGCGACCTCCTCGATCCGCTCCGGCGATCGCATCACGACGAAGCGCCGCGACTGGCGATTCTTCGAACTGCCCGCGACCCGCCCGGCGTCGAGGATCCGGCGCTCGGCGTCCTGCGCGAGGGGACGCGGCTCGTACTCGCGCACCTCCCGCTTGCTCGCGACCGCCAGGTAGGTGTCCACGTGCGGCAGCCTACCCGCGGCCGGCCTGGCGACTCACACCCGCGGGCGCGCGTCGATCCGCGCGATCCAGTCCGCCAGCCGCGGGTGCTCGTCTCCGAGCTGCTGGTAGCCGTCGAGGACGCGGTGAAACAGCTCGTCGTCTGCCGGATCGCGCCACGCGGCGTACTTCAGGAACGGATAGGCGGCGACGTCCGCCGCCGAGAACTCGTCGCTGATCAGATGCTCGCGGTCGGCGAGCATCGTCTCGAAGCGGTCGAGCGTCGCCGCCACCTCGCGTCCGAGCTCCTCGATCCGCCCCACGTCGGGAACGTCCTGTTCGATCTCGGCCGCGATCGCGTTCGGCGCGATCTTCCACACGTCGTTGAACCAGTAGACGAAGTGCACGACCCGGGCGCGCCCCGCTGCGTTGCCTGGATAGAGCGGGTTGTCCGGGAAGCGCTCCTCGAGCTCGCGCACGATCTGCATCGAGTCGTGCACCACGGTCCCGTCCTCGAACTCGACGACCGGCACGAGACCCTGCCCGCTCACGCGCTCCACCAGCGAGCGGTCCGAGTACGAGATCCACACGGACTCCACCTCGACTCCCTTGTGGGCGAGGGCGAGCCCCACGCGCTCAACGTTCGTCGAGTAGGGCGCGCGGTAGAGGCGGATCACGCCCCGTCCGAGCCGTCGCCGGGCCCCTGCGTCAGCGCCCGGTAGAGCACGTTCGCCTTCACCCCCGTCAGCCCCGCCACGACCGTGCTCGCCGCCCGCGGCTTCGCGCCGGCGGCCACCAAAGCACGCAGCGCATCCAAGGCCGGCCCGAGCTCGGGCTCGGCCGCCGGCGCGCCTCCGAGCACCAGCACGACCTCCCCGCGTGGCGGCGCCTGCGCATACCGCGCCGCGAGCTCAGCGGCGCTGCCGCGCACGATCTCCTCGTGCACCTTCGTCAGCTCGCGGCACACGACGACCGGGCGCTCGGGGTCGATCTCCGCGAGCGCCGCCAGCGACGCCGCGACGCGCTGGGGCGACTCGAACGCCACCACCGTCTCGGGCACGCGCAGCAGCCCGACGAGCTCGCCGCGCTTGCGCGGCAGGTATCCGACGAAGCGCCACGTGTCCGCTGGCAGCGCGCTCGCAACCAACGCCGACAGCGCGGCGCTGGGACCAGGGAGCACCTCGACCGCGAGCCCCGCGGCCACGCACGCGCGCACGAGCACGAACCCCGGATCGCTCACCAGAGGCGTGCCCGCGTCGGAGACCAGCGCGACGACGTCGCCCTGATGCATGCGCTCGACGAGCTGCGTCGCCCGGGCGCGCTCGTTGTGCTCGTGGTAGCTGACGAGCTTCGCCGACACGCCGTAGCGCTCGAGCAGGACGCGCGTGCGCCGCGTGTCTTCGCACGCCACGACGTCGGCGTCGCGCAGCGCGGACAAGACGCGCAGCGTCACGTCCTCGAGGTTGCCGATCGGCGTCGGGCAGACGACGAGGCGGCCCGCGGGGCTCACGCGAGCGCTCCGATCCCGTCGAGCGCGAGCGCGGCCGCGCCGAGCATCCCGGACTCGGCGCCGAAGCGCGCCGGCACGATTCGCACGTGCTCCTTGGACGGCGACAGCGCGCGCTCGGCCACGACATCGCGCGCCGGCGCGAGCAGCAGCTCGCCGGCCGCGATGACCCCGCCGCCGATGACGACGATCTCCGGGTTGAGCATGTTCACGAGGTTCGCAATGCCGACGCCGAGCCAGCGCCCGACGAGCGCGAGCGCGTCGATCGCGGCCGCGTCGCCGTCGTGGGCGAGCTCGGTGACCAGCGGGCCGTTGATCTCCCGGCCGCCCGCGAACGCGCGGCCGAGCGCCGTCTCCGGCCGGCCGCGGGCGATCTTCGTCGCCTCGCGCGCGAGCGCTGTGCCCGAGCACATCGCCTCCAGGCAGCCGCGGTTGGGGCAGTTGCCCTGACAGCGCGGGCCGTCGGCCTGCACGACCATGTGCCCGAGCTCCGCGCCCGCGCCCTGGCTGCCGCGCTGCTGGACGCCACCGAGCACCAGGCCGCCCCCGATCCCGGTGCCGAGCGTGAGGAGCGCCGCGTCGCGCGCGCCGAACGCCGCACCAAATCGCCATTCGGCGAGCATCGCGCCGTTCGCGTCGTTGTCGACGAAGACGGGGATCCCGACCCGCTCGGCCATGAGATCGCGAAACGGGATGTCGCGCAACGGGAGGTTCACGGCCATGACCGCGATCCCCCGGTCCTGGTCGAACAGGCACGGAATGCCGAAGCCGACGGCCTCGACCGACTCGCCCTCGGCCTCCATGGCGTCGCGGACCTCGCGGACCACGCCCACGACCGCATCGAGCACCGCGGCCTGGTCGGCGCCGCGGGCCGGGCGGGTCGCCCGGTGGTGCACGTTCAGTGCCGGATCAACCGCGCCGGCCAAGAGCTTCGTGCCACCGAGGTCGACCCCGATTACGCAGCCGGTCGACACGATCGGCCACCATACACCGCTGAATGCCGCCGCCCTCGGACTCTGAGGGCCCGCCGGAGTACCGCGTGTATCGCTCTCGGCGAGCTCTCTTCAAACGCAGCGGAGACGATCGCGACGAGCTGGCGCGACTTCGTGGCGAGCCGTCGCGCGACGTGCCGGGTGACAAGCCGCGCCGGCGACGCAAGCGTGGCTGGTCGAAGGGGCGCGTCGCGCGCTGGGTGCTGGGCGTGCTCGCGGGCTGGATCGCGCTGTCGGTCGTCGTCTTCCTCATCAGCGCCCAGATCCAGCAGGGCGCGATCAGCGGCGATGCCAACCAGCTCCTCGGCGGCGCCGGGCCGCCGCCGTTCTCGGCGAACAACATCCTGGTCCTGGGCTCCGACCAGCGCACGAAGGGCACCGCCGAGCCGGGCGCCCAGACCAGCGGTGGGCGCTCGGACTCGATCATGCTCATGCGCATCGGCGGCGGCGCGAACAGCCGTCTGTCGATCGCCCGCGACACGGTCGTCGACATCCCGGGCGCCGGGCGACAGAAGATCAACGCCGCCTTCGCGATCGGCGGCACGGCGCTCGCCATCCGGACGGTCGAGGCGTACACCGGGATCGACGTCAACCACGTCGTCGTCGTGAGCTTCGACGACTTCCCCGATCTCATCGACGCGATGGGCGGCATCACGTACCAGGGCGGCTGCGTCATCTCCTTCATCAACGGCGGCTTCAAGAATGGTGGGTACACCTTGCGCCTCAAGGCCGGCAAGACCCACATCACCGGCCACCAGGCGCTCGCCCTCGCCCGGACGCGCAAGAACCGCTGCGCGAAGAACGAGAACGACCTGACCCGCGCCAAGCGCCAGCAGAAGATCTTCACGGCGATGAAGCGCAGGCTGCTCTCGCCCGGCGCCTTCATCCGCCTGCCGTTCATCTCCTGGCAGGCGCCCAAGGCGCTGCGCTCGGACATGAGCGGCCCGACGCTGCTCGGCGTCTTCTCGGCGCTCGCGTTCTCCGGTACCCCGAAGACGAGCGTGCTTGGCTCGCTCAGCGGGAACGTGCCCGACGCGGCGAAACGCGCGGCGGTGACGCGGTTCCTCGACGGCTGATCGCCCGGCCACGCCCGGATGGCCGAGGAACCGGGCCCACCCGATCGTTGCCGGCAGAAGCGCATCGACAACTCGCTCGGACACCCGACGACCGCCTGGCCCCGTCCGGCGCCGCCTACTTCTTGGCGGCCGACTTGGCGTCGTCGAGCTTCTTCACGGCCGGCGACTCGCTGGCCTTCTTCTCCACGTTCGGCTTCGCGTCGGCGGACTTGGCGTCGCCCGAGCCCGAATCGCTCGTCTTGGCGCTGTCGTCGCTGCTCTTCTTCGCGCCCTCCTCGGCCGCCTTCTCGCGCTGGCGGTTCTTCGTGCCGTAGTCGGTGTTGTAGAAGCCCTTGCCCTTGAAGTGCACGGCGATCGGGTGAAAGACGCGCTGGAGCGGCACACCTGTCTCGGGGTCCTCGGTGAGCGGCGGATCGCTCATCTTCTGCATGACCTCGAGGATCGTTCCGTCCGGTCGCTTGTACTCATAGAAGGGCACCTGACCGCCCATTATCTAGCATGGGGTGGCGTGCCCGACTCGGCGACCATGGACAAGATCGTCGCCCTGTGCAAGCGGCGCGGCTTCATCTTCGCGTCGTCGGAGATCTACGGTGGCCTCGGCTCGACGTACGACTACGGCCATTACGGCGTCCTGCTGAAGACGAACGTCAAGAACGAATGGTGGCGCGCGATGCTCCAGGAGCGCGACGACATCGTCGCCCTGGA
>JAWVGM010000036.1:0-15013 GCA_033855075.1 Solirubrobacteraceae bacterium | reverse complement strand
TTCGAGGACTTCCTCTCGCAGCTGAAGATGATGCGCAAGATGGGCCCGCTGCAGTCGCTGCTCGGCATGATCCCCGGCTTCCAGGGCGCCGCGATGAAGGGCATCAAGGTCGACGAGCGCGAGCTTGATCGCATCGAGGCGATCGTCCTCTCGATGACGCCGCTCGAGCGCCGGCGCCCAGATCTCATCAAGGGATCTCGCCGCCTCCGCATCGCCAAGGGCTCCGGCACGACGGTCCAGCATGTCAACCAGCTCGTCAAGCAGTTCGGCCAGATGCAGAAGCTCATGAAGCAGATCGGCAAGGGCAAGATGCCCGACCTCCAGGCGCTCATGCGACAGGCCCGCTAGGCTGAGCGGTCGTTATGTCAGTCCGACTGAGACTCACCCGCATTGGCGGGAAGAAGGATCCGATCTGGCGCGTCGTCGTCGCCGATCAGCGTTCGCCGCGCGACGGACGCGTGATCGAGACGATCGGGCAGTACAACCCGCAGACGGAGCCCTCGACGATCAAGATCGACGAGGAGCGCGCGCGCCACTGGCTCGAGCACGGCGCGCAGCCCTCCCAGCAGGTGAGCAAGCTGCTGCGCATCTCCGGCATCTCCTAGTCGCGAGCGCGGCCGGTCCATGGAGGAGCTTCTCGCGTACCTCGCCCGGGCTCTTGTCGACGATCCCGACGCCGTGCGCGTCGAGCGCTTCGACGAGGACGACGGCAGCGTCGTCCTCGAGCTGTCCGTCGGCCCGGACGACTACGGCAAGGTCATCGGGCGGGGCGGGCGCACCGCGAATGCGCTGCGCACGGTCCTCAAGGCCGCCGCGGTGAAAGAGCAGTGCCGCGTGTTCGTCGACATCGTCGACTGACCGCATGGACCTCCTGAACGCGGGCCGGGTAGGACGACCGCACGGGCTCGACGGCTCCTTTCACGTCACGCGTCCGCGGCCGACGCTCCTGACGCTGGGCGGTGAGGTGCACATCGGATCCGTGGGGCGCGAGATCGTGCGCCGCGCGGGAACCGACGATCGCCCGATCCTGCGCCTCGACGGCGTGGACGATCGCACCGGCGCGGAGGCGCTGCGCGGCCAGGACCTCAAGGTCGCCCGGGCTGCCGCCCCCGCCCTCGCGCCCGGCGAATACTGGCCCGAGGACCTCGCGGGCTGCATCGTGCAAACGGTGGACGGCCGCGAGCTCGGCCGGGTCGACCAGATGCGTGCCCTGCCGTCGTGCGAGGTGCTCGAGGTCGGCGAGCTGCTCGTGCCGATGGTCGCCGACGCCGTCCTGAGCATCGACACGAACGAGCGGCGCATCGTCGTCGACCCGCACTTCCTGGGCCTCGAATCCGAACCGCAGGAGTAGCAGTGGGGCTTCTCCGAACGCTCCCGGCGCAACGTTCAGAGAAGACCCACTGATGCAGATCGACGTCGTCACGCTCTTTCCCGACTGGTTTGACTGGTTCACCTCCCAGCGCCACGTCGCCGGCGCGCTCGCGGAGGGCCACGAGCTGCGCGCGCTCGGTCTGCGCGAGCACACGCCGCTGAGTGGCGGTCAGGTCGACGACACCCCTTACGGCGGCGGCGCCGGCATGTTGCTCCGCGTCGACGTCATGGACGCGGCGCTGCGCGGCCTCTACGGCGTCGACCCGGTCGACCTGCGCAACGAGCGCCGCGTCGTCGCGCTGACGCCCGGCGGCCGACTGCTCGACGACCGGCTCGTCGACGAACTCGCCGCCGAGCCCGCGCTCACGCTGCTGTGCGGACGCTACGAGGGCTTCGACGCGCGGATCGTCGAGCATTTCGCGACCGACGCCGTGTCGATCGGCCGCTACGTCCTCGCCGGCGGAGAGCTCGCGGCGATGGTCGTCTGCGATGCCGTGCTGCGCAAGCTCCCGGGCGCGCTCGGGCACTCGGACTCTGCGCTCGAGGAGTCCTTCTCGGTCGCGCTGGAGGGTCGGCCGGAGTACCCGCACTACACCCGGCCTGCCGACTACCGCGGCTGGAAGGTGCCCGACGTGCTGCTGTCGGGCCACCACGAGGAGATCCGCGCGTGGCGGCGTGCGCGCTCGCACGAGCTCGGTGATGCGGCGGCGGCCGCGGAGGCCGAGCCGGGCGACCCGCCCGCGTCGTAGGGCGCTTCGCTACCATCCCCCCTTCGGCGCGGGCACCCTTCCCCGCGCCCTTTCTTCGCTATGTCCTCAGTGATTCAAAGTCTCGAGCGCGCTCAGCTGCGCCGCGTTCCGACCTTCCAGGCCGGGGACCGCGTCCGGGTGCACTTCCAGGTCATCGAGGGCACGCGTCGCCGCACCCAGGTCTTCGAGGGCGTCGTCATCAAGCGCCAGGGCCACGGAGCGCGCGAGACCTTCACGGTGCGCAAGCAGTCCTTCGGCGTCGGCGTCGAGCGGACGTTCCCCGTGCACTCCCCGAAGATCGAGAAGATCGAGATCGCCGCCCGCGGCGACGTGCGCCGCGCGAAGCTCTACTACCTGCGCGACCGCGTCGGCAAGCGCGCGCGTGTCCGCGAGCGTCGCTACACCGGCCCGGAGGAACGCGTCGAGGGCGGGCTCCTGCACGATCCCTCGGCGCAGCTCGAGGCCGAGGCGGCCGCCGAGCCGGAGGCCCTCGACGCCGAGGGCGCTGCCGCCGACGAGACGGTCGCCGAAGCCGTCGAGGCGGTCGAGGCCGCTGACGCCCCCGGCCCGGACGCCTCCGCCGGGGACACCGACACCGATGACGCTGTCGCCGAGACCGATGTCGCCGAAGCTGACGGCACCGCCGCTGGAGGAGATGCCGAAGAGGCCTCCGCCGGCGAGAAGGCGTGACCAAAGAGAAGTCGTCGCGGGGCAACTCGCTCGTCGAGCTGGTCGTCATCGTGGCCGTCGCCCTCGGCCTCGCCTTGGGCATCCAGGCCTTCCTCGTCAAGCCGTACCGCATCCCGTCCGAGTCGATGGTGCCGACGCTCCAGATCGGGCAGCGCGTGCTCGTCAACCGGATCGGCAACAACTTCGGCGACCCTCACATCGGCGACGTCACGGTGTTTCATCCGCCGTCGGGCTCCGAGAACAACATCTGCGGCGCGACCGGCAAGGAATGGGACACCGCCAAGGAGAAAAGCGCGTGCCCGGCTCCCACCAAGGACAAGGCGAGCGTGAACTTCATCAAGCGGATCGTCGCCGGTCCCGGCGACACGCTCGCCGTGGAGGATGGCCACGTGATCCTCAACGGCAAGCGCCAGCATGAGCCGTTCATCGCCCCGTGCGGCGGCTCGGACGGGTGCAATCTGCCGAAGCCGATCACGATTCCGAAGGGCCATTACTTCATGATGGGCGACAACCGGGGGTCGTCCGACGACAGCCGCTTCTGGGGGCCTGTCCCGCGCGACTGGATCATCGGCAACGCCTTCGCGACCTACTGGCCGCCGAAGCGGATCGGCCTGCTGTAGCGCCGCCAGATCCCCGTTCCGCCCGATGACTGCTTCATGATGCGCGGCAGCCGTGGCGATTCCGACGACAGCCGACACCGTGGCCTTGTCTCCAGCGACCGGGTCCCAGGCCGCGCCTGTGCCGCCCGCACCCCGATCGAAGCCCCCCGCCGCTGAGTCCGAGGGCGCGCGCGCCCGTCGCAAGGCTCGACGCGGCACCGGGCGCCGCCTGTTCGCCTTCGACCGCCAGCTCGGCTTTCGCTGGGTCGCCGGCGCCGACGAGGCCGGCCGCGGCAGCCTGGCGGGCCCGCTCGTCGCGGCCGCCGTGCTCTTGGACATCGAAGCGCTGACGACGCGCGAACTCCGCGCGCTGACCCGTCTCAACGACTCCAAGCAGCACTCGATGGAGGCCCGCGAGGAGCTCTTCCCGATCGTCATGCGCACCGCGGTCAAAGTGAGCGTCGTGTCGCGCTGCGCGCGAAGCATCGACGCGCGCGGTCTGCACAAGACGAACCTTGCCGCGCTGCGCGACGCGCTCGTGAACGTCGCGCGACCCGGCTGCATCTGCCTCTCCGACGGATTCGCGATCGCCCCGATCGACTTCGAGCAGCGCGCCGTCATCAACGGCGATGCCACGTCGGCGGCGATCGCGGCGGCCTCGATCATCGCCAAGGTCACGCGCGACCGTTACATGCACCGCGCCGACGCGCTGCACCCCGGCTGGGAGTTCGCCGCACACGTCGGCTACTCGACGCCCGAGCACCGCGAGGCCATCCAGCGCCTGGGCATCTCGCCGCTGCACCGACTGAGCTTCCAGTCGACGGCGTACCAGCAGCTGGCGTTGTAGCCACGCGCTCAAAACGCCGCCTCCAGGTGGTCGAGCGCCATGAGCCGTCCGTGCCGGTCGACGGTGATCGCGATGACGTCGAAGCGCAGCTCGCGCGACCGCGGGCGGTCCGTCGTCGCGGCGAGCCAGGCCGCCGCCATCGCGCGCACACGACGCTGCTTGTCAGGCGAGATCGCCTCGACCGCTGATCCCGCCCTGGCGGTCGCGCGGCGGGCCTTGACCTCGACGAACACGAGCCGCTCGTCGTCGCACACGATGAGGTCGAGCTCCCCGAAGCGCGTGCGGTGGTTCTGCGCCACGAGCCGATAGCCGAGCCGCTCGAGGTGCTGGAGCGCGAGCCGTTCGCCCACGCGCCCCATGTGCTGTCGGATGTCGGTGGCCATGCTCGCCACGCTACGGACGAAGGTGTCCCGGTTCAGCACCTCTCCGTGCCGATTGTGCGCAGCGCCGTCACGAAATTGCGCGCTGCGGTCGGCGCCGTATTCCCGCGCCGAACACGCGCGTCTTTTGTCACGTCCACGCGCTGTTTCGTCACGCGCGGATCCCTAGCGTCAGCCCGGTGCTCGCCCGCGTCACCACCTTCGCGATCGACGGCCTGGCCTCACGGCGGATCGCCGTCGAGGTCGACCTGCGCAGCGGCTTGCCCGCCTTCACGATCGTCGGGCGCGCCGACCCAGCCGTTCGCGAATCCCGCGCGCGCGTGCAGGCTGCGCTGCTGAACTCGGGCTTCGCCTTCCCGCAACGGCGCATCACGGTCAATCTCGCTCCCGCCCACCTGCGCAAGACCGGGCCCGGCTTTGACCTCGCGACCGCCTGCGGCGTGCTGGCGGCGTCCGAGCAGCTGCCGATCGAGCAGCTCGAGCGCTGGGCGATCTTCGGCGAGCTCTCCCTCGGCGGCGAACTGCGCCACTGCCGGGGCGCGCTCGCGGTCGCGGAGGGAGCGTTGCGCTGCCGCGTACCGGGCCTCATCGTGCCGCGCGAGTGCGCGCGGGAGGCAGCGCTCGTGGACGGGCTCGTGGTCGCGGCAGCCGGAAGCCTGCGGGAGGTCGTCGAGGTGCTGCGCGGGGCCGAGCCGCCGCCGCTGCCCGACCCGGCGCGCGACGACGTCCGAGCCGACGGATCTGCGGATGTCGACCTCGTCGACGTGCGCGGCCACGCGCACGCGATCCGCGCCCTCACGATCGCCGCGGCCGGCGGGCACAACCTGCTGCTCTCGGGGCCTCCGGGCATCGGCAAGACGATGCTCGCCCGGCGCCTGCCGTCCCTGCTGCCTTCGCTCAGCCGGCCCGAGGCGATCACGGTCACGCGGATCCACAGCATCGCGGGCCAGCGCGCGGGCCGCGGCCTTATCGAGCAGCGGCCGCTGCGCGCCCCGCACCACACGATCTCGGCACCCGGGCTCGTGGGTGGTGGCTCGTTTCCCGCACCGGGGGAGGCGAGCCTCGCCCACCACGGTGTGCTGCTCCTCGACGAGCTCTCGGAGTTCGCGCGAGCCGCGCTCGAAGCGCTGCGCCAGCCCCTCGAGGACGGTCACGTGGCGATCGTCCGTGGCCAGCACACCGTTGTCTTCCCGACGCGGTTTCAGCTCGTCGCGACGACGAACCCGTGTCCTTGCGGGCTCGCGGGCAGTGGGGACTGTCGCTGTACGGACGGGGACGTCGCGCGCCACCAGCGCAAGCTGAGCGGGCCGCTGCTGGATCGCATCGACCTGCTCGCGCACATGCAGCGCCCGAAGGCAGACGAGCTCGGTCAGGCGGCGCAGACCTCGTCGGCCGACGTTGCGGATGTCGTCCGCGAGGCGCGCGAGCGCCAGGCGGTCCGGCTGGCCGGGACCGGCCTGCTGACGAACGCGGCGCTCACGCCGCGGCTCGTGCGCGCACACGCACGCCCGACGACAACGGCGACCGCGCGGCTGCGGGCCGCGTACGCGAGGGGGACGCTGAGCGCGCGCGGGTACGAGCGCACGCTTCGCGTCGCGCGCACGATCGCCGATCTCGCCGGGCGCGACCGCGTGCAGCCTGAGCACGTGCGCGAGGCGCTCACCCTGCGCGGCGAGGACGGGGCCCCGAGCGAGGACGAGGAGCAGGCCGCATGAGTGCGTGCGACGACTGTCTGCGCAGGACGGCCCGCCCATGAGTGCGTGCGACGACTGTCTGCGCAGGACCGCGCTCGTCGGTCGGCTGGCATCGCACGTCGAGCGCGCCCGGCGCGAGCAGCGCCATCTTCGCGGGCTGCTCGCGCTCGGCGACGACAAGCTCATCAGGGCGCTCGGCGGCGAGCGGCGCGACGAGCTCGTGCGCGCTCACGAGGACTTCGATGCGTCTGCCGCGCGGGCAGAGATCGCGCGGGCGCGGCTGACCGCCATCTGCCGCCACGACGAGGGCTACCCGCCGCAGCTGCTCGAGGCTGCGGATGCGCCCGCCGTGCTGCACGTCGCCGGCAATCCGCAGTGTCTTGCGGCGGTGTCCGCCGATGACGCGGTGGCGGTGGCGGTCGTCGGGGCCCGCCGTGCCGGCCCCGACGGGCTGGAGGTGGCTCGCGGCCTCGGGCGGGGGCTTGCCGCCGCCGGCGTGACGGTTGTCAGCGGGATGGCGCTCGGAATCGACTCGGCGGCGCACGCGGGTGCCCTTGAGGTGGGCGGGCCGACGCTGACCGTGCTGGCCGGTGGCGCCGACGTGCCTTATCCGCCGAGCAAGCGCGGGCTGTACCGGGCGATCGTGGGCGGGCAAGCCGCGATCTCCGAGATGCCGCCAGGGATGCGCCCGTGGCGCTGGTGTTTTCCCGCGCGCAACCGGACGATCGCGGGCCTGGCGTCGCTGACGATCGTGGTCGAGGCCGCCGAGCGCTCGGGCTCGCTCATCACGGCCGACCTCGCCCAGGAGCTCGGGCGGACGGTGGGCGCGGTGCCGGGGCCGGTGAACGTCCCGCGCTGCATGGGCACGAACGCGCTGCTGCGCGACGGCGCGCTCGTCATCCGCGACGCGCAGGACGCGCTGGACGAGGCGCTCGGGATCGGCGTCGCCACGGTCGCCGGCGTCGCCGAGCGGGCGGCGGCGCAGCTCGACGCGCCGCTGCGCACGCTGCTGTGCGAGGTGTGCGACGGGCGTGACACCGTCGCGGCGCTCGCCACGACGCCGGCTCAGGCGCAGGCGGCGATGGCCGGTCTCGCCGAGCTCGAGCTGCTCGGGTTCCTGCGCCGCGGGCCGGGAGGGCGGTATGTGCGCCTCGCGTAGCCCTGGTCAGGAAGGGGCCCTCGTATCCTCGACGCCATGTCCGCGCGACCCCGCTCCGTGCCCGTCGTGCTGTCGATCGCGGGCTCGGACTCCGGCGGTGGCGCCGGCATCCAGGCAGATCTCAAGGCGTTCGCGGCCGCCGGGGTGCACGGGACGACCGCGATCACGGCCATCACCGTTCAGAACACCGTCGCCGTCAGCGCGGTCCAGCCGGTGGATCCGGAGATCATCGCCGGGCAGATCGCCGCGGTCGCCGAGGATCTCGGCGTCGACGCCGTCAAGATCGGGATGCTCGGGGACCGGGTCGCGATCGAGACCGTGGCGCGGGCGCTGGATGCCCTGCCCGCGGGAACGCCCGTCGTGCACGACCCGGTCATGGTCGCGGAATCCGGAGCGCGGCTGCTTGACCCTGAGGCGATGGACGCGCTGCGAGAACTCATGCTCCCGCGCGCGACGGTCATCACGCCGAACCTCGCCGAGGCGCGCGCGCTCGTGGAGGACGAGACCCTCGACGGTGAACCGCTCGTGCGCGCGCTTCACGCGCTCGGGCCGGCGTACGTGGTCGTCACCGGCGGTCATCGCGATACGGCGACCGACCTGTTCTACGACGGGACGACGGTCACCGAGTTGCCGGGCGATCGGCACCCGGACGGCGCGGCCCACGGATCGGGGTGCACGCACTCGTCGACGCTGGCCGCGCGGCTCGCGCTCGGGGACGATCCGCTCGCGGCCGCCCGGCGCGCGCGCGCGATCGCGTCCGCGGCGGTGGCGGACGGGTTGCGCGATCTCGGCGCGGGGGCCGGGCCGGTCGACGTGTTCGGACTCGCGCGCGCCCGCTGAGAAGACGGGGCCAAGAAAGGAGGCGCCGTTGCACTGACCTCGCTTTGTCATAATCGCCACGGCCATGAGGTTCCTGCGCATGAAGCCCGGGCACGGGGAGGTCCTTATTGCGGAGGGAGACGTCGCGGTGCCCGAAGAGCACGAAGCGCTCGTGGAGGAGTTCCGAGCGCAGCTCGATGCGGGCATGTGGGCGGCTGTCCCGCACGCCACCACGGGCGGCCGGAGGCGGGCGCAGATGGTGTCGAGCTTCGACGACGTCCCGCAGGACGCCGAACGCGTGATCTTCTTCCCGCGCGCAGCGGGCGGGCGCTAGGCGATCCGGGTCGCGTCGAGATGCTCCTCGCCCTCAGCGCCAGTGCCATCGTCATCCTCGTGCTGCTGTGGGAGGTCGCGTGGCCGCAGGCCGCCGAGCACCTCGAGCGCTGGCGGGCGCGGCGCGCGCTCATCGAGGTCGACGGATACGACCCCGGTCGCGAGCGGCGCGCCGAGCAGAAGGCGCGCACACTGCTGCGCTCGTGTGTCAACGAGGAGGAGTGGGCGATGTACCGCGACCTCGGCTTCGTCCGCGTATGGGGCGGACTGGCCGAGGGTCCCGAGCGGGACGACGACTTCGGTGGCGCCCCCTACGCGTACCTCATCTATCCGCATAAGCCCGTCATCGCGTACCTGCCGCAGACGCGCCGCCTGCTCAACGAGTACTGCGTGACGTTCCCCGACATGACGCGGCCCTACGGGTCGGCTCGCCTCCCGGACTCCGATGACGTGCTGGCCAAGTGGATGGCCCTGACCGGCGATGAGCGCCGGCTCGTGAACACGGCGAACATGCACCTGCCCGGCCGCCAGATCGATCCCAAGCAGGTCCGTCGCGACCTCTGGCGCCTCACGCAGTGGGAGCAGTCG
The DNA here is from genome assembly GCA_033855075.1 of Solirubrobacteraceae bacterium. Lineage (GTDB taxonomy): Bacteria > Actinomycetota > Thermoleophilia > Solirubrobacterales > Solirubrobacteraceae > CADCVQ01. Next base: position 5,784 of record JAWVGM010000036.1, on the reverse strand, counting down.
CGGATGCGCGAGCGCCATCGCGGCGCGGGTAGTGTTCCCGCCCCGTGAACTCGAACGGCAAGCTCGATCCCAAACACCGTAGCCGCGCCCTCACCGAGGGCCCCGCGCGCGCGGCGGCGCGCGCCTACCTGCACGGCATCGGCTTCGACGCCGAGGCGCTGAAGAAGCCGATCATCGGCGTCGCCTCGACCTGGATCGAGACGATGCCCTGCAACTTCCACCTGCGCGCGCTCAGCGCGAAGGTCAAGGAGGGCATCCGGGCGGCGGGCGGCACGCCGATGGAGCTCAACACGATCGCGATCTCCGACGGCATCACGATGGGCACGAACGGCATGAAGACGAGCCTCGTCTCGCGCGAGGTCATCGCCGACTCGATCGAGCTCGTCGCGCTCGGGCACCTGTTCGACGGCGTCGTCGCGCTCTCGGGCTGCGACAAGACGATCCCGGGCACGGTCATGGCGCTCGCCCGGCTCAACGTGCCGGGCGTCATGCTCTACGGCGGCTCGATTGCTCCCGGGCGCTTCCAGGGCCACGACGTCACGATCCAGGACGTCTTCGAGGCCGTCGGCAAGCACGCCGCCGGCTCGATGACCGACGAGGAGCTCACCGAACTCGAGGAGGCTGCGAGTCCCGGCGCCGGCGCCTGCGGCGGCCAGTTCACCGCGAACACGATGGCGATGGCCTTCGAGGTCCTCGGCATCAGCCCGATGGGCAGCTCGATGGTTCCCGCGATGGACACCTCGAAGGCCGACGTCGCGATGGAGGCCGGCAAGCTCGTCATGGACGTGCTCGACCGCGGCCTGCGCCCGCGGGACATCATCACGAAGGACTCGCTGGAGAACGCGATCGCGGCGATCGCCACGTCGGGCGGCTCGACGAACGGCGTCTTGCACCTGCTCGCTGTTGCGCGGGAGGCCGGCGTCGCGCTCGACATCGACGACTTCGACCGCATCTCCGAGCAGACACCGCTCCTGTGCGACCTCAAGCCCGGCGGTCAGTACGTCGCGACGGACCTCTACGCCGCCGGCGGCGTCCCGCTGGTCGCCCAGCGCCTGCTCGAGGCCGGCCTCCTGCACGAGGACGCGATCACCGTCACCGGCCGTACCGTCGGTGAGCACGCCCGCGAGGCGACGGAGACCGAGGGCCAGCAGGTCGTGCGCCCGCTTCAGAACCCGATCAAGGCGACAGGCGGCCTGGCCATCCTGCGCGGCAACCTCGCCCCCGATGGCTGCGTCGTCAAGCTCTCCGGCCACGAGCGCCGTCGCCATCAGGGCCCCGCCCGCGTGTTCGACGGGGAGGAGGCCGCCATGGAGGCCGTCATGCGGCGCACGATCGAGGAGGGCGACGTCATCGTCATCCGCAACGAGGGCCCCGCCGGCGGTCCCGGCATGCGCGAGATGCTCGCCGTCACCGCCGCGCTGAACGGGATCGGGATGGGCGAGCACGTGGCGCTCCTGACCGACGGGCGCTTCAGCGGCGCGACGCACGGCTTCATGGCCGGCCACGTTGCGCCCGAGGCCGTTCGCGGCGGGCCGATCGCCGCCGTCCGCGACGGCGACCAGATCACCATCGACGTCGACTCGCGGCGCCTGGATGTCGATCTCGACGACGCAACCATCGCCGAGCGCGTCGCCGGCTACGTGGGCCCGGACAACAGCGAGCTCGGCGGCGTCCTGGGCAAGTACGCCAAGCTCGTCGGCAGCGCGTCGCAGGGTGCGATCACGTAGCGCCGACCAGGCGCCGCAGCCGCGTCGCAGGGCGCGATCACGTAGAGGCGACCAGGCGCCGCAGCCGCGTCGCGTTGCGTGGCGCGAAGACCTCCCAGTCGTTGTTGAAGTACGCGTAGACGTCGAGTCCGCCGCGCTCCCAGCCGACGATCCGCCGTGCCCACTCCTCGAGCTCGGAATCGGCGTAGTTGCCGCGGCGCCCGCGGCGGCCGTGGTGAAAGCGCACGTACGTGAAGTCGGCGGTGATCTCGTGCGTCTGGAAGCTCAGGTCCGGCCGGTCGGCGATCGTGAGCGCGACGCCGTGATCGCGCAGCAGCGCCATGACCTCCGGCACGAACCACGACGCGTGGCGAAACTCGAACGTATGGCGCCCGGGTGAAAGCTGCTCGAGGGCGCATCGAAGCCGCTCGTCGTCGCGGTGGAAGTTGGCCGGCAACTGCCACAGGACCGGCCCGAGCTTGCCCGCGTCCGCGAGCGGCTGAAGTGGCTCGTAGAAGCGCTGGGAGCGCTCAGGCAGCTCCCGCAGGCGCTTGACGTGGGTCATGTACCGCGACGCCTTCACCGCGAAGCAGAAGTCGTCGGGCGTCTGGCGTACCCAGTTGGCAACCGCCTCGTGGCGCGCCAGTCGGTAGAATGTCGCGTTGACCTCGACCGTGTCGAACACGCTCGCGTAGTGCTCGAGCCAGCGCGATGCGGGCATGCCCTTGGGATAGAACTCGGCGCGCCACGAGGCGTAGTTCCAGCCGCTGCAGCCGACGCGGATCATTTGTCTGGCTCCTACCCGGACGCTGTTCTAGTCTGCGTCCAGGCTCGCGGCGGCAAGCGCTATACCTGGGAAGCATGCGGATCGCCATCGACATCGACTCCACGTTGCATCACTACTGGGACCGGCTGTCGGCTGCCGCTCAGCGGCGCTTCGGAATCGACCTGCCCTACGAGGAGCAGTTCGACTGGGGCATCACGCGCCTGCGCCCCGAGCAGCTGCACCTCTGCATCCAGGAGACACACTGCGACCAGGCGATCCTCGCCGGCGAGCCGTATCCCAACGCCGTCGCGACCGTCCAGGACTGGCACGCCCACGGACACTTCATCCAGATCACGAGTCACCGGGACGCCCACACCCGCGGCGCGACCGAGCGCTGGCTGGAAGACATCGGCGTGCCCTTCGATGAGCTGCACGTCTCCCACGACAAGGTCGGCCACTGCGTCGAGGCCGGCATCGACCTGCTCATCGACGACAGCCCGGAGAACCTCGCCAGGGCGATGGAGCACGACATCCTCGTGGCCACGATCGCGCACCCCTGGAACCGGGACCTCTGCGAGGTCGAGGGGATCCTGTGCGCCCCCGACTGGGAAGCGCTCGGTACCGTGCTCGAGCCCGTGCTCAGCGGGCGCACCGAAGCCGTGTGATCGGCCGGTAGGGCTTCAGTGGTGAAATCCGCTCGCGTAGAGTGATCCAGCCCGTCACACTGCGCGAAGGACCACGCAAGGCATGCCTCAGCACATCACCGCCATCTACGCCATCGTCGTCGGTGCGCTGGTGCTCTGCCTCGCCGGCATCTTCATCGCGGACGCGAGCGGGGGCGACAGCGTCGCGAAGGGCATCAAGGTCGCGAACATCGATGTCGGCGGCCTCACGCGCGACGAGGCCAAGACGAAGCTCGAGCAGGAGCTCGTCCGGCCCCTCGAGAGGCGCCTGACGATCACCATCGGCGGCCCGAAGGAGCCCGACTATCACCTGACCGCGAAGGAGTCGCAGATCCGGGCCGACGTCTCCAAGACCGTGAGGGACGCGATCAGGGAGGGCCGCAAGGGCGGCGTCTTCGCGCGTACGTGGCGCGGAATCACCGGCGGCGAGCGCAACGTCACGATCAAGCCGCAGGTCACGTACTCGGCCGCTGCGGTCGATCGGCTCGTCGCGCGCGTCGAGCACCGGCTCAACCGCAGCGCGATCGATGCCAAGGCGGATTTCCAGCCCGAACAGGTCGCGGTCCGCCCGGCCCGCACCGGACGGACCGTCGATGCGGTCGCGCTGCGCAAGACCATCGTCGCCGACCTCACCTCGACGAACTCCGACCGAGCCGTCGTCGTACCGATCAAGACGACGCGGCCCAAGGTCACGACCGCAAGCGTCGAAAAGAAGTATCCGGTCATCATCGACGTCAACCGCGGCGCCTTCCAGCTGACGCTCTACAAGAAGCTCAAGAAGGTCAAGACCTACCCGATCGCCGTCGGTCAGGCGGGCCTGGAGACGCCGGCTGGGCTGTACAAGATCGCCAACAAGGAGGTCAACCCGGCCTGGCACGTCCCCCTCTCGGCGTGGGCCGGCTCGCTGGCAGGAACGGTCATTCCTGGCGGTGCGCCGAACAACCCGATCAAGTCGCGCTGGCTCGGGGTCTACGACGGCGTCGGCGTCCACGGCACCTCCGACTCCGGGTCGATCGGCTCCAACGCCTCGCACGGCTGCATCCGGATGCTCATCCCGGACGTCGAGGAGCTCTACCCGCAGGTCCCGGTCGGGTCACCGATCTACATTCACTGAGTGAAAGGCCTATCTCCTCCGGAGGGACCTCCTCCCACCCCTGCTCCATGAGCAGGGCATGGTGCGGGCCGTGTCGAAGGACCAGCGTGCCGATGAACACTCCCCGCTCGCGCTTGCGCATGACGGCGTACCACAGCGTCGAGGCGTCGCCCGTGCCCTGGATTCGCAGCCAGGGACGCTCGGGCACGCCCTCGTCCGTGGCCACGCCCGCTTCGATGAGCTGGCGCTGGGTAGCAACGGTTCCGTGATCTGTGTCGACGAAGAAGACTCCCATCGAGCTCGAGGCTACCTCGGCATGGCGCGCGGCACTCGCCCGCTTTGACGACGATCTGCGCCGCCGGGGTGCGGCCGAGAAGACCCGCCACGCCTACGGCGCCGACGTGCGGCAGTTCGCGTGCTGGGCGACCTGGCAGCGGATCGAGCCAGCCGAGGTGACCCACAAGTTGCTGCGCCGCTACGCGGCCGCCCTGACCTCGAGCTACGCCGGAGGAGCCGAGCGGCGCTCGGCGCCGGCCACGGTCGCGCGCAAGCTCGCGTCGTTGCGCACGTTCTTCGGAACGATGCGCGAGCACGGGGAGATCCAGGCAAATCCGGCCGACCTCCTGGCGGCACCCAAGCGCGGGCAGAACCTGCCCAGCGTGCTCCAGCCCGAGCAGGTCAGCAAGCTGCTGGACCGCATCCCGGCCTCGACGCCGCTCGAGATGCGCGATCGCGCGCTCTTCGAGATCGCCTATTCGAGCGGCCTGCGCGCCGAGGAGCTCGTCTCGCTGGACGTCACCTCCGTCGACTTCGACGCCGAGCAGCTGCGCGTGGAGGGCAAGGGCTCGAAGACCCGGATCGTGCCGGCCGGAGAGCCCGCGCTCGCGGCCGTCGCGCGCTACCTGGAACGCGCGCGCGCCGCGCTGGCGAGCGGTGACGGGGAGCCCGCCCTGTTTCTCAGCAAGTCCGGGCGCCGCCTGTCGACATCGGACATCCGGCGGCGCCTGAGCGTCTGGGCGCGACACGCCGCCGTCCAGGGCGGAGTGCACCCGCACGCACTGCGTCACTCGTTCGCGACGCATCTGCTGGAGGGGGGCGCAGACCTGCGATCCATCCAGGAACTACTGGGTCACGCGTCCGTGTCCACGACTCAGATCTACACTCGGGTAGAGTCGGCGCGCCTGAAGACGGCGTATGCGCGGGCACATCCGAGGGCGTAATTGGTGGAGGCGAACGTCAAATCAATTGAGCTGAAGGACCTCTGGCGCCGTTACAAGCGTGACGGCGACGATCGTGCGCGGGAGCGTCTGGTGGTCGCTTACTCGCCGCTGGTCAAGTACGTGTCGGGTCGGATGGCGTCAGGTCTGCCCGCCCACGTGGAGGAGGCGGACCTCATCTCCTACGGGCTCGGCGGCCTGATCTCGGCGATCGAGCGCTTCGAGCTCGAGCGCGAGATCAAGTTCGAGACCTACGCGATCACGCGCATCAAGGGCGCGATCATCGACGAGCTGCGCTCGCTGGACTGGGTGCCGCGGT
>JAWVGM010000035.1:0-22813 GCA_033855075.1 Solirubrobacteraceae bacterium | reverse complement strand
GGCCGCGGTCGGTGGTCAGAACGCGAGCGTCGAGCGCTCGCGCGAGCGCCAGATACGCGGCGTCGTACGCCGTGAGCGCCCCGCGCAGCGCCCAAACATCGCGCGCGAGCGGCGCCACCGGATGACGAACCACGCGAAGCGCCAGCAGCAGGTCCAGCGCGCGGTCTGCCCGCTCAGGCGAAAGGTCACCGCGTCGCAGCAGACCTCGCAGAGCTGAGATCGACTCAACGTGGAAATGCTCGGGAACATCGAGCTCGGCGACGGCGGAAAGCTCGGTGCGAATCGCCGCCGCGCCCGGCGCGCCCGAAAGCAAGTCGACCACCGCGCTCGCATCGGCGACCAGACGCGTCACGCGCGGCGCTCGTCGGCGATGACCTCCGCTGCCGGCGTCGGCGCGTCCTCGGGAGGCGGCAGGGCGTCGACATCGTGGAGCCACTGGCTCATGGTGGGTCGCCCGGCTGCGACCCGCAACTCATCGAGCACGTAGTCAGACAGCGTCCGCCCCTCCTGGGCAGCCCGCACCTTCAGCTGCTTGTGCAACTGCTCGGGCACATTCCGGACCTGGATCGTAGACATGCGAATCAGCCTAAGTGCATGCCAATCGCATGTCAAGATGATCGAGGCAGCCGCGCAGGCTTCATTTCATATTTCCTTTCACGACTTCGAGGCTCGCGCACGGTGACCCTCGATCTGCTGGAGCGTGGCGCTGCGCTGGGCGCCCTCGATGCGATCCTCGCGATCTCGATCCTCGCGACCACGCTCGTCACCTCGCTGCGCATCGACGCACCCGCGAACGGGCATTCTCTCCTGCCTGCCGACGATGTTGGCCCAAATGTTGGCGGACCGGCGCCGTCGCTCACGCCCCTCAACCGCGAAACCCGGCCTACGCAGGGCTTCTGGCCAAGCCGACGCCCGGACTCGAACCGGGGACCCCTTCATTACGAGTGAAGTGCTCTACCAGCTGAGCTACGTCGGCGCGGCGGCCCATGCTAGCGGCGCCATGGGCGGGGTAGTTTCCCTGCATGACGAACTCCGCCGCCGCTCCGCTGCACCCTCCTGACCGGCTGCTCTGCGGCCCTGGTCCGACGAACGTGGATCCCGCGGCGCTGGCCGCGATGGGCCGCCCTATGCTCGGCCATCTCGACCTCGATCTGCACGAGATCATGGACGAGCTGGTGCGGATGCTGCGGCTCGTCTACAAGGCGCCCGACGGCTTCGTCTTCCCCTTGCAGGCGACCGGCACGAGCGGGATGGAGACCGGGATCGTCAACCTGACCGAGCCAGGCGACACGATCATCGTCGGCGCCTCGGGCTACTTCGGCCGGCGGATCGTGGATATGGGTCAGCGCGCCGGGTGCAACGTCGTCGAGGTGAGTGAGGACTGGGGGACGCACGTGCCCAACACCCGCCTGCTCGAGACGCTCGACGACAACCCGCAGACGACGCTCCTGGCCGTCGTCCACGGCGAGACGTCGACCGGCAGCCTGCACCCGCTGCAGGAGCTCGGGGAGGCGCTGCGCGACAAGCCGGACACGCTGCTCATGGCCGACTGCGTCACGACGCTCGGCGGGACGGAGCTCGACATCGGTGGCTGGGGCGTGGACTACGCCTACTCGTGCACGCAGAAGTGCGTCGGCGCGCCTCCCGGCATGTCGCCGGTCGCGGTCTCCGAGGCGGGCATGGAGCGCTTCGCGTCGCGCGGCGCGCCGGTGCCGTTCTCCTACGACCTCGGGCTGCTGAAGCAGTACTGGTCCGACCGGCCGGCGATCTACCACCACACCGCGCCGACCCTGCACATCTACGCGCTGTACGAGGTGCTGCGCGAGACGCTCATCGAGGGCGTGCAGGAGCGCTGCGCCCGGCACGTCGCGGCGGGCCGGCACCTGCAGGAACGCGTGCGCGACGCGGGACTCGAGCTCGTCGCCGAGCCCGACCACCAGCTCCCGCAGTTGTCAGCCGTCGCGGTGCCCGACGGCATCGACGGCAAGGCGATCCAGGACGAGCTCCTGACCGAGTACGCCATCGAGATCGGCGGCGGCTTGGAGGGCGCCCCGCCGATGTGGCGCATCGGTCTCATGGGACCGAACGCCAACGTGGCGACCGCCGACCGCGTCTTCGAGGCCCTCATGACGCGCCTCGCCGCGACGGGCGCCGCCGTCGGGGGATAGCGCGGCGACCGCGCGTCAGGCGACGCGCACGCTTGCGGCGAGCTCGCGGGCGGCAGCGCTGATCGCCTCGAGCGTCGGCGCCGTCCAGACACGCTCCAGACCGGACCGCGACCAGTCCTCGGGGGCGAGCCGGCTTGACCCGACGACCGCGTGGATCGGCAGGCCGGCCGCGCGCGAGCGCCGCACGAGCTCCCCGACGATCTTGCCGCCGAAGCTCTGCTCGTCGACGCAGCCCTCCCCCGCGACGACGAGATCGCAGCGGCGCATGCGCTCGTCGGCGCCCAGCGCATCGAGGACCGCGGCTGCACCCGGCCGCAGCTCGGCATCGAACGCGGCCCACAGGCCGCCGGACAGGCCGCCCGCGCAGCCTGTCGACGGCACGCCGCGCGGGTCTCTGGGCAGCGTGCGCGCGAGGGCGTCCAGGCGGGCCTCGAGCCGCGCCACCATCGCGGGATCCGCGCCCTTCTGCGGACCGAAGATCCGCGGCGCGTCCTCGAACGGCGCGTCGACATCGCACAGCACGACGAGGCGCGCATCGCCGAGCCCCCCAGCGGCGCCGATCGCCTCGATGGCGCCCTGGCCGCCGTCGGTCGTCGCGCTGCCGCCGACGGCGACGAGGATCTCGCGCACGCCCGCCGCGACGGCCGCGAGGATGAGCTCCCCCGTGCCGCGGGTCGACGCGCGCCACGGGTCGCGCTCCTGCGGAGCGATGAGCGACAGGCCCGAGGCCTGCGCCGTCTCGACGATGGCGGTGTCGCCGGCGAGGCCGACGTGGCAGTCGACCTCGCGGCCGAGCGCGTCGGTCGCCGTCACGGCGAGGAGTTCGCCACCGAGTGCCTCGACGAGGAGCTCCATCGTTCCTTCGCCGCCATCGGCGACCGGGCATCGGTCTGCATCCCAGCCCGCGGCCTCGAAGCCGGTGGCCAGTGCGTCGGCGACGGTCCGAGCAGCGAACGTCCCCTTGAAGGAATCGGGCGCGAGGAGGGCGCGCGGCATCTCAGTCGGGCAGAAGCGCGCGCGCGAGGCGCGAGCCGAGCGCGTCGAGCGCGAGCTCCTCGTTGGGGTTGAGCTGGAGCGTCGTGCGGGCGTGCTCGACGAGCTCCTGGCCGGCGTGCAGCCGCGACGCCTCCGTGCCGAGGGCCGCGTCCTCGCGCAGCTCGCCGGCGCGGTCTGCGTGGTAGACGAGCTCGGGCGCGCCCGCGACGACGCAGCCGACGTCGCGCAGCCACTGCCCGACGAGCGCGAGACCGCGATCGAGCGCGGCCGTCTGGGCGCGCCGTGCCGCGCGCTTGCCGCGCTCGGCGGCCTCGCGGCGCATACGGCCGTGGTCCTTGGCGATCGCGTACTCGAGCTCTGACGCGAGCGCGGTCTCCACCGCCTCCCCGGCGTGCGCGCCCGCCGCGCGGGCCTGCTCGAGCAGCGTCATCCACGGGCGCCCGGCGATCTCGCCACGCAGGGCGCCGCGGGCCACGGCCTGGGCGCCGGCGCGCAGCGCGGGACCGTCTCCGGTGGCGAGCGCGCGAGCGCGCTGCGCGTCGCCGAGCCCGAGCCGCGCACACGCGGCGGCCGTGTCGGGGGCAATGGCGTCGCGCTCGAGCCCTGCGGCGATCTCCTCGGGCGTCGGCGCGTCGAAGCGCACCTGCTGGCAACGGCTGGCAATCGTCGGCAGCACCTCGCCCGGACGGCTCGTGAGCAGGATGAGGTGAGCGAACGCGGGCGGCTCCTCGAGCGTCTTGAGCATCCGGTTGGCCGCCTGGTCGTTGAGCTCGTCGGCGTCCTCGATGACGAACACGCGGCGGCGCGCCTCGAAGGGCGTCCGGGTGGCTCCCGCGACGACGGCCTCGTCGACGTCGCCGACGAGGATGCCCGCCGCACTGCCGGGCGCCACCCAGGTGAGGTCCGGATGAACGCCGTGCTCGACGCGGACTGCGGCGCCCTGGGGATCGGGCGCCCCGTCGGTCAGCAGGGCCGATGCGAACGCGCGCGCGACCGTCCGCTTGCCACTGCCCGCCGGGCCACAGAACAGGTAGGCGTGGTTCGGGTGCCCCGCGGGCGGGAGCGCGGGCTGCAGCACGGCGCGCGCGTGGGGATGGCGGTCGGTGCCCGGGAGCATCGCCATCACGGTAGCGTCGCGTCGGATGGCTGATTCGGAGCGGGGTCGTTTCATCACGATCGAGGGGATAGACGGGGCAGGCAAGACGACGCTCGCGTCGGCGCTGCGCGACGAGCTCGCCCGCGCGCACCCGGTGCAGCTGCTGCGCGAGCCGGGCGGCGTCGCATTGTCAGAGCGCGTGCGCGAGCTCGTGAAGGATCCGCAGCTGCGCTGCGATGCCCGCGCCGAGGCGCTGCTCTACGCCGCCGCTCGCGCCCAGCTCGCCGACGAGCAGCTGCGACCGCTGCTCGAGCGCGGCACATGGGTACTCCTCGATCGCTTCGTCGACTCGTCGCTCGCCTATCAGGGCGCGGGCCGCGGGCTGGGCATCGAGGCGGTCGCCGCGCTCAACGCCTTCGCGACGGGCGGCCTGTCCCCCGATCGCACGCTGCTGCTGCGCGTCGACCCGGCCACAGGCCGCGCCCGCCAGGAGGGCCGCGCCGGCGAGCCCGACCGGCTCGAGCGCGAGGACGCGGCGTTCTTCGCCCGCATCGCCGGCGCGTACGACGAACTCGCCGAGCGCGAGCCCGATCGCATCCGGGTCATCGACGCGAGCGCTGATCCGCAATCCGTCCTCCAAGCGAGTCTGGATGCGCTGGCGGACCTAAACTCCCGGCAACCTTGAGCGCGCGGTCTCCCGAGCTCGAACTTGAGCGCTTCGAGCGCGTCGCCGCCGGCCCTGACACCGCCCTGCTGCGGATCGCCGGTCGCTGGCGCATGGACGCACGCGAGCGGCTCTCGCCGCCGATGCTGCTCGTGGACGACGGGCGGCGGACGCGCCGCCTCTCCCCCCTGCCCGGCCCCGACGAGGCCGCGCCGCTTGCCGGTCCCAAACCGTCCGAGTGGCGCGCGGCCTACTCGGCACCGGCCGCGCTCATCGACGACAGCCGCGTCGCGTTCGCACTCGAGACCGCGCACGGGATCGTCGACCTGCCGCGCCCTGTCGAGGCGTCCGCGCGGGTACCGGCTCCGCCCGAGCCGCCACCGCTGCCCCCGGCGCCCCCGCAGATCAACCCGCGGATCCTGCGCGAGGAACGCCGCCGCCGCGAGGATGCCGAGCGCGCGTCGGAGAGCCGCCGGCAGGCGATGGCCTCGCTGGAGGCGCGGCTGGATGCCGAGCGCCAGGCGCGCGCCCAGGCCGAGCTGGCAACCCGTGAGGCCCGCGACGAGCTCGCTCGCGTGCGCGCGGAGGCCGAGGCGGCGATCCGCGGCGACGAGCGCCGGGCGCTGGAGCTCAACGAGCGCGCGGCGTTCCTCGAGGCCGCGCGTGCCGACGCCGAGGAGGCGGCCCGTGCCGCGCGGGGCGAGATCAGTGCTGCGCGCGAAGAGCTCGACGAGCGCATCGCGGCCGAGCGCGAGGCGCGCCACCAGCTCGAGCAGGCGGTCGCCGCGCGCGAGCGCGAGCTCCTCGCCGCCCGCGCGGACGCCGAGGACGCGGCGCGGCACAGCGAGCAGGCCATCGAGGAGGCGCGCGCATCGGCGCAGGCCGAGACCGAGCGGGCGCATGCGCAGGCGCGCTCGGCACTCGCCGAGGCCGAGAAGGCAGCCGCGCTCGCCGCCGCACAGAGCGAAGCTGCCCGGGAGGAGACCAAGGCCGCCGCGCAGCGCGCCGAGACCGTGGTACGGGCCGCGCGCGAGGAGGCCCGCGAGGCCATCGAGCGTGCGCAGGCGACCGCACGCGAGGCCGCCGAGCGCGCCGCGGCGGAGCAGCGCGCCGCCGGCGAGCGCACCGTCGCCGGCCTGCGCGAGGACGCCGAACGGGTCATGGGCGAAGCCGAGCAGCTGCGCGCCGCGCTCGCCGACGCGCAGGCGCAGGCCGCGGCCCGCGAGGCCGCGCTCGCGGGCGCGACGGCGACCGCCGCCGAGATCGCCGAGGAGCTCGAGCAGGCGCGCGGCCAGGCACGGGCTCTCCAGGACGCGCGCGCGGCCGCGGAGGCGCTCGCGGAGGAGCGCGCGGCCGCCCAGCGGGCCGCCGAAGAGCGCGCCGCCAAGGCGCTCCAGGACAGCAAGGTCGCCGGCGCCCGCGCGACCGAGACGACGCGCGCGCTCGACGCCGCTCGCCGGGTCGAGCGCGAGCGCGACGAGGCCGTCGTCGCCGGCCGCGCGGCCGGCGAGCGCGCGGACCGCGCGACGAGCCGCCTGCGCACGATCGAGCGCGAGCTCGAGGCGGCCGAGAAGCGCGCGGAGGCGGGCAAGCTCGCCCAGCAGCACGTCACCGACCTCAAGGCCCGCGTCAGCGAGCTCGAGCAGGCGCGCCGCCAGCTCGCCGAGCTCGCCGACCGCGTGCCCGAGCTCGAGCTCGCGCTGCGGACCGCCCGGTCGGGCCGCCAGGAGGCACAGCAGACCGCCGAGCAGCGCCGGGCCGAGCTCGCCGAGCTGCGGCGCGCGCACGACCGCGCTGTCGAGCAGGCAGCGCACCTCGAGACGGCCCGCGACGACGCCGACCAGCTCGTCGAGCGGGTGGCTGAGCTCGAGCGCGGCGCGCTGGACCACGAGCGCACGACCACCGCGGCGGCGGAGGCCCACGCGGCCGAGCTGCAGGCGGAGCGCGCGCAGGCACAGCAGGCCGTCGCAAAGCTCGCGCGCGACCTCGACGCCGAGCGCGGGCGAGCGGCCGCGCTCGCGACCGAGGCCGAGCGCGCCGCCGCGGAGTCCGCGCAGCGCGCCCAGGAGCGCGAACAGTTCGGGCGCGGCGCCGACGAGCAGCTTCGCACGCTCAGCGCGCAAGCCGCCGAGGCGCAGGAGCGCGCGGCCGCGCTCGAGCTTCGGTCCGCGCAGCTCGAGCAGGAGCTCGAGCGCGACGCGCAGTCCAGCGCCGAGCTGCGCGCCGAGCTCGCGGTGCACGTCCAGCGCACGACCGAGCTCGACGCGCGGGCGGCGCAGGCCGAGGCCCGGGTCTCGAGCCTGGAGAGCAGCGCCGCCGACGCTCGCGGCCGGGCGACGCAGCTGGAGGGCGCGACCGAGCGCGTCACGGCGCTCGAACAGGCGCTGGCCCGCGTCCGCGAGGAGAGCGCGGACGCGCAGGCGCAGGCGCAGACCGCCGCGGCCGAACTCGACGACGTCCGCGCTCAGCTCGGCGGCCAGATCTCCGAGTTGCGACAGGAGCGCGAGCGCGCCGCCGCCGAGGCGCGGGCACAGTCCGAACAGCTCGCGCAGGAGATCGCGCGGCTCGAGACCGACCGCGACCGCGCCCGCGAGGAGCTCGAGCGGCTCGGCGACGAACGCGGCGCGATCGCCGCCGACGCGACGACGGCCGCCGCGCAGCTCGCTGCCGCGCGGACGGAGGCCCAGGAAGCGGCAGAGCTCTACGAGGCCGAGGCGACGGCCCGCGACACGGCCGAGCGGCGCGCCGCCGAGGCCGAGGTCACCCGCGATCAGCTCGCCGCCGCCGCCGACGAGGCCGCGGCGCAGGCCCGCGCAGCCGAGGAGGATCTCGAGGCCCTGCGCGACGCCGTCCGCTCCGCACAAGTGCGGGCCGAGGAGGCCCAGGAGGCGCTCGCCGCCGAGCGCGAGCAGCGCCTTGCCGCCGAGCGCTCGGCGCAGGCGGCCGCGGAACTGCACGAGCACCTCGAGCAGCGGGTCGGCGAGCTCGAGCCCGCCGAGGGGCTCCTGCCCGAGCTCGAGGCGCGGCTCGCCACGGCGCTTGAGAGCGCGGAGCGCGTTCCGCAGCTCGAAGGCGAGCTCGAGGCCGCGCGTGAGCAGGCATCCAACGCAGCGCAACTCGAGCAGCGGGTCGCCGAGCTGACCGCCCGGGCTGCGGTCGTCGGCGAGCTCGAGACGCAGCTCGAGTCCGCGAGCGGCACCGTCGAGGCGCGCAGCCGCGAGCTCGAGGAGGCGCGGAAGACCGCCGAGGCGCACGCCGCCGAGCTCGCCGCCGCGCGGGAGGAGGCGGCCGCCACGCTCGCGGGTCTGCAAGCCGAGCAGGCCCGGCGCGCGGAGGTCGCAGCGGGCGAGCTCGAGGCGGCGCTCCAGCTCGCCGACGAGCACGCCGAGCAGCGCGACGCCGCGCTGGCGGACGTGGCGCAGCTTCGCGAGGACGTCAGCGCGGCGCGCGTCGAGCTCGCCGACGCGGCGCGCGCGCTCGCGCAGGCGCGTGAGGCGGCGGCGGAGCAGGCGCAAGACGTCGAGCAGGCACGTGAGCGGGCGATGCAGTCAGCCGCCGTGCTGGAGTCGCTGCGAGGTGAGCAAGCCGACGTCGCGCGCGCGATGCAGGCGCTCACGGTGCAGCGGCAGCAGGCGGCCGCCGACGCAGCCGCCGCCGAGGCCCGCGCCAGCGCACTCACGGCGGAGCTCGAGACGGCGCGCGAGGAGGCGGCGGGCGACGTGCTGGCCCTCCAGAAGGAGCTCTCCGACACCCGGGCGACCGCCGAACTACGCGCCGGCGCGCTCGAGCTCGCGCGTACGCACGGCGCCGACGTCGAGGAGCAGCTCGCCGGTGCGCGCGAGCAGCTCGACGAGGCCCGCGCGCAGTTGGCGACGCGCGAGCAGGAGGTCGAGGAGGCCCAGGAGCGAGCGCGGGCGCTGCAGCAGCGGCTCGGCGAGCTTGGCGGCGACGTCGCGTCGCGGGCCGAGGCGCTCGACGGAGCGCGGGCCGAGACCGCGCTGCTCTCCGCCGAGCTACAGGCCGTGCGCGACGAGGTTGCCGGGCTCGAGCGTGATATCGAAAGCGGAGCCGAAGCGCACGGCGCGCTCGAGGGCGAGCTCGAGCAGGCGCGAGCGCAGGGTCAGGCGACGGCGGCGAAGCTCGCGACCGCGGAGGAGGAGCAGCGACGCACCGCCGCCGCGCTCGAAGCGGCCACCGCGCGGGCGTTGGTGGACCTCGAGGCAGCGCGCGGCGAGACGGCCGAGACCGCCGCGGCGCTCGTCGCGGCGCAGCAGGCGACCGCCCAGGCCAACGAGTCGGCGGCCGCCGCGCAGGCGCAGGTGACGGCCCTGCGCTCGGAGGTCTCCGCGGCGCGCGACGAGGTCGATCAGGTGGCCGCCGAGCTCCAGGCCGCGGTGGCCGACGCGGTCGAGACGCGCTCGGCGCTGAACGCCGCGCAAGCCACGATCGACGAGCTCACCGTCGAGCGGGACCGCGCCGAGGCGGCGATCAGCTCGCTGAGCAACCGGACCGATGAGGCCGGCGGCGAGATCGAGACGCTGCATGCGCAGAGCGAGCAACTCGCGGTCGAGCTGCGGGCGGTGACCGCGCAGCGTGACAGCGCGCGCGCCGAGATCGAGGCCCAATCGGCACGCGCGGCGACGGCCTACGACCGTGCCCAGGCGCTGACCGCGGAGCGCGATGGCGCGCAGGCCGAGATCGAGGCGCTCACCGCGCGGCACACGGCGGCCGAGGAGCAGATCGTCGCGCTCACGAGCGAGCGCGACAGGGCGCGGGCGGAGATCGCCGCGCTCACGGCGCAGGGCGTGGAAGTCGACGATCAGATCGTCGCGCTGTCCAGCGAGCGCGACGTGGCGCTTGCCCGGATCGAAGAGCTCACCGGCGAGGGCAATGCCGCGCTCGCCCAGATCGAGGCGCTCACCAGCGAACGCGATGTCTCACGCAGGCACGGCGAGGAGCTCGCCAGCGAACGCGACGCCTTGCTCGCGCACCGCGAGGAGCTCACCGCCGAACGCGACGCCGCGCTCGCGCGCATCGAGGAGCTCACCGCCGAACGCGACGGACTCACGACCGAGCGCGACGACGCGCATGCGCGGATCCAGGCGCTGCGCGACCAGCAGACAGCGAGCGGGCGGCAGCTCGACGAGATCGCGGCGGAGCGCGACGCGGCGCTGGCCCGGATCCAGGCCGAGCTGGCTCCCGCGCTCGCGGCGGCGCAGGCACAGATCGTCGCGATCACCGCAGAGCGCGACGACGCCCGGGAACGTATCCGCACGGTCACCGGCGAGCGCAACTCCGCCCTGGCGCAGATCGAGGCGCTCACCATCGAGCGCGACGCCGCCCAGGTCCAGATCGCGGCGCTGGCCGAGGAGCTCGAAGCCGCGCGCGACGAAGCCGCGCGGCTCGGCGCCGAACGCGACGGCGCGCTCACGGAGGTCGCGCGCCTCGGCGGCGAGCTCGGCGATGCGCTCTCCGAGGCCGACCGCCGCGCCGAGGAGGACGCCGACGTGCAGCGCACGCTGGACACGGCGCTCGCAAACGCGCGCGGCGAGGTCGACGAGCTCGCGGGGCTCGAGGCTGCGCTGCGCGGCGATCTGGAAGACGCGATCGAGGACGTCCGTCGCGCGACCGAGCGAGGCGAGCAGGAGGCGCGCGAGCGCGCGGAGGTCGAGCAGCTGCTCGATTCCGCGCTCGACGATGTCGCTGCGGCCACCGAGCACGCACGGATGGAGGCTGCCGCGCGCGCGGAGCTCGAGGCGCGTCTCGCCGAGCTCGTGGAGACGACCGAGGAGGCCGCCGAGGAGGCCGAGCAGGCGCGGGCCGCCGCTGCGGCCGCGGCCAAGCAGGCCGCCCTCGAGGCGCGCGAGAAGGCCCGCGCGGACGCGGAGGCGCGCGCCGCCAAGCACGCCGAGGACGAGCAGAAGCGCGCTGCCGCGCGCGCGCGGGCTGCCGCGCAGGCCGAGGTCCGCGCGCTGCGCCGCCGTGAGGAGGAGGCCGAGCGCCTCACCACCGCCGAGGCGCGCCGCCGCGCCGAGGAGGACCAGCGCCTCGCGGACGCCGAGGCGCGCCGTCGCGAACGCGCCGCGCGCCGGGAGGAGCGCGAGAAGCGCCAGGCCCGGCCCCCCGAGCGACCGGCGTCCGTGCCGCCTCCACAGCCCGCCGAGCTCGCCACGCCAGCTGAGCCGGGCGACCGCGAGCGCGCCGCCACCCTGCGCCGGACCGTGCCGTCGCGCCCGGTCAGCACGCTCCCGCGCGAGCGCCCCGCCCGTCAGCGCGTCGGGGCCGAACGCCTCCCCTCCGAGCTCGTCATCGGAATCGTGCTGCTGCTCATCGCGCTCTCCGCGGCGGCGCTGATCGTGCTCGGCGTGCTGCGCGTCGCCGTCGTCGGCTGAGCCCTACCCGGGTGCTTTGCGTACCGCGCCGGTCTGGGGCGAGACCTGTTGCGGGACCTGGCTGCCCGCCGCGGGACCGGTTCCCGGGGTGGGCGTCACGGTGACGGGCGCGGTCAAGTCGTACTTCGGGGCCAGCGGCGTTCCCGTGGCGCTCGGCGAGCTCTCGGGCGGCACGCTGAACAGCGCGAGTCGCGCGGCGAGCAGGCGAGCCGTCGCCCCGATCGGGTCCAGCGCGAGCAGGCGCCGCGCCGCGGTCTGCGCTCCCGGCCGGTCGGCGGTGAGCAGCGCGAGGCGCAGCACGCGCTCCCATGCCTCCGAGCTGAAGGGCTGGCGGCGGACTGCCTGCAGGAGGTAATCGCGAGCGTCCACCAGGCGCCCGCGGTTCTGCGCGAGCGCGGCCGCCGCGAACAGCGGTCGCACCGAGGTCGGGTCAAGCCGGGCGGCGAGCTCGGCGTCGGCGGTGTCCTGGCGCAGCTCGGCGTCACCGGCGTTCGTGCTCACGACGAGCGCCGAGTCGGTCTTCGAGTCGGCGATCGCGGGCAGCGCGGCGGAGACGACCGCCAGCCCGAGCAGGACGCAGACGGCCGCGAGCGCGGCGCTGCGGGCGCCGAGCGGCCGCTGGACCGGCTCGGTCGGCAGGCGCGACCACGCGACCTCGCGCGGGATCGCGACGAGCACCCCGATGAACAGCAAAGCCGGAACGGTGACCCCGGGGATGTCCCAGTCCCAGTCGACGCAGCTGTGCACCACCCACGCGACAGCGCCCGCATACAGCGCGACCGCGATGTCGCGCTGGCGCCCGGGAGCCATCGCGCGGACGCGATCCAGCGCGGCGAACAGCAGCACCCCGAGCCCGCCGAGCACGAGGAGCGCGCCGATGAGGCCGTCCTCCGCGAGGAACTGCAGCGGCATGTTGTGCGGCTCGATCACGCCCAGCTCGACCTGGCGGAAGATCTTGTGCGTCACTGGGAACGAGCCCGCGCCCCAGCCCAGCAGCGGCCGCTGCGCCCAGGCGCCCGCCGCCTCCTCCCACCAGACCCAGCGGTTGCCCGAGTTGGACGTGGCAAGCCGCGCGGGGTCGGAGACGTTGTCGGCCGTCGCGGAGGTGAACTGGTGCCAGGCGCGGTCGGCGACGCCGCGCGGACCACCGGGCGCGGAGATCACGCCGCCGACGTAGACGCACGCGAGCACCGCGGCCGTCACGGCGAGCACGCGCCACACCGCGCGGGTGCGCGCTTCGGTCCACTCCGTGCGCTCCTCGAGACGTAGCAGCCCCCACGCCGCGATGAGCAACCCGAGCAGGCAGCCGGCCATGACGAGCCCGAGCAGCACCCCGTCGGGGACGCGCTGGTCCAGCGGCACGCGCAGCCCTTTCAGCGCCGGGCGGTTGAACGCAAAGGCGAGGACCGGGATCGTGAACAGCAGGGTCACGCTCAGCGCGGCGAGCACGCGCAGGCGCAGCCCGCCCAGGGCGGTCATCACCGCGACGGCGACCACGACGGCGATCATGCCGCCGCGCGAGTACGTCATCCCGAGGCAGCACATCAGGACGAAGAGCGAGCTGAGCGCGCCGAGGCGCAGCGGCACGCGCCGCGTGCCGTCGGCCGCAAGTCGCACGGCGATCGGAATCGCGAGCACGCAGACGAGCCCGAGCGCGTTCCAGTACTGCAGCGGCGCACGCAGGCGCGAGAGCTCGTTCGTGTGGTTGAAGTCGATCCCGAGGACGTTGACGCCGGGGATCACCTTTCCTCCGAGCGCGTAGAGCGCGCACGTGACGGCGACGACCAGCCAGCCCGTCGCCACGCGCTCGAGCGCGCGCGGCGCGCTGGACCCGGCCGCGATCGCGAGCACGACGACGAGCGTGTAGGCGAAGGCGCGGTTGATGTGCGCCCACGTCCGGTCGGGCGTGACCGACCACAGCATCGTCACCCCGCACCACACCGCGAAGCCCGCGAGCAGCGCGACGCCGAGCCAGGCGATCGCGGGCGCGCGCACGCGTAACGTGCCCGACAGCAACCATCCGACCGCGGCGATGACCGCGAGCGCGGCGATGCCGATCTGCAGGCGCGGCTCCTCGGGCAGCCCGACCGCGCCGTGCGCGAAGACCGCGTACGCGCAGGCGGCAACGAGCGCGAGCACGAGCGCGGTACCGGATCGGGGCGTGCGCGGAGCGGCCGGCAACACGCCGACGCGCGTGGTGACCCGCGGGCTGGGCGGGGTCGTGACGGCCATGGGCAGCAGCGGTCGATGCTAGCGTGACCCGTTCGCCATGCGCCGCACGACGACACTTGTGTTCGCCGCCGTGTTGCTGAGCCTCGCGCTGGCTGCGCCCGCCTCCGCGAACCTCGGCAGCAAGCTCGTCAAGGACTTCGGCGACGACGGCGCGCTCGATCCCTGCAACTACACGACGACCGAGCTCGGCCAGATCAAGGGCCTGATCGCCAACGACACGGACGCCTACGCCCCCGACCTGCGCGACGCGATGAACGCGATGCTCGAGCGCCGCGCCCAGGGCGCGTGCAACAAGAAGAAGGGGCAGCAGGGCGGATCGGGCGGCGGCGGGACCACGGGCACCGGCGGTTCAGGCGCGTCCGGCACGCCGAGCTCCAGCGGAGGAGGGCAGGCGACGCAGACGCCGCCGACGAGCAATGCGCCGGCCACCCCGGGCGTCGCCAGGCCGGCCCCCGGGCCAGGCACCCCGCCGACGGCCTCGCCGCTGATCGGCGACGACACGATCAACGCCGCGGCGCGCTCGGACGAGGCGGGCGGCACGCCGCCGGTCCCGCTGCTCGCGCTCGCCGGGCTGCTGGCGTTGATGGCGCTCGGCGCGATCGTCTACAGCGTCATCCGCTTCACCGGCTGGGAGCCCGCATGGGCGCCGCGCGCGCGGCATGCCGCCGCTGAGGCGGGCTGGCGCGCCTCATCCACCTGGGCAGAGTTCACTGACTTCGTGCGCTTCGGGCGCTAAAGGGGGTACACCAGCTTGCTTCTCGAAGGCCGACGCCTGCTGATCACCGGCGTCCTCACCGAGGGCTCCATCGCCTATGCCGTTGCGCGCCGCGCCCAGGAGGAGGGGGCGCAGATCGTCCTCACCGGCTTCGGCCGCGGTCTGCGCATCACACAGCGGATCGCCAAACGCCTCCCCGAGGCCGCCGACGTGCTCGAGCTCGACGTCAACGACCCCGAGCAGATCGACGCCATCACCCAGGACCTCGACGCGCGCTGGGGAGCGCTGGACGGCGTCCTGCACGCGATCGCGTTCGCCCCGGAGGACGCCCTCGGCGGACGCTTCCTCGACACGCCGGCGCAGAGTGCGCAGACCGCCTTCATGACGAGCGCGTACAGCCTCAAGGCGCTGGCGGCCTCGTGCGCCGACCTGCTCGAACGCGGGGACCACGGCTCGATCGTCGGCCTGGACTTCGACGGCCAGGTCGCGTGGCCGGCCTATGACTGGATGGGCGTCGCCAAGGCCGCGCTCGAGGCGGTCAACCGCTACCTCGCGCGCGACCTCGGCGCGCGCGACATCCGCTCGAACCTCGTCTCCGCCGGACCGGTGAAGACGATCGCGGCCGGCTCGATTCCGGGGTTCGAGATCCTCGCCAAGGCGTGGGATCGTCAGGCGCCGCTGGCGTGGAACCCGCGCGACGCCGCGCCGGTCGCCGACGCATGCCTGTTCCTGATGTCCGGCCTGGCGCGCGGGATCACCGGCGAGATCATCCACGTGGACGGCGGCTACCACGCGCTGGGAGCGCCGCTGGCGCCGCCGGAGGATGCGGAGCCCGACGCCTAAGGCTCTTCCGCCCGTCTCACGAAACTGCATCGATAAAGGACTAGGGAGCGAGCCCCACCGGGCGGCCAGGAGGTGAGTGGGGATCTAACCCCCTAGAGGGGAACTGAATCCCCACGCACCTTCTCGGGACCGGACGCCCGCACCCTCATCCTTTATCGATGCTGTTTAAGGCATCTTCCGCCGCGCCAAGATCTCCGCCGCGCCGCCGGAGTACACCGCTCGGAACCACAGCTCGGTCAGCTGCCGGACCGCCTCGTGCATGTCGCGGCCGTGGCGGATGACCTCGATCGTCAGGTGGCGCTCGACCATCGCGCAGAGCGCCTGCGCCGCGACCCGCGCCGGGATGTCGTCCGGGGCGATCGCGCGCAGCTGGTCGCGGGCGATGCGCTGCTCGGCGCCGGCGATGAAGCGGTTGACGTAGGGCTCCCACTGCGACGGCATGTGCTCGTCCTCGCCGTAGAGGTGCGCGGCGAGCATGAGGATCGGGCCGTTGCGGTTCGCCACGCCGACGAAGCGCGCCATCGCCAGCGCGAGCTCCATGCGCGGGTCCCCCGCGCCGTCGAAGTACGGCGCCGCGGCGTCGTCCATGTCGGCGAACGCCTGCTGGATCAGGCGGTCCATGACCGCGCGCTTGTTGTCGAAGTAGAAGTAGACCGTCGTGCGGCTGACGAACGCGCGGCGGGCGATCGAGTCGATCGAGACCTGTTCGTGCGAGCCCTCGGTCAGCAGCGCACGCGCGGCCTCGAGGATCGCGTCCTCGGTCGCGTTGCGCGGCGCGAGCTCGCCTGAGCTCTGATGTGCCGGGTTATCGTCTTGCTTCGAAGTGGACAGCGATCCGCTCGCGAGTGTCGGCCGGTTGGACAACCTCGTCGATGAACCCCTGCGATGCGGCGATGGCCACGGGCAGATACTGCTCTTCGTACTCGGCCGCCAGGACAGCCGGGTCAGCGCCCGCCTCGAGCTCACGCCGCTTGGTGATCTCGATCGCCTGCGTCGCGCCCATCACGCCGATGCGAGCACCGGGCCAGGCGAGGCAGAGATCGTTACCAAGGTCGCGACAGTTCATGACGATGTACGCCCCACCGTACGCCTGTCGGAGGGTCACTGTCACGCGCGGCACCTCCGCGACCGCGAATGCGCGCAGCAGGTTGGCCCCGCGGCGCAGCACCGCCTCGCGCTCCTGACGCACGCCGGGCCGGAAGCCGGGTGTGTCGGAGAGCACCACCATCGGGATCCCGAAGCGGTCGCACATGTTCACGAACCACGTGCCCTTGTCCGACGCGGCGGCATCGAGCGTGCCGCCGAGATAGCGCGCCTGGTTGGCGATGACGCCGACCGGCCAGCCGTCGATGCGCCCGAAGCCGACGACCATGTTCTTCGCGTAGCGCTTGCCGAACTCGAGGAACTCGCCGCCGTCCAGCAGCCGCTGCGCAACGTCGCGCACGTCGTAGACCAGACGCTGGTTGGTCGGCACCGTCTCGGCCGGGTCGCCCGCGAGCGGCTCGCGCGGCTCGACATGCGGCAGCGGCCCGCCGATCGTGCCGGGGAAGTAGGAGAGCGTCGCGCGGATGAGATCGGCGCCGCTGGCCTCGTCGTCGGCCTCGAGGTGCGACACGCCGGTCTTGCGGTGCATGCGCGGGCCGCCGAGATCGTCGGCGGTCACCTCCTCGCGCGTGACGCGCTTGATGACGCGCGGGCCCGTGAGGAACATCTGCGCGCCCTCGCCCACCATCATCACGATCGTGCCCAGGGACGGCGAATAGGCCGCACCGCCCGCGCACGGGCCGTAGATCACGCTGAGCTGCGGCACGCGTGCCCGCGACGTCGCGCGGAAGATGCCCGCATAGGCGCCGAGCGCCGCGACGCCCTCCTGCAGCCGCGCGCCACCGGAGTGCAGCAGGCCGACGACGGGCACGCCCGCCTTGTTGGCCATCTCGATCGTGCTGCAGATCTGCTCGCCGCCCTTCTGGCCGAGCGACCCGCCCTTGTGCTTGACGTTCTGTGCCCAGACGTAGATCGGCCGGCCGCCGACCTTGGCGCTGCCGGCGATGACACCGTCGCCGGACTCGCTGCGGTGCGGCTTGAACGAGTCGGGATCGCACAGCAACTCGATCCGGACGAGCGCCGGGACGGGTGGAGCCGGCTCCTCCATGACCTTGGCGTCCGGCTTGGCGCCGTCCGTTCCCGCCGCCGTAGTCGGCGCAGTTGCCTCGGTGCTCATATGCGTGCTCCCCCTACGCCTTCTTGATGACGAGGCAGGCGTTCTGCCCCCCGAAGCCGAACGAGTTGCTCAGCGCGTATTCGATGTCCGGCGCCTCCCGCGGTCCGTCGGGGATGTAGTCCAGATCGCAATCCGGATCGGGCTCGCCGAAGTTCAGCGTCGGCGGCAGCAGCCCGCGCTGCAGCGCGCCCACGACGGCGACGGCCTCGACCGCGCCGGCCGCACCGAGCAGATGCCCGATCGCGCCCTTCGTGCTCGACACCGGCGGCGAACCGCCGTTGAACACGCTGTGGATCGCCTTCGTCTCGATCCGGTCGTTGTAGGGCGTCGAGGTCCCGTGCGCGTTGATGTAGCCGATCTGCTCCTTCATGACGCCCGCGTCGGCGATCGCCATGCGCATCGCCTTCTCCGCGCCGCGGCCCAGCTCGTCGGGCTGCGTCATGTGGAAGGCGTCGTTCGAAGCGCCGTAGCCCACGATGTAGCCGAAGATCTCGGCCCCGCGTGCCCGTGCGTGATCGGCTCGCTCGAGCACGAGGACACCGGCGCCCTCGCCCATGACGAAGCCGTCGCGACGCATGTCGAACGGGCGCGAGACACCCTCGCGAGAGAGCGCTCCCATCCGCTTGAACGCGGCCATGCACAGCGGCGTGATCGCGGCCTCCGTGCCGCCCGCGACAACGACATCCGCCTCGCCGCGCTCGAGCATCCGCTTGGCCTCGCCGAGCGCGTGGCTTCCGGTCGCGCACGCCGACGAGACGCTGAAGCCTGGGCCGTGGGCGCCGAGATCGATCGCGATCGTCCCGGCGGCGGCGTTGGGCATCATCATCGTCACGAACAGCGGCGAGACGCTGCGCTCGCCACCGTCGACGAACGCGCGGCATTCATCCTCGAGTGTTTTCAGGCCGCCCACGCCGGTCCCGACGAGCACCGCGAGGCGCTCGAGATCGACGTCACCGGGCAGCCCGGCCTCGGCGATCGCCTGGGCCGCGGCGCCGAAGGCGACCTGGGTGTAGCGGTCGGCGCGACGCGCCGCCTTTGGCGTCATCGCCTTCGCCGGATCGAAATCCGAGCACGGCGCGACCCCGTCGACCACGCCGGAGCGACGGTCGTACAGCGCGTCGACGAACGCGTCCGCCCCCTCCGCGATCGACGAGACGACACCACGTCCCGTGATGGCGATCTCCACGGACTGATGACCGTTTTGAGTGGGCGGGCTCTGGCTCACGCTGGCGTTCCCTCCTTGGCTTCGGCGAGGCGCATCGTCAGGCCGATGGCGTCGCCGACGGACTCGATCGGCTTGAGGTCGTCGTCGTTGATCGTGATGTCGAAGCGGTCCTCGAGCGCCTTGACGAGCTCCACGAGATCCAGGGAGTCGACGTCGAGCTCGGTCCAGGTGCTGGACGCCTGCGCCTCTGACGCACCGGGCACCTTGATCGCTTCGAGCTGCTCACGGATCTCCTCGAGGACTTCGTTCTCTGTTACAGCCATCTGGACCTCTCCTTGTTCATGCGGCCAGCGCGCCGTCGACGGCGAGCGTGGCTCCGTTGACATATGACGCTCCCTCTGAGCAGAGGAAGGAAACTGCGTGGGCGACCTCGTCGGGCCGCCCGATCCGGCCGGCCGGAATACCGGCCAGGAGCTTGTCTGCGACGTCCGTCGTCATGTCCGTCTCGATGACGCCTGGGGTGACCGCGTTGCACGTGATCCCCTTGCGGGCCATCTCGCGCGCGACCGTGCCGGTCAGCGAGAGCATCCCGGCCTTGGCGGCGCAGTAGTTGGCCTGCCCGGGGTTCGGGCGCAGGCCGGCCACCGAAGAGATGTTCACGATCCGGCCCCAGCGCGCCTTGAGCATGTCGTCCAGCGCGCGGCGCGTGCAGTAGAAGGCGCCGTCGAGGTTCGTGTGTATGACGGACTCCCACTGGTCGGCGCTCATGCGGATCGCGAGGCCGTCCTGGCGCTCGCCCGCGTTGTTGACGAGCACGAGCACGGGGCCGTACTTCTCGCGGACCTCGTCGAAGGCGGCCTTGACGGACTCGGCGTCGCCGACGTCGGCCTGGACGTCGCCGCTCGTGCGACCGAGCGTGACGGTGTTGAAGCCGTCCTCCTTGAGGCGGTCGGCGATCGCCTTGCCGATGCCGCGCGAGCCGCCGGTGACGAGGGCGACGCCCCCACTGCCCTCAGGCGGTGGCATGGACGCGTTCCTTCCAGGAGATGATGCCGGCGCCCCACACGAAGCCCGCGCCGAACGCGGCGAGCGCAACCGTCGCCCCGGGCTTGAGCATGCCCTCGACCTCGGCCTGGTGCAGCGCCAGCGGAATCGAGGCGCTCGACGTGTTGGCGACCTGATCGACGTTCTTGAAGACCTTCTCCTCGGGGACGCCGAGCCGGCGCGCCGCGGCGTCGATGATCCGCTCGTTCGCCTGATGGACGACGAGCAGGTCGATCTCGTCGACGGACATGCTCGCGCGGGCGAGCGCCTCCTCGGTGGCCTCCACCATTCGTGCGACGGCGTGGCGGTAGACCTCCTGGCCCTCCATCCGCAGCACGCCCTTCTCGCCGCCCACGTTGAGCAGCTCGGCGTGGGCGCCGTCGCTCTTGAGGACGAACGCCGAGCAGCCGCGATCGAGCTCGCCGCCCTGGACGACGACCGCCGCGGCGCCGTCGCCGAAGAGGATCGCGGTCCCGCGGTCGGTCAGGTCGGTGATGCGGCTCAGCGCCTCGGCGCCGCAGACGAGCACGCAACCCGCGCGCTCGGACTCCACGAGCGCGGCGGCCTGGTCGAGCGCGTAGAGGAACCCCGCGCACGCGGCGTTGACGTCGAGCGCGGCGGCGCCGCTCGCCCCGATCGTCGTGGCGATCTCGGGCGCCATGCCGGGCATGACCCGGTCGGGCGTGATCGTCGAGACGATCACGTAGTCGACATCCGATGGCTTGCAGTGCGCGTCGACGATCGCGTCGTTGCAGGCGTCGACGGCGAGGTCGGTGAGCGAGTGCGCGCCGTTGAGGTGGCGGCGCTCCCTGATGCCGGTGCGCCGGACGATCCACTCGTCGGTCGTGTCCAGATAGGACTCGAGATAGGCGTTCGTGATGACACGTTCCGGAAGCGCGGAGCCGACGCCGAAGACGCCCGCCTTCATACGGCCGCCCTGAGCGTGCGCTTGACGAGGCCCTTGAGCACGTTGCCGGGTCCGCATTCGACGTACTCCTCGGCGCCCATCTCCTGCAGGGCAACGAGCGTCTCGCGGAAGCGGACGGGCTTGAGCAGGTTCGCCGCGAGCTCAGCGCGGACGTCGGCGAACGGCCGCGCGCTGCCGTTGGACAGCACGGGGAACGCGGGCTCGGAGATCTCGGTCTGCTCCAGCGCCTCGGCGAGCGCCTCGGCGGCCGGTGCCATGAGCGGCGAGTGAAACGCGCCGCCGACGGCGAGCTTGCGCCCGCGGGCGCCGATGGTCGCGGCGCGCTCGGCGGCGGCATCGACGGCCTCCATCTCGCCGGAGAGGACGATCTGGCCGGGCGCGTTGTCGTTGGCGAGCGACAGGCCGAGCTCGGCGCCGAGCTCGAGCACGTCGTCGCGCTCGCCGCCGAGGATCGCGACCATGCCGCCGGACTGCAGGTCCGCGGCCTTGGCCATCGCGCCCGAGCGCGCGTCGACGAGCCGGACGGCGTCGTCGAACTCGATCGCGCCGGCGGCGGTCAGGGCGGCGTACTCGCCGAGCGAGTGGCCGGCGGCGGCGAGCGGCGTCTCGTCGTACTCCTCGCGGGTCGATGCCCATTCGGCCATCGAGCAGAGAAAGAGCGCGGGCTGGTGGCTGCGGGTGCCCGCGTCGAGCGTCGAGAAGGGATCGAAGCCGAGCAGCTCGACCCCGCGCCGGAGCAGCGGGTGCTCGGCGAACGGTTCTTCCATCCCCTGTGCGTGGCTCCCCTGTCCCGGGAAGAGCAGCGCGGTGGTCGACGACATTGGAGTCATTGAATACGGCCTAGCCCCAAACTGGGGGTCCCGTTACCTATGTTCGACAGACCCGCCCCATGTGTCGAAATGCCCAGGCATTTATCGATGCGTAGGCAGGTCTGCTACCCGCCAGTTCGATGGGTGGCCGCGGTATCCTGTAGGGGCCTGTTTTCCGCGTCGGAGCGCGCCCATTTCCTCCCCTCCCCGCCGCGGTTCCGTCCGACCCGCATCAGATGATGCGCAGTTACCCGCTGATAGCAGACGACGCGCCGCAAACTCCGACAAAACGCCGGGCGGCGAGGAGAGGATCAGGCCGATGGACACCACTTCGAAGAGCCCACTCATGACCACGAACACAGGCGAGGCCCTCTCCGTCAAGCGTCGCTTCACGACGCCCGGCACGCATCCCTTCGACAGCGTCGAGTGGGAGCTGCGCGACGCCCGCATCGGTCACGGCGACAAGGTGGCCTTCGAGCAGACCGGCGTCGAGTTCCCCAAGACGTGGTCGCAGAACGCGACGAACATCGTCGCCCAGAAGTACTTCCGCGGCCAGCTCGACACGCCTGAGCGCGAGCATTCCGTCAAGCAGATGGTCGGCCGCGTGTCGAACACGATCGCCGACTGGGGCCGCACACGCGGCTACTTCGCCACCACCGAGGACGGCGACACGTTCGAGGCCGAGCTGACGCATGTTCTGCTCTACCAGATGGCAGCGTTCAACTCGCCCGTGTGGTTCAACTGCGGCTTCGAGGAGAACGGCCAGCTCTCGGCGTGCTTCATCCTCAGCGTCGAGGACGAAATGAGCTCGATCCTCGACTGGAACACCAAGGAAGGCCGGATCTTCCTCGGCGGTTCAGGCTCGGGCATCAACCTCTCGAAGATCCGCGGGTCGATGGAGCCGTTGACCAAGGGCGGCACGGCATCCGGACCCGTCTCGTTCATGCGCGGCGCGGACTCCTGGGCCGGCACGATCAAGTCTGGCGGCAAGACCCGGCGCGCGGCAAAGATGGTCGTGCTCGACATCGACCACCCCGACATCCGCGAGTTCATCTGGTGCAAGGCCAAGGAGGAGAAGAAGGCCAACGCGCTGCGCGACGCCGGCTTCGACATGTCGATCGACGGTGAGGGCTTCACCTCGATCCAGTACCAGAACGCCAACAACTCGGTGCGGCTGACCGACGACTTCATGCGCGCCGTCGAGCGCGGTGACGACTGGCACCTGATCGCACGCGCCACCGGACAGCCGGTGGGAGACCCGATCCCGGCGCGCGAGCTCATGCGCGAGATCGCCGATGCGGCGTGGCAGTGCGCCGATCCCGGCGTGCAGTACGACACCACTATCAATCAGTGGCACACGTGCCCCGTGTCAGGTCGCATTAACGCATCTAATCCGTGCTCGGAATATATGCATGTCGATGACTCTGCGTGTAACCTGGCCTCACTGAATCTCATGAAGTTCCGCCGCGCGGACGGTTCGTTCGACGTCGACTCCTTCCAGCACACCGTCGACATCATGTTCCTCGCGCAGGAGATCCTC
>JAWVGM010000034.1:0-10509 GCA_033855075.1 Solirubrobacteraceae bacterium | reverse complement strand
CGCTTGAACTGCTTCGCGACCGCGTTCTTGGGCTGCGTGAAGATGGCGACCATGGTGTCGACATCGAGCGGGTCGAGCGTGGAGACGACCGGGAGCCGTCCAACAAACTCGGGGATGAGCCCGAACTGCAGCAGGTCGTCATGGGTCACCTGGCGCAGGATCTGGGCACGGTCGAGGTCGCTTGAGGCGTCGGTGACGCCGAAGCCGATCGAACGGACGCCGGTCCCCGTGCGCCTCGAGACGATCTTGTCGAGGCCCTCGAACGCTCCGCCCACGATGAACAGGATGTTCGCGGTATTGATCTGAATGAAGTCCTGATGCGGGTGCTTGCGGCCGCCCTGGGGCGGGACGCTCGCGATGGTGCCCTCGATGATCTTGAGCAGCGCCTGCTGCACGCCCTCACCGGACACGTCGCGCGTGATCGAGGGGTTGTCGGTCTTGCGCGCGATCTTGTCGATCTCGTCGATGTAGACGATGCCGCGCTCGCACTCCGCGACGTTGAAGTCGCCCGCCTGGAGCAGCCGGACGAGGATGTTCTCGACGTCCTCGCCGACGTAGCCGGCCTCGGTCAGCGCCGTCGCGTCGGCGATTGCGAACGGGACGTTGAGGATGCGCGCGAGCGTCTGCGCGAGCAGCGTCTTGCCGCAGCCGGTCGGGCCGAGCAGCAGGATGTTGGACTTCTGCAGCTCGATGTCCGAGTCGTCGGCCTGCATCATCTGCACGCGCTTGTAGTGGTTGTAGACCGCAACGGAGAGCGTGCGCTTGGACTCCTCCTGCCCGACGACGTACTCGTCGAGCACGTCGTAGATCTCGCGCGGCTTGGGCAGGCTCTCGATGTCAAACGACGGCGGAGCCGTGAGCTCCTCGTCGATGATCTCGTTACAGAGATCGATGCACTCGTCGCAGATGTAGACGCCCGGACCCGCGATCAGCTTCTTGACCTGGCGCTGGGACTTGCCGCAGAAAGAGCAGAGGAGCTGTTCGTTGGAGTCGGTCGGTCGCGCCATGGTCCGTCAGTGCTGGTGGATCACCCTGTCGATGATGCCGTAGTCCTTGGCCTCATCGCTAGAGAGAAAGTAATCGCGTTCGGTATCGGTGCGAACCTTCTCGTAATCCTGCTTCGTATGTTTCGCGATGATCTCATCAAGCCTACGGCGGATATCGATGATCTCTTTAGCATGGATTTCGATATCCGTTGCCTGGCCTTGAAAGCCACTGGACACCTGATGGATAAGGATCTTCGCGTTGGGGAGCGCCATGCGCTTTCCTTCCGCGCCGCCCGCGAGCAGCAGAGCGCCCATCGACATCGCGATACCGACGCAGATCGTCGATACGTCCGGCTTGATGAACTGCATCGTGTCGTAGATCGCGAGGCCCGCGTAGACCGATCCGCCCGGTGAGTTGATGTACAAGGAGATGTCCTTGTCCGGGTCCTCGGACTCGAGGTGCAGAAGCTGAGCGACGATCAGGTTGGCGATCTGATCATCGACGGGCGTCCCCAAAAAGACGATCCGTTCGTTGAGCAGCCGGCTGTAGATGTCGAAGGCGCGCTCGCCTCGCGACGTCTGCTCGACCACCATGGGGACTAGTGGGCTCATGGTCCTCGCTTCAGTTAGGCGTCGTGTTCCGAAGTCCTGCCGGGGCAGCCTAGCAATCGGGTTGTGGCGGCCCGCGGGCCTGACCTGGCCGCGTGGGGGCGCGCGTCAGGCGCTCAGTCGGGCGTCCAGAGCTTCTTCTCGTCAGCCTTCGGCTTGGCTTTCGCCTTGGCCTTGGCCTTGGCCTTCGACTTGGGCTTCGCCTTGGCCTTGGTGCCGGGCTTCGGGAGGCCAGACTCGGGCGTCCAGAGCTTCTCCGCCGCCTCGGCCTTGGCCTCGAGCTTCTTCTTGCGCTTCTCGGCCTGCTCCATGCTGACCGGCTTCGCCGTCTCGACGACGAGGTCGATGGCCTGCTGTGCGGCGACCTCACGCGCGAGCTCGTCCACGCGGTTGGCCTGGCGCAGCTTGTCGAGCAGTTTCTGACGCGAGATCTGCTCGCGCTCGGCGGCGCCCTCGAGCGCGTCCAGGAGCTGCTGCTCGGTCGGCTCGATCTTCTCGGCGTCGATGATCGCGGCGAGAACGGCCTCGCGCTTGAGCTGCTGCTCGGCCTCGGGCGCGTTGTCCTCGAACATCTCCTCCTCGGTCTTGCCGGCGATCGTGAGGTAGGCCTCGCGGTTGATCCCCTGGTGGCTGAGGTGGTGGATGAGCCGCTCGAAGAGCTCCTTGGCGCGCGCCTCGATGAGGCTCTCGGGAACCTCGACCGTGGCCTCGTCGACGACGGCATCGAGCGCGTTGCCGCGGAACTGCGCCTCGACGCGCTCGGCGTCGTTCTTCAGCATCCGCTCGCTGATCTCGGCCATGAGCTCGTCGAGCGTGTCATGGCCGGTCGCGTCCGACGCGAAGTCGTCGTCGATGTCGGGCAGGTGCTTGTGCTTGACGTCCTTGACCGTGATCTGGAACGTCGCGGGCTTGCCGGCGACGTGCTTGGCGCCGTAGTCCTCGGGGAACACGGCTTCGACCGTGCGCTCCTCGCCCGAGACGGCGCCGACGAGGCCGTCCTCGAAGCCGGGGATGAGCTGGCCACCGCCGAGCTCGATGAGCTGGTCGCGGCCCTCACCGCCTTCGAAGACCTCGCCGTCGACGGTGCCGACGAAGTCGATCGTGAGGAAGTCGCCGGTCTCGGCCGGACGGTCCACGGCATGCAGGTGCGCGAGGCGCTCGCGCAGCTCCTCGATCTCCTCGTCGACCGCTTCGGGGTCGACCTCGGGCTCGCGGCGACCGACCTCGAGGCCCTTGTATCCGCCGAGCGTCGCGACAGGGCGGACGCCGACCTCGAAGGAGAACGCGAGCGGCTGGCCCTCGGGCGGCAGGTCTCCGAGGTTGACATCGGGATCGCCGACGGGCGCGATGCCCGACGCGTCGACCGCCTTGACGTACCAGTCGGTGAGCTTCGCCTTGATGACCTCGTCGAGGATCGCGTCGCGGCCGAGCTTCTGGATGATCACCGGGGGCGGGATCTTGCCCTGGCGGAAGCCGGGCATCTTCATCTCGCGCCCGAGGTTGCGGGCGGTGTTCTCAAGCGACTTCTGAATCTCTTCAGGCGCGATCTCGGCCCGCACGCGCACGCGTGACTCGGGCAGTTCTGTGACGGTGGTCTTTATGGCCGTGGGCATTGGGCGAAACACCTTATCGTCACGCCATGCTCCGCCCCCGGTCCCCCCGCGAGGTCGCCGCCGCCTGGCTGGCCACCGGCCCGATCGGCCATCTGGTCGCGGGGATCATGGATTGGGGCGAGGTGCTGGGCCGGTACGTGCGAGCGCGGTGGCGGGGCGAGCGGTTCTAGGGACGCGGTCGCGCGATCCCAAACAGCATCGATGAAGGAATGAGGGAGCGGGCGGCGCCCGGCCTGCCGTCACGCGAGTGGCGAGTTGGTGGCCAGGCCTTACCAGATCGCCACCCGCTGCCGTTGTGCAAGGGGTCCCGTTCAAAACGTCCACTATGTCGTCGTCTTGAACGGCACCCCTCCGCCGAACCGCCAGGCTGACCCCCACCGCCCCTTCCGAGTCCTTCATCGATGCAGTTCGCTACGCACGAAGACCGGGTCCGCGGCAGCCCAGCCAATCACCCGTTCAAAGCAAACACCGGCCACCGTCCGCTGACGCCCTTGAGCTCGTACTCGCCGCGGTAGTCGAAGTCCAGGCCCGCGCCGACGACCGTGCCGTACGTCGTCCCCGACGCCAGCACCTCGCCCGCCTCCGCGAGCGCGCCCACGCGCGCGGCGATGTGGACGGCCATCCCGCCGATGTCGTCCCCGATGATCTCGCACTCCCCCGTGTGCAGCCCGACGCGCACCTCGATCTCGAGCTCCGCGACCGCGTCGCGCACCGCCGCCCCGCAGCGCACCGCGCGGCTCGGCGCTCCGTCGAACACCGCGAGGAAGCCGTCGCCGATCGTCTTGACGACCTCGCCGTCGTAGCGGCGCAGCGTGCGCCGCACGGCAACATCGTGCGCGGCCAGCAGGTCGCGCCAGCGCTTGTCGCCGAGCAGCGCCGCGCGCGCGGTCCCGCCGACGATGTCAGTGAAGAGCACGGTGAGCAGTGCGCGCTCCTGCTCGCCGCCGCGCCGGCCGCCGGTGAGGAACTCCTCGATCTCGCCGAGCACGGCCTCCATGTCGCCGGCACTGGGCAGCGAGTCGACGCCCGGCAGCTCGACGAGCTTCGCGGCCGGGATGCGGCGCGCGTACTCGCGCGAGTGGCGCACGTCAATGAAGGCGTCGTTGGTGCGGTGCAGGACGAGCGTGGGCACGCGGATCGTCGGCAGCGCCGGGCGTACGTCGAGCTGCGCGACCGCCTCGTTGAGCTTGCGCATGCGGCCCGGGCTCGCCGCCAGTCGCTCCAGGCGCTCGAACCACGCTCGCAGCTGCTGGTCGCCCGCCGCCGTCGGCGCGAGCGCGCCGATCGTCAGGCCCTCACCCCAGTGGTCGAGCATCGTGTTCATCCGCTGCGCTCGCTCCTCGGCGGTCTGCAGCCACTGCAGCGCCTCGTCGTCGTCGCGTTCGGCATGCACCATGCAGGCGTAGAGGACGAGCGCGCTCACGCGCTCCGGGAACGTCGCCGCGTAGAGCGCCGCGAGCTGGCCGCCCGCCGTATACGAGAGCAGCGCGGCGCGCTCGCTGCCGACCGCGTCGAGCACCGTCGTGATGTCCCCGAGCTCGTCGTCGGCATCGAGCGGCCCGTCGTCCGACAGCCCCGAGCCGCGCCGATCGAAGAGGATGAGCCGCGAGAACTGCGCCAGCCGGGTCATGAACCGCGCGAGGCCGGGGTCCTCCCACACGTGCTCGACGTGCGAGATGAACGCGCTCACGAACACGATGTCGATCGGGCCCTCGCCGTGAACCTGGAAGGCGAGGTTGACGTCGCCGTTGCGGGCGTAGTGGGTGCGCGGCGCCATCGCCGTGGATCATCGCGCCTGCGCGCATACAGTGAGCGCGTGTCTGTCGAGACCGCATCGGCCGGCGCATCCACGAGCCGCCAGAGGTGCCCAACGCCTTCGATCCGCGCCAGACGCAGGAGCTCACCGCGGGGCTCGTCATCACGATCGAGCCGATCGTCTCGGCCGGGAGCGGCGAGGTCCGCGTCGCCCCTGACGGCTGGACGATCCGCACCGCCGACGGCGCGCTCTCGGCTCACGTCGAGCACACGATCGCCGTGCGCGACGGCGCGCCGCTCGTCCTCGCCGCATAGATGTCCGCTGTAGGGTCCCCGTGATGCGTGCACGAGTGGGCGCCGCCGGCGCCGTTGCAGCGCTCGCGCTGAGTGCCAGCGCCTTTGCCCAGCAACCAGCGCTGCCCGTCGGCAACTTCGGCGGCGGCACCGTCGTCGCCCCGCCCCGGGATCCGCTGGGCGCGGGCAACGTCGTCATCGGCATGCGTTCGATCGCGGGCGGCAAGCTGCAGATGGAGGCGACGGTCCGCGGCAAGTGCGGCGGCGGCACGTTCCCCGCGAAGGCGACGCTGGCCGCCGACGGGTCGTTCCGCGCGAAGGGCACGAACAAGCGCGCCCCCGAGACCGGACTGCGCCTGAAGACGACGTTCGACATCACCGGGACGCTGACCGCCAGCGGCGTGCAGGACGGCGTCGCGAGCGCAGCGACCGAGATCCGGATCAAGGGCTCCAAGACGCAGACCTGCGCGTCCGGCAAGGTGCCCTTCCAGGCGCGGCGCGCGAGCGGCGAGATCGGCACGCCCGGCGCGATCGCCAAGGCGCGCTACTACGGCAACACCTCCGAGCGGCGCCACAGCGCCAAGCGCGGTTTCGTCATGCGCATCTCAAGCGACGGCACGAAGCTCACGCGCGCGCTCTACGGCGTCACGCTGAAGTGCGACAAGCGCGCGATCCCCGACATCGTCGACACGCCGCGCCGTTCGCTCGTGATCGACTCGTCGGGGACCGTCGTCGACAACGTCAAGTCCACGTTCAAGGACGCAAAGACCGTGACGAAGTCCGACGAGCGCTTCCAGGGCACGCTGGGCTCGGTGGGCGCGAAGGGCACGCTGTCGATCACCGAGGTCACGAAGAACCGCAAGACCGGCAAGCTGATCGAGACCTGCAAGACCGGCACGATCAGCTGGACCGCGGCGCTGTAAGCGGGTCGATGCGCGGCACATGACCCACCCGGTCGCGCCCTCGCCGGCCGACCCCGCGCGCAACCCGAGTGCGGCACCGGCCGCGCAGCGCGTGGGGGCCTACACGGTCGCGCGTGCTCGCACGCTCGCGTGGATCGGCCTCATCCTCCTCAACCCGCCGCCGCGTCTGTTCGAACTGCACCAGCGCGGCCGGCTGCGACCGCTGGAGTGGCTCCTGCGCCGCGGCGCGTTGCAGGTCCGCGGAGGGATGGGGTCGCGGCTGTGGCTGTCGGCGCGTCACATCGAGCCGTGGTCGGCGCAGGCCTACGGGACGCTGAGCGGCGACCACGAGCCGATGGTCTCCGAGGCGCTGCGGCGCACGCTCCCCGACGGCGGTGTCTTCATCGACGTCGGCGCGAACGCCGGCTTCACCTCGATGCTCGCGGCGCGCCTCGTCGGCAGCCACGGCACCGTCGTGGCGATCGACCCGCAGGCCGAGTGCGCCGCTGCCGTCCGCGCGCACGCCGCGCTGAACGGCTTCTCCCATGTCCATGTCGTCGAGGCCGCGGCTGCGGCCGTGTCGGGCGAGGCCGAGATCATCGTCGTCAAGGACTCGCTGTGGACGCGGCTTGCGACGGTGGGAGGGCACGAGCTCGAGCAGCGCCGCGAGGTCGTGCGCACGGTCAGCCTCGACGATCTCGTCAGCTCGGGCGAGGCGCCCATACCGGACGTCGTCAAGATCGACGTCGAGGGCGCCGAGCTCGACGTCATCGCCGGAATGGCCGAACTGCTGCTCGAGGCCCGGCCCGTGGTCGTATGCGAGATGCACGGAACGAACGCGGCATTCGCGGCCGTGATGCGCGAGCACGGCTACGACGTGACGAACCTCGACGGCGTGGAGCCGCTCGAGCGGGCCGGCGTCAACGTGCACGCGCTGTGCCTGCCCGCGCTCATGCCAGATCGATCCGCGTGAGCGCGGCGAGCGGGCACTGCGGCTCATCCGTCGAGCTGCGAAAGGCGCGCAGCGCCGGGTCGCCGAGCCGCGCCACGCCGCCGAGCACGGCCTCGTAGTACGCGGCGCTGACGACCGCGCGCCCCTCCCGCGCCCCGCGCGCGAAGCGTTCCCGCGCGTCGGGTCGTCCGACGAACGCGAGCACGGTGTCGCCGATGTCCTCGTGCAGTGAGGCCGTCACGTCGCGCGCCTCGTAGTTGCGCTCGCGGTCGCGCAGCGCGGCGAGGTCCGCGTCGCCCACGGGGAACGCGACCCCGTTGACCGCTGTCCCGGGGTCGGGCTCGAGGTTGAGGAACGCGACAAACACGTCGGGCCGCTCGCCGGTGCTCGCGTCCACGTAGTACTTGTAGCCCGGCAGGTCCACGCTGTTGTCCATCGCGACCGTCCAGCGCCGCCGATAGCCGTCGAGGTGGCACGACACCTGCGCCTCGTGGCCCTCGACGAGGGACCCGTATCCGAAGACGTAGGGCATGCGCGAATCGATACCAGCTCCGTGCAGGCATGGACGCCAACAAGAACGTCACCGCGACCTTCGGGAGACGACCATCACGGGCGGAATGTTTCTGATCTGAGTGCCTGCGCGGCCGACCCGTTGACCGCGGTCCCCGGCTACGGCGTGGTGGCCTTGTCGTCGGCCGCGGGGCACGGGATCTTCTTCTTGCGCGGCGGCAGCGCACGCAGGAGCCTGCATGAGACGTCCGGCGCGGCGAACGCGGCCGGGTCGTCGTTGAGCAGGACGAAGACGCCGCGAGACTTGTTCTGCAGGAAGCTGATGAAGCTCTCGTAGCCAGCCAGCTTGCCGTCCTTGTTGACGACCTTGTAGCCCTTGTCGCTCGTGATGTTCCAGGCCAGGCCGATCTTGCCCAGGCCGCTGTTGCGGTACAGCAGCGGGCGGCGGTAGAGCAGCGGGAAGCCGTCCTTGAGCGCGCCATTCGTCGCTCCGAACATGCTGTAGCGCAGCCACTTGAGCATGTCGCGCGAGCTCGACATGAGTCCGCCGCCCGCGTCGGTCACCGGCGTGCCCGGGAACTGCGACGTGAAGAACGGAGCGCCCGTGCGCGTCACACCCGTCGCGACGTGGGCGGTGTAGTACGGCAGCGCACCGGCCCGATCGAAGCCGACGAACGACGCGGTGTGCTGCAGCCCGAGCGGGAACAGCACCTGCTGCTGAAGGTCCGGCTCCCACGGCGGCATGACGTTGCCCGACGGCAGCGGCTGCGGCGCGAAGCCGGCGTGACGCCCGAGGACGATGCCGAGGATGTCGAAGGCCCAGTTGGAGTAGAAGCCCGCCGTCTCGGGCTCCTTCGCGCGGCAGCCGGGCGTGGCGTAGCAATCACCCGCCAACTGGAAGAGCTGGTGGAAGTCCGTGACGGCAACCGGCGGGTCGCGCGGCAGGCCCGAGTAATGCTGCGCCAGGTCCTTCAGCGTGACGTTCGGCGGAAAGTTTCCAGGATCGTCCGCCGGCGGGATGAAGTTCCTGACCAGGCCGCCGAGCTTGACCTTCCCCTGGGCGACCTGCACGGCGAGCTGCGTCGCGGTGAACGTCTTCGTGATCGACGCGATGCCGAACAGCGTGTCCGCGTCGGGCTTGTTGGTCGAGCCCGGCGCGACGCGTCCGTAGCACTTGATCCTGCGCACCTTCCCGTCCACGGCGCCGAGACAGAGCCCGACGAGGCCGGGCTTGTAGTGCGTGTACGTGGCGTCCATCGCCTCGATGACCCTGCGCGACTTCGTCTTGGCCAGCGCCGGGCTCGTACCGGGCACGAGCGCGGCAAACAGGCACGTGAGCAGGGCCGCCCGCGAAAGCCTGGGGCGAAGCATGAGCGCATCGTAACGACGCGAGGCCGCGCCGCGAGCATTCTTCGCGGACGTTCCGCGAGGACGGAGACGTACTGGGCCGGCGCGACCTTCGCGTCGAGCTCGAGCGTCGCGGTGTCGAGCTGTCTCTTGTGCATCCGTCTGGCCGCCCGTCGTCACCGGCGGGCAAGGCCAGACCCGCGCCGCTCTCCGAGAGGCCCTCGAACAGGTGATGCATCCTTCGGTGATCTGGCCCTTCAGCACGTCGAGCCGATCTGGCGCCTTGCCCCGCACCCGCAATCGAGCCGCTTGAGCTCGTCCAGGAGTGATTGCCAGGACTTGCGCGATGCGCGGGACCTAGACGAGGCAGTCCGAGCGCTGAGCAAGCTTGCGACGTTTGCCCGCCTATAGGCAAACGTAGCTCGGCTGACCGGAAGTGCCGGGCGCACCGTCGAGGAGGCACGCGACGTCGCAGCAGCTTGAAGCGCCGCGAACTCGAGCGCCATCTCCCCCACGCACGGTTACGACGTGCTGCGCAAGGCGCCACCACGCCATCTGGCGCAGATCTGGCGCCGACGTGCGTGCGCCCGTCCCGCGCCACCGCGACATGAACCGCTCGCGCGACCTGCCGGCAACTCGCCGTCTTCCCGCCGACCGGAGCACGCTGAACTTACGACGCGGAACCGTCACGAGGTTTTTCCAGCTCGCCCGCGCGGAGTGGTACGGCTTGAGCATCAGTCATCTGGAGGGGGTTGCAACGTGCGCAGGATTCGTCTGACGCGGCCGTCGGCCAGCATGGCGGTGGCGTTCGTCGCGTTGATCGCGGCGCTGTCGGGCACCGCGGCCGCATTGCCGGGCAAGAACTCGGTCAAGTCCGACGACATCAAGAACGGCCAGGTCAAGAACAAGGACCTCGCGAAGAACGCCGTGACGTCGACCAAGGTCAAGGACGGCGTGCTGCTGGCGAAGGACTTCAAAGCCGGCGAGCTTCCGGCCGGGGCCAAGGGCGCGCAGGGCGCCAAGGGCGACAAGGGCGACAAGGGCGATACCGGCGACGCGGGGACGGCTGTGGCCTACGCCACCCTCACCTCGACGGGCGTTGTGGTCACCGCCAAGAGCAAGAACATCACCCAGGCCAACGTGGATCCGGACACCGTGACCGGGGCCTATTGCTTCACGGGCTGCCGTCCACGGTGAAGAGCGTGATGACCTCGCCTCAGTCCGTGTTCGACGGCGGAGAGGTGGACGTGATCGCGGGCGCTTACTTCACGACCAGCTCCGTCTCTACGGGCGACTGCTTCGGCCAAGTGCTGGTCAGGACGTTCGACGTCAGCTCCAACGCGCTCATGGACCGCGCGTTCACGATCTGGTTCGAGGACTAGCCATCCACGGTTGACGGCGGCGGCAACTCCCGTCGCCGCCGTTGATCGCCGAGCTGGACGTCGCGATCCCTTCAGGGTCGGCGTCAGCTCCTCGTGCTCCTGTGAGAGGTCGCGGTCGAGGATCGCGAACTTCTCGATCTGCTCGATGCGCGCGAAGCG
>JAWVGM010000033.1:0-20934 GCA_033855075.1 Solirubrobacteraceae bacterium | reverse complement strand
TCGGTGAGGTTGTCGGCGAGCTGGTTGACCGATTCCGTCAGGTCGCGCCACGTGCCGCTGACGCCGGCGACCTCCGCCTGACCGCCGAGCTGGCCCTCCGTGCCGACCTCGCGCGCGACGCGCGTCACCTCCGACGCGAACGAGTTGAGCTGATCGACCATCGTGTTGATCGTGTCCTTCAGCTCGGCGATCTCGCCCTGCGCGTCGACGTCGATCTTCTTGCTCAAATCGCCGGTCGCGACCGCCGTCGTCACCTGGGCGATGTTTCGCACCTGATCGGTGAGGTTCGAGGCGAGGAAGTTCACGCTTTCGGTGAGGTCGCGCCACGTGCCGGATACGCCCTTGACCTCGGCCTGGCCGCCGAGGCGGCCCTCCGTACCGACCTCGCGCGCGACGCGGGTCACCTCGTCGGCGAAGGACGAGAGCTGGTCGACCATCGTGTTGATCGTGCCCTTGAGCTCGTCGATCTCGCCGCGCGCCTGCACGGAGATCTTCTGCGACAGGTCGCCGGTCGCGACCGCGGTCGTCACCGACGCGATCGCCCGCACCTGGTCGGTGAGGTTGTTCGCCATGAGGTTCACGTTGTCGGTCAGGTCGCGCCACGTGCCGCTCACGCCCTCGACCTCGGCCTGACCACCGAGCACCCCCTCGGTGCCGACCTCGCGCGCGACGCCCGTCACCTGTTCGGCGAAGACGCGCAGCCGGTCGGTCATCGAGTTGATCGTCTCGGCGAGCGTCGCCACCTCGCCCTTGGCCTCCACGGTGACCTCCTGGGACAGGTCGCCGTTGGCGACCGCCGTCGTGACCGCCGCGATCTGGCGCACCTGATCGGTCAGGTTGGAGGCCATGACGTTCACGCTGTCGGTCAGGTCCTTCCATGTGCCGGCGACGCCCTCGACCTCGGCCTGGCCGCCGAGCACGCCGTCCGTGCCGACCTCGCGCGCCACCCCGGTCACCTGCTCGGCGAAGACGCGCAGCGTGTCGGTCATCGAGTTGATCGTCTCGGCGAGCGTGGCCACCTCGCCCTTGGCCTCCACCGTGACCTTCTGCGTCAGGTCGCCCTGCGCGACCGCCGTGGTCACCGCCGCGATCTGGCGCACCTGATCGGTGAGGTTCGAGGCCATGAAGTTGACGTTCTCGGTGAGGTCGCGCCACGTGCCGCTGACGCCCTTGACCTCGGCCTGACCGCCGAGCACGCCGTCGGTGCCGACCTCGCGCGCGACGCGCGTGACCTCGTCGGCGAAGGAGGAGAGCTGGTCGACCATGGTGTTGATCGTCTGCTTGAGCTCGAGGATCTCGCCGCGGGCATCGACCGTGATCTGCTGGCTGAGGTCGCCGTTGGCGACCGCGGTCGTGACGGCCGCGATCTGGCGCACCTGGTCGGTGAGGTTCGAAGCCATCGAGTTGACGTTCTCGGTCAGGTCGCGCCACGTGCCGCTGACGCCCTTGACCTGCGCCTGGCCGCCAAGCTTTCCGTCGGTGCCGACCTCGCGTGCGACCCTTGTCACTTCGTCCGCGAACGAGCCGAGCTGGTCGACCATCTCGTTGACGGTCGTGCCGATCGCCGAGAACTCGCCCTTGACCGGCTGACCCTCGATCGTGAGCGCCATCTTCTGGCTCAGGTCGCCGCGCGCGACCGCCTGGATGACGCGCGAGATCTCGGTCGTGGGACGGACGAGGTCGTCGATCATCGCGTTGATGGACTCGACGCTGTCGTTCCAGGCGCCGTCCACCGTGCCGAGCGAGACGCGCTCGGTCATGCGACCCTCGCGGCCGATGATCCGGCTCACGCGTCCGAGCTCCTTCGCCATGCGCCCGTTGAGCGCGATGAGGTCGTTCGTGCGCTGCTGCACCTCGCCGATGACGTCGCGGCGCCGCGCCCGCAGACGCACCGAGAAGTCGCCGTCGCGCGCCGAGGTGAGCACCCGCAGAAGCTCTTCGAGCGCCTGCTCGTCGCGTGACGAGAACCCCGCGCCGTTGCCCGCAGGCTCGGCTGTGGGCTGCGCTGCCAGGGTGCGTCTACGCCCGGCGGACTTGCCGGCATCGGCCATGCATCACTCCCATCCCTCGCCTACGTGGCCGCAGGCTACACCGGCGCTCGTGCCGAGCAGCGCGATCTGGGCGCGCTACGCGCCGAGGAGGAAGCTCATCCGCACGCTCACACCGGGGTCCGGGAGGCGATGCTCGATGTCGACCCGCTCGCTGACGCGAGCGATGAGGGACAGACCGAGCCCCAGGCCGGGGCTCGCGACGCGCGGTCGCATGCCGTGGCCCTCGTCGGAGACGATCACCGTCAGGGTGCCGTCCTCCCTCCACGCCTCGACCGTGACCGGACCGGGTGACCTCTCATCCGAGTAGGCGTGCAGCGCGCAGTTCGTCAGCGCCTCGGAGATGGCGAGCGCCACGACGTCGCGCTGCTCGTCGGTCGCCCCGCCGCCGGCGGCAAGGTCGACGACCGCCGCGCGCAGGGGCGCGATGCACTCGGGGAGCGCCGTTCGTCGCTCGAACAGACGGCTCGCGCCGAAGCTTGCTCCGTCTGAGACGAGCATCGGCCTACGCTCTTCGGACCCGTTTGGGCATCTCTCAGCGGATACCCGGCGCCGGTCGCCCCAAACGGCTGCGGCGGGCCGTGCGGCACCCGAATCGCGCATCTGCCCGGCCATATAGTGAGCTGATGGAGCGAGCGCCGATTCCCAACCTGGCACTCGCGATGCGCGTCGGCCGGATCGAGGAGCCCGACCCGCTCGAGGGGTACCTCCGCTACGGCCGGCGGCTGCGTGATGAGGTCGTCAGCCTGCTTCCAGGGGGTTGGGACTGGGAGGACAAGCGCGTTCTGGACTTCGGCTGCGGGGCGGGCCGCATCCTGCGTCACTTCCTCCCCGAGGCGGAGTTGGCCGAGTTCTACGGCTCGGACATCGACCGGCCGAGCATCGAGTGGCTCGGACGCCACATGAGCCCGCCGCTGCGGGTGCTCACGAACGGGGAGTCGCCCCCGCTGGCGCTCGCGAGCTCGAGTTTCGATCTCATCTACGCGACCTCGGTGTTCACCCACATCACCGATTACTGGGCCGCTTGGCTGCTCGACCTGCGCCGCATCCTGAAGCCGGACGGAATCCTCATCGCGACCTTTCACGGGCCGGCCATGTACCCGACGGTGACCGGCGAAGATCAGGACGAGGATCGGATCGGCATGAACGTGCTCTGCCGCGGTCGGTCCTGGGACGAAGGCGGGCCCGGCGTGATGCTGTCGCGATGGTGGATCAGGGCACACTGGGGCCGGGCCTTCGAGATCCTCGACCTGCGCCCACAGGGCTTCGCCACCGACCACGGCGGCCAGGGCGTGGCCGTCATGCGGCCGAAGCCGGGCGCGCTGACGCCGGATGACCTGCGCGCGCTGGAACCGAACGAGCCGCGCGAGATCGCCGCGCTGCAGGCCAACGTCGAACAGCTGCACCACGAGGACGAGCGCGCTCGCCGGTGGCTCGCCGAACTCCAGGCGTCGCCGAGCTGGCGGATCACCGCGCCGCTGCGGCTGGCCAAGGGCGCCGTACGCCGCAAGCGGGTGTAGCCAAGCCCGCCGAGGGACTCGAACCCTCAACCTCTTGATTACAAATCAAGTGCTCTGCCAGTTGAGCTAGGCGGGCGCGAGCACAAGGGTATGCACTGATGGGGCCATCGCTCCGCTAGCGTCATCGCGCAGTGAGCGCGGGGCCCATTCGATCGGCGGCGCGGAGCCTGCGCCTGGGCGCCGAACGGGCGCGGTTCGAGGTCTGGGCGCGGCGCCTGGATGCCCGCCTGCGCCGGGCGGGTGGACGGCTCGTGATCGAGGCGCCGCACGGCGCGCACTACTACGAGCTGCCGGCCGTCGAGGTGCACCCGTACGGCGACGGACCCGGGTCGCTGACGCTGCGCATCGGCCGCGACGTGCACCTCGGGCGCGGGCTCATCCTCGAGATCTGGGCCGCGGCGCCGACGCTGATCGAGCTCGGCGACGACGTCACCTTCCAGGCGGGAACGCGCCTGCGCGTCCGTGGCCCGGCCGGCACGGTCCGCATCGGCGCGCGCACGCACATCCGCGACTACGGCTTCCTCGACGCGACCGGCGAGATCGTGCTGGGGCGCTCCGTGCAGCTCGGAGCCCAGGTGGCCCTGCATGCCGCCGAGCGTGTCGAGCTCGGCGACGACGTCACGATCGGCGAGCGCACGAGCTTCTTCGACTCCGACCACCAGCACGACGGCGGCGACGATCCGGTCATGGACCAGCCGCGGGCGATCGGGCCGATCTCGGTGGGCGCCAACACGTTCGTCGGGGCGAACTCGCTCGTGTTGCGCGACGTCGAGATCGGGCCGCGCGCCATCGTCGCCGGCGGCAGCGTGGCGCGCGCGGGCACGTACGAGGGCAGTT
Organism: Solirubrobacteraceae bacterium; assembly: GCA_033855075.1. GTDB lineage: Bacteria > Actinomycetota > Thermoleophilia > Solirubrobacterales > Solirubrobacteraceae > CADCVQ01. The sequence goes on along the minus strand of JAWVGM010000033.1, from coordinate 16,529 downwards.
ACCTGTACGCCGGATCGCCGCTGCAGGCGGTCAGGCCGCTGGGGCCCTCCGAAAAGCCGCCCGAATAGGCTGTGTGCATGACCTCAGCCGATGGCTTCACACCGCCCACGATCTCCGACGACCTCAGCTCCAAGCCGGAGGTCCCCGATCCGGCCGGGACCCCGCCCGACGAGCTCGTCACCGACGACGTCGTGGTCGGTGACGGCCAGGCCGCCAAGCCCGGCGACCACGTCACGGTCCACTACGTCGGCGTCTCGTTCTCCACCGGCCGGCAGTTCGACGCCTCCTGGGATCGCGGCCAGCCGTTCGACTTCCCGCTCGGCGCCGGCCGGGTCATCCAGGGCTGGGACTACGGCGTGACCGGCATGAAGGAGGGCGGGCGTCGCACGCTCGTCATCCCGCCGTCGCTGGGCTACGGCGCCCGCGCGATGGGCCCGATCTCGGCCAACGAGACGCTCGTCTTCGTGGTCGACCTCGTCAAGGTCGGGTAGCGCACATGACGGTCCGCCGCACCGCGTGCGCGCTGCTCGCCGCCGTCGCGCTGATCGCCGCCGGGTGCGGCAGCGACAGCAAGCAGTCCGGCTCCTCAACCGGATCGGCGTCGTCCTCACCCTCCCCGCCGGGCGACTTCGCCAGCAAGCTGCAGGTGTCGACCGACCTGTCGAAGCAGCCGACGATCGCCAGCGTGCAGGACCTCCCGCCGATGCAGCTCACCACGAAGGACGTCGTCAAGGGCACGGGTGCCGAGGCCAAGGCCGGCGACAAGGTGACCGTCCAGTACGTCGGCATCGCCTACTCGAGCGACAAGGAGTTCGACGCCTCATGGGGCAAGCCGCCGTTCTCCGCCGAGCTCAAATCTCCGGGCATCATCGAGGGCTGGGTGAAGGGCATCCCCGGCATGAAGGTCGGCGGCCGCCGCGTCCTCGTGATCCCCTCAGACCTCGGCTACGGCGACCAGGGCTCACCGCCAGACATCGCGCCGGGCGAGACGCTGATCTTCGTGATCGACCTGAAGAAGGTGGGGTAGCTCAGCTCCGCAGAGGCGTCGGAGATCGAGAAATCGCCGCGGTACGCCGCCTCGCACCGCGCCGCCAAACGGACCGCGCAAACCCCTACGCCGGTCCCCACACCCCGTTCGTCCGGCCGAGCGTGATGCGGTGCTCGCCGTCGGGGGTCTCGACGCGGAAGACCGCCTGGTCGGCGTCCGTGCCGGGCCGGTCGAGCACCTGGACGAGCTGGAGCTCGTCGAAGTCGGTGTTGCCGAAGCGCTCGGCAAAGCCACGGCGGGCCGCGGCCTCGAGCACCGAGCGTTCCCAGCCCTTGTCGGTGGCGTGGGCCTGCGCGAGGGCGCGATCGGCCTCCTCGAGCTGGCGCAGGAGCTCGCGGTCGCGCGCCTTCGTGCGCTGCGCGCCCGCGACGTAGCCTCCGATCGCGAGCAGCACGAACAGCCCGACGAGCACGAGCAGCACGACTGCGACGGCCGAGATCGCGAGCGGGATCACGCGCTCGACTCTAATAGACCGCGCCGGGGATCAGTTCAACACGGTACGGGCGCTGAGATGCAGCCCGACCTTGCGCTTGACGCGCTGCAGCGCGTTGTCCACCGTCTTGGCGTCGCACCCCAGGCGCGTGGCGACCTCCTCGTACGGGCGGCCGTCGAGATAGAGGGCCAGCACGCGCGATTCGAGCTCCGAGAGGGCGGTCGAGAGGCAGCCGACGAGCGAGTGCAGCTCCTCGGAGGAGATGACCTGGTTGACCGGGTCATGGACCGTCGAGCCGGGGATGACGTCCTCGAGCGTCGGCTCGCCGTCGCCGCTGGCGCCGGCCGGCGTGGCTGAGAACGACACGTACTGATTCAGCGGCGTGTGCTTGTTGCGCGTGGCGGTCTTCACCGCGGTGATGATCTGGCGCGTGATGCACAGCTCGGCGAAGTTGCGGAAGGACGACTCGCGGTCGGAGCGGTAGTCGCGCACCGCCTTGTAGAGGCCGACGAGGCCCTCCTGGACGAGGTCGTCGGAGTCACCGCCCGCCAGGAAGTACGAGGAGGCCTTGAGCCGGACGAACCCGTAGTAGCGCCGCACGATGCGGTCGTACGCGGTCTTGTCCCCCGCTTTCGCCAGCGCGATGAGGAAGTAATCATCGACCTGGACCTGAGAGTGAGACTTTTGGGAGATTGTTGCCACGAGCAGTCCTTTCCTGATCCGTCCGTCGACCAGATTGCTCAGTGGCGTTCCCCTCCCAGGGCGCCAGCTGCATATGACGTTGCGATCCGTCCACCTCAGGTTGAACCTGAAGTGGGAGGAAGGTACCCCTTGTTATGAACCGCTGTCAAGCGCGACTTCGCCGCTGCAGGATTCCGTACATCAGCACGGCGGCTGCGGCGCTCGCGTTCAGCGACTGGACCTGCCCGCGCATCGGGATCGACACGAGCGCATCACAGGACTTCGCGACCCGCGGGCGCAGTCCTGTGCCCTCTGAGCCGAGGACGAGCACCACGCCGCCCTCGTAGTCGGGCTCGTCGTACTTCGTGGGCGCGTTCCCGTCCCCGCCGTAGCACCAGCAGCCCGCGACCTTGGCGGTGGCCAGGAAATCGGCGACGTTGCGGACCCGCGCGATCCGCAGGTGCTCGACGGCCCCCGCGGACGCCTTTGCCACCGCCGGCGTGACGTGCGCGGCGCGGCGCTCGGGGATGACGATGCCGGTGACGCCGGCGGTCTCGGCGGTCCGGCAGATGGCCCCGAGGTTCTGGGGATCCTGCAGCTCGTCGAGGACGACGACGAAGGGCTCATCGCCCACGAGCAGCTCGGCCGCACCGACGTACGGATAGCCGCCGGCGTCGGCGCAGACGCCCTGGTGATCGGGCGATCCGGCGCGGCGCTCGATCTCCGGCGCCGACACGACCTGCATACCGGGATGGCCGCGCAGCCACGGTTCGCGCGCGGCGCTCTCGGTCGCCCACACCCGCTCGACCCGTCGCCGCCCCGCCCGCAGCGCCTCGCGCACCGGGTTGCGGCCGTACAGGATCACGACTCGATCGCCACGAGCGCCGGGCCATCGGGCCCGTCGCGCACCTCCCAGCCGTGGCCACGCAGCTCGTCGCGCAGCCGGTCGGCCCCGGCGTAGTCCCCGGCCGCGCGCGCCTCCTCGCGCTGCTCGAGCAGCTCCTGCTCCTCGGCCCCGGCCTCGCTTGCGGTCTCGGCGAGGTTCTCGAGACCGAGCACCGAGAGCATCTCGATGAGGTCGTCGCCGCCCACCGGCCCCGAGTGCTGATGGCGCTCGCGGATCCACTCGAAGAGCGCAGCGAGAGCCGCCGCGGTGTTGAAGTCGTCGCGCAGGGCGTCGAAGAACGCGTCACGCAACGGGTGCATATCGGCCGGCGACGCCCCGGTCGCCAGTCCGCGCGCCGCGTCACGCACCCGCGCGACGCGGGCCAGCGCCTCGACGAGCCGAAACTCGTCGAACGCCATCGGCTGGCGGTAATGGGCTCCGGCGAACAACATGATGAGCGCGTTGCGGCCGACGTCGTCGAGCACCTCGTGCAGCGCCACGACGTTGCCGACGCTCTTGGCCATCTTGTTCTGACCCTCGCCGAACTGGAGCATCCCGTTGTGCATCCAGATCTGCGCGAGCTCCGCGTCGCGCGCCATGCGCGTCTGTGCCGCCTCGTTCTCGTGGTGGGGAAAGACGAGGTCGTTGCCGCCGCCGTGGATCTCAAAGCCGACGCCGAGCAGCTCCTCGGCCATCGCCGAGCACTCGATGTGCCAGCCCGGGCGGCCCCGCCCCCACGGCGCGTACCAGACGGTGTCCTCGCCCTCCTTGTGGGCCTTCCACAGCGCGAAGTCGAGCGGGTCCTCCTTGCGGTCGGAGCCCTCGACCCCCTCGCCCTGGTTCATCTGGTCGATGGCCCGCCGGCTGAGCGAGCCGTAGTCGGGATCGGAGCGCACGCGGAAGTACACGTCGCCGTCGACCGCGTAGGCGTGATCGCGCTCGATGAGGTCGGCGATGAGGGAGACGATCGCCTCCATCGTCTCCGAGGCCAGCGGCTCGCCATCGGGACGGCCGAGGCCCAGGCGGTCGGTGTCGGCCTTGTAGGACGCGGCCATCTCCGCGGCCAGCTCCGCGCTCGGGCGGTCCAGCGGCCGCGCGGCGTCGTAGATCTTGTCGTTGACGTCCGTGATGTTGATGACGAGCGTGACGTCGTGGCCCTCGTGCTCGAGGAAGCGCTTGAGCAGGGAGAAGACGACGAACGGCCGCGCGTTGCCGACGTGGATGCGCCCGTAGACGGTCGGCCCGCACGCGTAGATCCCCACGTGCCCGCGGGAGTCGGGCACGAGCTCGCGCAGCTCGCCGGAGCGGGTGTCCTGGATGCGGACCGGGGCCATGGCCGGACCCTATCGAGGCGCTCCCCGAAATCCGGGGCGCCAGCCGAGTGTCCGGATGCGTTCAAATGCGCCAGGAGGCAGTAATGCAATCCGCGTCTCGGGGTACGTTTCGCTGCGATGTCCTCCTCCGCCGCCGATCACGCAGAGCGCCTGGCAGGGGTCGAGGCGGCCTTCCGCACGCTGCCCGAGCGCTTTCTCGGTGTGGAGCCCGGATTCGCCGCCACGTGGCGGATCGTGCTCGGCGACATCGGCCACACGTGGGAGGTCAGCTGCACCGAGCACACCGCCCGGGTACGCACGGGCGCGACGATCGACCGGCCCGACGTCGTCATCGGCACCGACTCCGAGACCTGGCTCGCGCTGCGCCACGGCGAGCTGTCGGGTCTCGAGGCCTTCAACCAGCGTCGGTTGTACGCGCGCGGGAACCTCGACCTGGCGGTCGCCTTCGAGGGCCTGTTCCGCCGCGAGGACGGCCGGCCGCCGCTCATGCGCGTCCACGACGTGCACCTCAGCGGGCGCAGGGTGTCGACCCTGACGATCGGCTCGGGACCCGATGTCCTGCTCATCCACGGGCTCGGCGGCGCGAAGAGCTCGTTCTTCGACATCGCCCCCATGCTCGCCGAGCGCTACCGGGTCCATGCGATCGACCTGCCGGGCTTCGGTTCCTCCTCCAAGCCGCCGCTCGCGCCCTACAACGCGCGCTGGTTCGCCGAGACCGTGCGCGAGACGATGAACGCCCTCGGCATTCAGCGCGCCCACGTCGCGGGCAATTCGATGGGCGGCCGCGTGGCCATCGAATTTGCCCTGCGCGAGCCTGAACGCGTCTCCGGGCTCGCGCTGCTGTGTCCTGCGGTGGCGTTCGTCAAGCGCAGTTACCACCCGCTCGTGCGGCTGCTGCGCCCGGAGTTCGGCCTGCTGCCGCACCGCTTCACGCGCAGCGTCGTCGAGAATCACTTCTGGTCGCTGTTTGCCGATCGCGACCAGATCGACCCGAGCGTCGCCGACCTCGTCGTCGACGAGTTCCAGCGGATCTACTCGAGCGCGGGGGCCCGCACCGCGTTCCTGGCCTCCGCGCGCAACATCTACCTCGACGAGCCCTACGGCGACAACGGGTTCTACCCGCGCCTCGGCGAGCTCGACGTGCCGTCGCTGTGGGTCTGGGGGTCGCACGACACGGTGATTCCGCCGGCGTTCAAGCGCCACGTCGAGCAGTGGCTGCCCGGCGCCGAGCAGATCGTGCTCGACGGTTGCGGGCACGTGCCCCAGGTCGAGCGCGCCGAGCAGACCACGGGACTGCTGCAGCGCTTCTTCGCCCGGGTTGACGCCCTCGGCGGATCCGCCGGCCGGGTCCGGCAGGCGGCGTAGACTCCGCCCCACATGGAGGGCACGCGGACTGCCAGCGCGCCGTCGAGCAACGGCCACCGGAAGGATCCGATCACCGGCGCGTTCGGGCGAGAGGGCAGCGAACCGACCGACGAGTCGGCCGCGTCCAAGAGCGGGCCCGGGCTTGCCGGACGGCTCGTCGGCGCGCTCGCTCCGCTCGCGAGGCTCGCCCGCAGCCGGGTTCCGGACGCCGACCTCGACGAGCGCGATCCCGACTACATCCGGGAGAATCTGCCGCGGCTGTGGCTGCTCAGCAGCCTGTGGTTTCGCGGCGAGGTCCGCGGGCTGGGCAACGTGCCCGAGTCTGGTCCCGTATTGCTCGTGGGCAACCACTCCGGCGGCAACCTCACGCCCGACACGGCCGTCCTGACGCTCGCGTTCAGCACGTTCTTCGGCGTCGAGCGGCGCTTCTACCAGCTCGCCCACAACCTCGTGCTGTCCGCGCCGGGGCTGGGCTTCCTGCGGAAGTTCGGCACGGTCGCGGCGTCCCCCGAGAACGCTGAGCGCGCGCTGCGCTCCGGCGCCGCCCTGCTCGTCTATCCCGGCGGCGACCACGAGGTGCACCGTCCCTCCTGGCAGGCCAACCGGGTCAACTTCGACGGCCGGCGCGGCTTCGTGCGACTCGCCCTCGAGCACGACGTGCCGATCGTCCCGATCGTCGCGATCGGCGGTCAGGAGACCGCGCTGTTCCTCAGCCGCGGCGAGCACCTCGCCAAGCTGCTCATGCTCGACCGGCTGTTTCGGCTGAAGGTGCTGCCGGTATCCCTGGCGGTGCCGTGGGGACTGAACGTCGGCGACTTCCTCGGCCACGTCCCGCTGCCCGCCAAGATCACGATCGAGGTCCTGCCCGCGCTGCACCTGCGCGAGGAGTTCGGGCCGGACCCCGACGTCGACGCGATCTACGACCACGTCACCACGACGATGCAGGAGACGCTCGACGCGCTCGCGTCCGAGCGGCGCCTGCCGGTCATCGGCTGACCACGATGCGCGTCGGAGCCCAGATCGACATCAGCGCTCCACCGGAGCTCATCTGGTCGTTCGTGACCGATCCGGCGCGCTATCTGCACTTCATGGACGGCGTCACCCGCTGGGAGGTCGTCTCCGACCACGATCGTGGACTCGGCTCCCGCTACAAGACGCTCATGCGGGTCCGCGCCGCGGAGGTGGGCGGGCTCATCGAGACCGTCGAGTACGACGAGCCGCGCGATCTCGCCTGGACGTCGGTCACCGGCATCGATCAGCGCGGACGCTGGCGACTGCGCCAGATCGACACCAAGCGCACCCGCGTCGAGCTGCGTCTGTCCTACGGGGTCGCCGGCGCCGGCATCGGCGGCTGGCTGGCAGAGCGGCTCGCCGCCCCGACCGTGCGCGGCAACCTCCAGCGCTCGCTCCAAGAGCTCAAGCGCCAGGCCGAGCACGAGCAGGCGCGGGCTGCGGCCTCCGCACGCCGCGCGGCGGCACGAGTCTGACGCGGCGGGAGGCAATCACGTTTGGCGCGCTGTCGCGGGGGTAGCGGGTCGTGCACAACGGAGGGAGGCGGGCGCCAGCGTGCCCCAGCCGGTCGATCTTGAGGTCGAGCTTCCACGCAGGCGCGCGGCTCCCCGCCTCGCGCGGCGCGCGCTCAGGCGCACGTACGGCGGTCGTCTTGAGCCCGAGCTGCTCGAAGACGCCGAGCTCATGGTGAGCGAGCTTGCCTCCAACGCGTTGTCGTACGGACAGGGCGAGATCCGGCTCCGGGCCTGGCTGGACGACCACCGCCTGCTCGTCGAGGTGACCGATCAGGGCGGCGGCTTCGAGCGCGAGCTGCGCCGCGACGACTTCGAGCGCGTCGGCGGATGGGGGCTGGGGATCGTCGACGAGCTCGCGAGCCGCTGGGGCGTGCACGAGGGGTGCTCACGCGTCTGGTTCGAGCTCGAGCGCTCGGGCCCCCGGCTGGCCGAGCCCCACGTGCCCGACGAGGAGTAGGGATCGCGCGCGCCGCGGTCCTCAGCCGCTCAGAGCTGGAGCCAGAACGCGCCTCGCAGGCTCATCCCTGCTCCTCGAGCGTCGCGATCGCCAGTGCCGCGACGCCCTCGCCGCGGCCGACGAAGCCCATCCCCTCGCCGGTGCTCGCCTTGACGTTGACCCGATTGCGCTCGACGCCGAGCGCCGCGGCGAGCCGGTCACGGATGGCCGTTCGGTGGGGACCGAGCTGCGGTCGCTCCATGATCACCGTCGCGTCGACGTTGGCGACCGCAAAGCGGGCGTCGCGGAGGGCCGCGAGCACCACCGCAAGCAGCGCGATCGAGTCCGCGCCCGCGTAGGCGTCGTCGGTATCCGGGAAGTGCACGCCGATGTCCCCCAGGCCGGCCGCGCCGAGCAGCGCGTCCATGATCGCGTGGGTCAGGACGTCTGCGTCGGAGTGGCCGTCGAGGCCGCGCTCGGCGTCGGGCAGCGTGACGCCACCCAGGATGAGCGGCCGGCCGGCGACGAGGCGGTGCGAGTCCCACCCCAGGCCGGTACGCACGCCCGTCATCCGATCGGCTCCAGCCGGCGCTCGCGGCCCTCGAACACGGCGAGCTCGGTCACGCCGACCCGCTCGAGCAGCTCGAGCGCGGCGTCGTAGTCGCGCCCCACGTCGCCCGGCACGTGCGCGTCGCTCGACAGCGCCACGGGACAGCCCGCGTCCAGGCACATCTCGAGGAACGCGGGTGCCGGATAGATCTCGCCCGCGGGCTTGCGCAACCCGGCCGTCGAGACCTCGACGGCGATCTGCGACTCGGCGATGCCGTCCATCGCGAGATCGTAGAAGCGGCGCAGGTCGCCCTCGGGCACCGGCCGGCGACCGCCCCAGTATTTGATGAGGTCGGGGTGGGCGAGGATGTCGAACAGACCGCTGCGCGCCGCTTCGCCGAGCGTCTCGAAGTAGCGCCGCCACAGCTCGTCGGGGCGCGAGGAGCGGTGATCCCAGACCTCATAGCCGTCGTGATCGACCGCGTGCTCGCCGACGAAGTGCACCGAGCCGACGACGTAGTCCCAGGGGCGCCCCTCGAGCAGCGTCGTCATCCGGTCTTCGCGTCCGACGATGAAGTCGGCCTCGATGCCCAGCCGCAGGTCGGTCTCCTCGCCGACGAACGAGACGTAGGCGTCGATGTCGTCGTGCGCGCTCTCGCGCCACAGCGGGTGCTGCCACACCTCGAGCGCCTGGGCGAAGCGGTAGACGTGCTCGGCGCAGCCGAGCTCCGCGACACCGCGCTCCTCCGCGACCGCCCGGTAGCGCTCGACGTTGCCGGCGCTGAAGTACTCCTCGGCGGACGCGTCAGCGTCGTCGGGGCGCAGATGCAGGTGGTAGTCGGTGAGCATCGCGTGGTCGATTCCAGCACAGGCGCGCGTCGACACCGCTCACCGGGACCGCGCACCCGCGCGCTCGGCGAGCACCGCCTCGGCGACGCGCAGGTCGGCCGGCGTCGTGATCTTCAGGTTCCCGGGCGGCGCCGCCACGATCCGCACGACCCCGCCTGCTCGCTCGACGAGCCACGCGTCATCCGTCGCCGCGGCGAGCACGTCATCGCCCACGTCCAGCGCCCGTTCGAGCGCCGCGCGGCGGAAGACCTGCGGCGTCTGCACCGACCACAGCGTCGCCCGATCGATCGTCCGGACGACCGCGCCCTCCGCGACCTGTTTGATCGTGTCGGTGACCGGGGCCGCGGCGATCACGCCGTCACAGCCCGACGCGGCCAGCTCGTCGAGCGCCGCCGCGATGAGCTCGGGCGTCACGAGCGGCCGCGCCGCGTCGTGGACGATCACGGGATCGCCCGCGCCGGCGGCGAGCGCGGCCCGCACGGACTGCGAGCGATGCTCGCCGCCCGCGACGCCGACGACGCCATCAGGCGCCTCGGCATCTGGCGGCAGCGCCACGACGATCTGCTCGATGGCGGCGACCTCACGCAGGGCGACGAGGCTCCACTCGAGCATGGGACGGCCCGCCAGAACGACGAACGCCTTGGGTCCGCCGGATCCAAGGCGTTCGCCACGACCTGCGGCTACGAGCAGCGCTAGCGCTACTTGGACACCGTCACGCCGGCGCTGTCGGCGAGGAGATCGTCGAGGTGCTGCTCCGCGTCGTCCTCGTCCTTGTCCAGCGCGTACATCAGCTCTGAGGCGAGGATCTTCTTCGCGCGGGTGAACATCTGCTTCTCGCCCGTGGACAGACCCTTCTCGTGCTCGCGGATCGCCAGGTTGCGGACGACCTCGGCGAGCTCGTAGATGTCGCCGGTCTTGATCTTGTCGCGATTGTGCTTGAACCGGCGATTCCAGTTCTTGGGCATCTCGGACACGTCATCCGCGAGAACGTCGAGAACCTTCTTGACCGTCTCCTCGTCGATGACACGGCGCAGGCCGGCCACGCCGGCGTTCTCGCACGGGACCATGACCGTCATGTCGTTGTGCAGGATCTTGATCGTGAGGTACTCGCGCTCCTCGCCGAACATCTTGCGCCGTTCCTTCTTGAGAACCTGACCGGCCCCATGGTGCGGGTAGACCACGTTGTCGCCGAGCTCGAACTCGATGTTTTCGACCGTCCGGGTCTCGAGGTCCTCTAGCAGCTGCTCTTCGATGCCTTCGGGAATGGTGTCCTCCTTGGGGGTAGCGTCTGATCCTGAGATCAGGTCTGTAGATAACGGTCGACGAGGTTGATTTCCTGCAGACGGCGCAAGCCCTCGCGAATGTCCTTCGCGCGGATCTCGCCGACGCCCTCAACCGTCTCGAGCTCTGCGTCGGTCGCGGCGAGCAGTTCGTCGAGCCCGCCGAAGTCGTTCACGATCTGGGAAACCACAAGCCTCGGGAGCCTGGGGATACGTCCCAGGATACGGAACCCTCGCGGCGAGACCGGGTAATCGAGGGTGTTGAGCTTGCGGTCGTAGCCGAGCAGCTCGGCGAGGCGCCCGAAGTCGAGCAGGTCGTGATGGGGCAGGCGGCCCATGTCGTCCAGCGCCGCCGCGAACTCCTCGTCGGAGTTGTCGGCGAGGTAGTCGTGCACGAGCGCGGCCTTGTCGGCGGCGGTGCCGACCATCGTCTCCTCGAGCTGCATCTCGATGAGCCGCCCCTCGGTGCCTAGCTCGACGATGTAGCGCTCGATCTCGACGGCCATGCGGGTCACCAGCTCGGAGCGCTGGAGGACGGTCAGGACGTCGTGCAGCGTCGCGCCGCCCTCGAACTCGAGGGCGGTCAGGCGCGTGGACACCTGATCGAGGCGGGTGCGGTACTTGTCGAGCGTCGCGAGCGCCTGGTTGGCCTTCGCGAGCACGACCGGGATCTCCTCGAGGATGTATTTCGTGCCGTCGACGTAGAGCGAGACGACCTCACGCAGCTGGGAGATCGCGATGACCAGCGCCTCGGTCTGCTTGGAGACGCGCTCGGCGGTGCGGTGCCGGGTGCCGGTCTCCATCGAGAGGATCGTCGGATCGGGCATCAGCTGGACGTTGGCCATCGCGATCTTCGTCGCGTTGGCGTTCGTCACGATCGCCCCGTCCATCTTGGCCAGCTGGTACAGGAGCGCCGGCGTGTAGTCGATCTCGAGCTTGATTCCGCCCGAGAACAGGAAGCTGAGGTCGTCGACCTCGCCGACGATGATCAGGCCGCCCGTCCGCGCGTGGACGATGTTGTCGATTCCCTCGCGCAACGTCGTGCCCGGCGCGACCATCTCGAGCGCCTTGACGAGGCGAGGTTCACCGCGTGGTTCAAGCTCTCCTGACTCGTCACTCACGCGGACCATCCAGCTGATTTTAGCGGAGACTTAGGCTGCGGCGCGATTGGACTCCGCGGGGCTCTTCAGGGCCGCCCTCAGCGCTTGTCGCAGCGTGGGGGCGGTCTCGGGCGACACGACATCGCGCAGCCCGAACTTCGTCGCCTCGCGCACCCGCCGGTCGGGATGGCCGACCGAGCGCAGCTCTCCCGTCAGACCGAGCTCGCCGAAGCACACGAGCGGCCCGCCGCCGGGCGCGCCCTGCAGCGCGACGCCGCGAGCGGCGCTCGCCACCGCGAGCGCGATCGCGAGGTCCGCACCCGGCTCCTCGATGCGCACGCCCCCGACGACGTTCACGAATACGTCCGCGCTGCCCACCCCGACGCCGGCGTGGCGGCCGAGCACAGCGAGCACGAGCGCGAGCCGGTTGCGGTCCAGGCCGTTGACGACGCGGCGCGGCGGCACGAGCTCCGAGGGCGAGACCAGCGCCTGCACCTCGACGAGCAGCGGCCGAGTGCCCTCCATCGCGGCGAGCACGACCGAGCCCGGCTTGCCCGTGGCCTCGGCCACGAAGCGCGCGCTGGCGTCGAGCACCTCGACGAGCCCGCGGTCGCGCATCTCGAACACGCCCGCCTCGTTCGTCGATCCGAAGCGGTTCTTGAGCGCGCGCAGCGTGCGGTACGTGCGCTCCCGCTCGCCCTCGAACTGCAGGACGCAGTCCACGAGGTGCTCGAGCACCCGCGGGCCGGCGAGCGCGCCCTCCTTGGTCACATGGCCGACGAGGATCACCGCGATGTCGGCGGCCTTGGCCACCGACATGATCCGCGCGGCGACCTCGCGCACCTGGCCGACCGAGCCGGGCGCGCCGCTCAGGTCTCCCGAGTGCAGCGTCTGCACGGAGTCGATGACGCACACCTCCGGGCGCTCGGCGTCGAGGGTCGCCAGGACCGTGTCGAGGTCGGTCTCCGCGAGGACCGGGACCGAGAGGGCGCCGCCCCCGCCCTCGGTCGGCGTGAGGCGCTCCGCGCGCAGCCGGATCTGGGCGGCGGACTCCTCGCCGGAGACATACAGCGTCCTGCGCCCGACGGCCGCGAGGTTGCCGAGCGCCATGTTCGTCAGCGTCGACTTGCCGATGCCCGGCGAGCCGCCGAGCAGGACGAGCGAACCGGGCACGAGCCCGCCACCGAGCACCCGGTCGAGCTCTCCGATTCCGGTCAGCAGCCGCGGGATCGGCGCGGCGCTGACGTCGGCGAGGATCACGGGCTTCCCCGGCGTGGCACCGGCGGTGGCGCGGCCGCGCGACGAACGGGTCGCGGGCTCGGGTAGGCGCTCCTCGACGAGCGTGTTCCATGCCTGGCAGCCGGGGCAGCGGCCGTGCCAGCGGGCGCTCGAGTGCCCGCATGCGGAGCAGACGTGGACCGTCGTGGGACGTGGCATCAGGTGAGAGTAGGCGGCGCACCCGACGTCTTCGCCCCCGGGGGGCGGTCGGTGATGCAGAGGTTCCCGGGGAAGGGGTACGTTGAGCGTGCCCAGATCGCAGGCATGAGGCCTCGATCGCGCGTAGGAGGTGTCACATGAGGCGCAAGGTGCCGTCACCGTCGATGGTGATCGCGCTCATCGCGCTGGCAGTCGCGCTGTCCGGTACCGCCGTTGCGGCGGTGGCCGTCGACTTCGCCAGGAACGCAGGCGCTGTTGATCACAAGAGCGCCGTGCCCGCGAACTCGTCGACCTCACACGCGGCCGGAAAGCTCGTGGCGACCGCGAAGCATGGCAGCGGGAAGGGTCGTCTGCCGGGCAGATTCGTGAACGACGTCATGCGAGGCTCGTCGGTGAACCTCACGAGGTACCTGCGGGTCGTGGACAACCAGCCCGGCCCGGTCGTCCCGATGGCGATCATCGGAGGCATCGGGCGCCTCGACGCCCAGTGCCGCGACCAGGACCCGACGGTCGGCGTGGAATCCACGCAGACCCTCATCACGTTCACCGCCTCCAACCCGGGCGGCGTCAACGTCTCGCGGCTGCTCGGCCGCGACATCGACCGCGCCCAGGACGGCGTCGTCTTCAGCGCCCTTCCCAGTCAGCCGGTGCCGGTCATCAACTTTGCCGACTCGCTGTTCCAGCTCATCCTGCAGGCCCGCAACAAGACGGTCCTCGTCATGGGCTCGTCGCGCAGCGACTCGAACAAGTCGGCGAACGCGGCGTGCCTCATCTGGGGGGTCAGCCTGCGAGTCGGCTGAGCCTGCTGCGGTTCGACCCTTCACCCCCGCGCGTCGAGTGCCCGCAGCACGTCTGCGACGAGATCCTCCGCGTCCTCGAGCCCCGTGCTGAAGCGGATGAAGCCGGGCGATACGGCGTCGCTCCCCCAGCGGGCGCGGCGCTCGGCCGAGCTGTGCACGCCGCCGAAGCTCGTCGCCTCGGACACGAGCTCGCACGCCGACAGGAAGGCCTGCGCGCGCTCCGCCGAGCCCAGGTCGAAGCACACGACGGCGCCGAAGCGCTCGCCGAGCACGCGCGCCGCGAGCTCGTGCTGCGGGTGGCCGGGCAGGCCGGGGTAGCGCAGGTCGCCGACGTCGTCGCGGCCCGAGAGCGCGCGGGCCAGCGCGAGGGCGCTCGCACACTGGCGCTCGAAGCGCACGTCGAGCGTGGCGAGAGAGCGATGCGCGAGCCAGGTCTCGAGCGGCCCGGCGATCGCCCCGGTCAGCTCGCGCCACTTGCGCAGCGCCTGCGCTCGCTGCGAATCGGCGGTGGCGACGTAACCCAGCAGGAGGTCGCTGTGCCCGGTCATGAACTTCGAGGCGCTCGACATCGAGATGTCGGCGCCAAGCTCGAGGGGGCGCTGGCACAGCGGCGTCGCGAGGGTGTTGTCCACCGCCAGGAGCGCACCGGCCCGGTGGACGTCCTCGGCGAGTGCGGCGACGTCGAGCAGTCCGAGCCCCGGGTTGGACGGCGTCTCGACCCAGACGAGCCTCGCGCCGTCAAGTGCGGCGCGGACCGCCTCCTCGTCGGTGGGCACGAGCCGCACGTCGACGCCCCGCGGGCGTAGCTGCCCGACGGCGATCTCCCGCACGCCCGGGTAGCCGTCGGACGGGACGACGACGACGTCGCCGGGCGCCGTCGCCGGCAGGAGCACCGAAGCGACCGCCGCCATCCCCGACGAGAACAGCACCGCCTCACCCGCCTCGAGCTCGCCCAGCGCCCGCTCGTACGCAGCCCACGTCGGGTTGCCGTCGCGCGTGTAGCCGTACGGCGCCGCATCGCTTGGGCCCTGGAGATGAAACGGCGCCGCGAAGACCGGCCCGGGAAGGAACGGCTCGCCCTGGGCGGCCGCCGGCAGGCCGGCGTGGACGACGCGCGTGGCGGGACGCCGCGGCCGGTCGGTCATGCGCCGGATGCTACGCGGACTTGACGAGCTGCAGGTGCGGGGTGACGGGCGGTGGCGAGGGCAGGTACCCGGTGCCGAGCAGCGAGGCGACAAGCGCCGGAGCGACCTTGCCCAATAGCTTGACCTGCCGGCTGGAGAACATGACGACGGTCAGGTCGGAGATCGCGGTGACCGTCGCAGCGGTGTACGACGGACGGTGCGGCGCGAGCTCGCCGAACAGATCCCCGGGGCCGAGCTCCGCGACGGTCTCGCCGGCATGCCGGACACGCCCGCGACCGTCCTTGATGAGCACGAGCGCCTGGGGAAACGGGCCGTCGA
Organism: Solirubrobacteraceae bacterium; assembly: GCA_033855075.1. GTDB lineage: Bacteria > Actinomycetota > Thermoleophilia > Solirubrobacterales > Solirubrobacteraceae > CADCVQ01. The sequence goes on along the minus strand of JAWVGM010000033.1, from coordinate 1,342 downwards.
GCAGCAGCTTGCTGCCCGCCGTGACGCGCATCTCGGTTCCGTGCTCGGCCAGGTCCACGCCCATCAGGCGTGACGAACGACCGAACACCGTTCGATCCGTGCGCACGGCCAGGAGGTGTCCAAGCCAGAGCCCGTTCAAACTCGAACACCCGGCCACTTCTTCATGTTCAGCGCGTACCCTCGCTTCGTGTCGACAGCGACTGAATTCACCGACGGTCTCTACGAGGCGTGGAACGAAACCGGCCTCGGCGCCCTCGCCGACAGGATCGACCCGGCGATCGAGCTCATCCCCGATCCGCTGCGCCCGGTCGAGACCGCGCTGCATGGCCTCGAGGGCTGGCAGCAGTGGGTGGCGCGCTGGGAGGAAAGCTACGAAGCGATGCACATCAAGCGTGACGCGCTCGTGCCGCTCGATTCCGAGCACGTGCTCGCGCTCGTCTCGATCACCGCGACACCGCGCGGCGGCAGCGAGCCGCTGAGCTGGGCCGCGGCCCACGTCTGGACCGTGCGCGACGGGCGCATCGCCGGCTGGGAGACGCACCTTGATCTCTCGGCAGCCCGCGACACGCTCGACGAGACCCTCGACGCATAACGAGGGCGGCCCGTAGGCCGCCCTCGCGTACAGCGTGTGATCGGGCGCGGTCCTGCGTCAGTCTGCGTCGGGCTCCTCGAGCGGGGGCTGGTCGAGCGCTCCGCTCGGCTCCGCCGGGGAATCGTCGCTCGCGCCGTCCTGCGCCTCCGCGTCGCCGGTCGCCCCAACGGCGGCCGGCACCTTCGTCGGCTCGACGACGGTCAGCGACACCTCGCGGTCGTCCTCGTCGGGCGCCTTCTCGACCATGATGGTCGCACCCGGCACGAGCTCGGCCCGCAGGACGAAGTCCGCCAGCGGATCCTCGATGTAGCGCTGGATCGCGCGCCGCAGCGGGCGGGCGCCCATCGACGGGTCCCAGCCCTTCTCGACGAGCAGGTCCCTGGCTTCGTCGGTGAGCTCGAGCTGCAGCCCACGCTCGGCCATCGACTCGCGGATGCGCCGCAGCAGCAGCTCGACGATCTGCTTGATCTCGTCGCGCTGCAGCTTGTGGAAGACGATGACATCGTCGATCCGGTTGAGGAACTCAGGCCGGAAGACCTTCTTGAGCTCGCCCATGATCCGGTTCTTCATGTCGTCGTACGTGATCCCGGTCTCGTCGTCGGAGACGGCGAAGCCCAGCGGCGTGTTGCGAGCGATCTCGCTGGCGCCGATGTTCGACGTCATGATCACGATCGCATGGCGGAAGTCGACCGTGCGCCCTTGCGCGTCGGTCAGCCGCCCGTCCTCGAGGATCTGCAGCAGGATGTTGAA
>JAWVGM010000032.1:0-77989 GCA_033855075.1 Solirubrobacteraceae bacterium | reverse complement strand
CGACGACCCCAGGAGGTCACCCATGCGCTGCATCCCCCGCGAGGACGTGCCCGTCGCAATCGCCGACGGCGGCGTCGAAGTCCGCGTCCTCGACCAGGAAGGCATGATGGTCGGCTTCGTCAGCCTGCCGGCCGGCGCCGACCTGCGGCCCGCCACTGTCGGCCTGCCCGACGACCTGTGCCCCTGCCCGCACTGGGGCTACATGCTCAAAGGCTGTGTGCGCATGCACACCGCCGACGGCCACCAGGACTTCGCCGCCGGACAGGCGTTCTACTGGGGTCCGGGCCACGCGCCGGAGGCCCTGCAGGACAGCGAGTACGTCGACTTCTCCCCGACGCACGAATTCCAGCGCGTCCTCGATCACCTGACGGGAGCGGCGGCGCCGGCCGACGCCTGAGAGACGACGAATTGCTGCACCCGTCCCCGCCGGTCGGATAGCTTCGCCATGTGAAGTTTGTCGTCGCCGGAGGCGGCGTCGCGGGACTCGCGGCTTCGCTGGCCATCGCCCGGGCGGGACACCACGCGGTTGTCCTCGAACGTGACCTGGCCCAACCGGGCGGGCCGCCCGGCGCTGCCTTTGACGTCGAGCGTCGGGGAATCCCGCACTACTTTCAGCCGCACGCGTTTCTCCCGCGCGGCCGGCGATTGCTGGCTGATTGGGCTCCGGACGTCCTGGACATGCTGCTGGACGCCGGGGCAGATCCGCAAGACCTGGCGCTGAAACTCCACGGACCTCGGGAGCCTGGTGACGAGGACCTGGTGTATCTGTGGGTGCGGCGACCGATCATCGAGTGGGCGCTGCGGCGCGCGGCGGCCGCCGAACCGGCGGTCGAGATCCGAGCAGGCGTGCGGGTGACAGGGCTGCTGACGAGCGAGAACGGGCCGCCGCAGGCGACGGGTGTCGCTGCGGACCGGGGCGATCCCGTTCGCGGCGACGTCGTGGTCGATGCGCTCGGTCGCTACCGCTGCCCGACTGGCTGGCCGCGGCCAACCGGCAAGCCGACCGATTCGGGAGGCATCTACTACTGCCGCTACTTCGAGCTTGCCGAGGGTGTCGAGCACCTGGATGCGCCGATCCTCAACCCGCGCGGTGACCTCGGATACATGGGCTTCAACACCTTCCGCGGCGACAACCGCACGTTCGCGGTGATCCTCCTGGCCCCGGCGGCCGACCACGAGCTCCGCGTGCTGCGACACGAACAAGCGTGGCAGGCAGCCTGCTCTGCGATCACGCCACTGGATCACATGACCTCCACCGACTACGCCCGGCCGATCACCGACGTCATGCCGATGGGCGGACTCATGAACGTCGACCGAACCGGCGACCCGGGCGTGTCGGGAATCGTCGCGGTCGGAGACGCCTTCTGTCACACCGATCCGGCGTTCGCGTACGGCCTGTCCTTCGCGCTTTCCCACGCGCAGGCGTTGGCGCACGCTGCGAGTGAAGCCTCCGACGTCGACGCGATCACCGAGCGCTACCGGGCGCACGCGGGTCCTGAAGCTCGCGAGCGCCACACACTCGCGTGCGCCACCGATGCCGCGCGCTCGCTGCGCTGGAGCGGCGAGCCGCTTGAGGTCCGCCGGCGCGACGGCAGCTACCCGCTCTTCTCATTCGTGGGCGCCCTGGCCGCCGCACCTCACGACGACACGGTCCTGCGACGAACCATCGGTCGCATCGGCCTGCTGGACCGCACCGCAGTCTTCGACGACGACGACGCACTGCATGACCGAATCGAGACAATCCTCGCCGGGCTTGCGACGCCGTCACCGCCGGGCCCGCCGCGCGAGGAGTTGCTCGCCCTATCCAAAGGAGACACGCAATGAGCAGCGCAGCGATGCTCGACACACACCCATCTGGCATAAGCCTGAACCGCGACGCGATCGCACGCGCGATCGACGCGACCCTCACCTGCTCTCAGAGGTGCACCGCCTGCGCCGACGCGTGCCTCGCCGAGCCCGACGTGGCCGAGATGGCGCACTGCATCCGCGACGACCTCGACTGCGCCGACGTCTGCCAGGCCACGAGTCGGGTCCTGACGCGCCAGACCGCCCACGACGCGGCGCTCAAGCGGGCGGTGCTCGAGGCGTGCATCGAGGTGTGCCGCGCCTGCGCAGCCACCTGCGGCGAGCACCGCGACCACCACGAGCACTGCCGCATCTGTGCGGACACATGCGACGATTGCGTGCAGGCCTGCCAGGCGCTATTGGACGTGCTCTGAGTGTCGAAGTTGCTGCCCATGACGCTGCACAGACGACACGGACACCTGTCAGCGCACGGTGTTCCTGTTGAGACCGCTATCGCGCAGTTCGTCGGCCGGCGCGACGCTCAGGCCGGGCCGGTCAGATCCCACGCCGGCTCGTCGCCGGCCGGCGGATCGTAGACGCAGAAGGTGCCCGTACGAATCGACTGCCCGAGCCGGCGTCCGAGCGCCGGGTCGTGGTCGCCGATGCGCCGCAGCGCCGTGCGGATCGCGCGGGTGACGTTCACGCGCGCGCGCTCGGCGTCTGAGCTCGCCTTGCGGTCGCGGCCGCCGAGGCCGACGGCGCCGGCGAGCTCGCGCGCGACGAAGCTCATCTCGTCGCGCGCGCGCGCCGCGCGCTCGGGATCGTTGAACGACTCGGCCTCGTCGATCTCCTCCTGCAGCTCGTTGACCCGCGCGCGGTAGGCCGCCTTCGCCTCGCTGTCGAGCACCGGGCCCGCGTCGCCCTCACCGCGTGCGCGGACCGCCATGCCGTCGGCGAGCGCGACGGCCGGCGACCCGCCGCGGCCCTGCGGCCCGGCGACGAGGTCGAGCGCGTGAAACTCGACGCGTGGCGCGGCGAGCAGTCGCGCCACGTGCGACAGCCCCTTGGCGTGGCGAAGCTGGACCTGGCGGCCGCGCGGGCCCACGGTCCAGATGTCGCCGCGGCGGTAGAAGTCCCAGGTCAGCGGCTCGACCGCGAACCCGAGCTCGATCGGGTCGGGTGCGGGCAGCGGCTCGGGCTCGCCGGGTGACCAGCGCTCGAGCAGTCCGCCGAGGCCGAGGCGCTCGGCGGCGGCGAGGCCCTCGCGACGCAGCGTCGAACTGCGCTCCGCGGCGTTCAGGTCGGGGGAGCGCGCGAGCACCTCCGCGAGCTCGAGCCGCACCGCGGCGACGATCGGCTCCGCGCCCCAGCGGCGGGCGACCGTGAGGGCATGGTCGAGATGGCCGATGGCCTCCTCGTCGCGGCCCAGGGCCGCGGCGGCCATCCCGGCGAAGCGCGCCACCGGCCCGAGGCAGATCGCGCCGCGCCCCGCGATGACCGCCTGGTCGACGTAGGGCGTCAGCAGATCTCCCAGCTCGCCGACGCGGCGCGTGTCGCCGAGCTGCGCGCCCGCCCCGACGAGCAGCGACACGGTCGTTAGCCACTCGCCGTCGCGCGGCACCTCCGCCAGGCCGCCCGCCGCGAGCGCCTCGAACGCGCGTCGCGCGTCGTCGCGGCGTCCGAGCGAGGCGAGCGCGTAGGCGGCGGCGGCGCGCCAGACCGGCGCCGCCGGATAGCGGCGGCCGAACTCCTCCAGCGACTGCTGGATCTCGCCCAGGCGTCCCTGCTCGGTGCGCAGCGCGAAGAGCTGGACGGCGTAGAGCTGCGCAGCGTTCTGTGCCTGCGTCTCGCGCCCGATCGCGAACGCCTCACCCGAGAAGCGCTCGGCATCGGCGAGGCGCCCCTCCAGCAGCGCCCGCGTCGAGCGAAACAGCGGCACGTACCAGAGGTGCAGCGGGTCGCGCAGCTCATCGGCGAGCCGCGCATGAACCGAGAACTCGATATCGGCGCCGACCCAGTCGCCGATCTCCATGAGCGTCACGATGCGCCACACGTGGCCGCGCAGGACGAGCTCGCGGTCGCGGGCCTCCTCGCCGAGCGCCACGACGTCGCCGGCGATCTGCAGGCGCTCCATCGTGTTCTCGGGCCCCCAGAGCGTGAGGAAGCGCGCGCTGAGCGTCGCCCCGAGCGCCGCGCGGTCGCCGGTGCGCCGCGCCATCGCGATCGCCTGCTCGGAGAGCTCGATGCGCTCGGCCGTGCGGTCGGAGAAGTAGAGCTCCGTGGCCAGGCGCCCGAGCACGCGCGCGAGCAGCGGCGAATCCTGCGGGCCCGACGGGCTGCCCTCGCCCAGCGCGTCGCGCGCCTCCTGCAGCAGCGCGACGAGCGTCTCGTCGACGCGCCCGAACTCAAAACCGCCCATACCGGCCCCGAACCCGAGTGCCGCCCGCGCGAGGCGCTCGGGGGAGCGCAGCTTGCGCGCGAGGCCCGCAGCGCGGATGAACGTCTCGCGCGCGCTGCGGGTGTCCCCCGTGCGGCTCTGCGCGGCGCCGAGCGAGAGCAGCAGGTCGCAGCGACGCGGGACGTCGGCGCGCTCCTGCAGCCCGTAGGCCTGCAGCGCGCGCTCGAAGTGCTCGGTCGCCTCCTCGTAGGCGACGAGCTCGACCGCCCGCTCGCCGGCGCGGACCGAATAGTCGATCGCCTTGGCGAGCTCCCCCGCGGTCGCGGCGACAAAGAAGTGATGGGCGAGCTCGGCGACGTGCGGCTCGGTGTCGGCGACGTAGACGTCCTCGAGCGCCAGGCCGACGTTGCGGTGCAGCTGGCCGCGGCGCTGCGGGCCGAGGTCGTCGTAGAGCGTCTCGCGGATGAGCCCGTGTGAGAACGAGTACCCGCCGAGCGCGCCCATCCGCTCGACGACGACGCCGGTGCTGACCGCCTCGCTGAGCGCCGCATCCAGCTCGGCGGGCTCGAGGTCGCAGACGCGCTGGAGCGTGTCCAGGCGGAAGTTGCGGCCGATGACCGCGGCCGTGAGCAGCAGGATGCGCGTGTTGTCGGGCAGCGGCGCGAGGCGGTGGCGGATCGTCTCGCGTACGCCGTCGGGGATGCGGACGCTGACGACCTTCGCCGCGTCGTCCAGGCGCCCCTCGGCACTCAGCAGCCGCACGACCTCGTCGATGAAGAACGGGTTGCCCTCGGTCGCGTCGTGGATCGCGCGCACGACACGGTCGGCGGGCCGCGTGCCGGCGACCCGCTCGACGATCGCCGCGACGTCGCGCTCGCGCAGCCCGCGCAGCGGCAGGCGCTGACCGTGGCGGATGATGTCCGAGAGCGTCGCGGCGAGCTGCGGATCCAGCCGCGCCTCGGCCTCCCGGTAGGTCCCGATGACGAGGATCGGGGCGTCGCGCAGCTGCATCGCGAGGAACCCGAGCAGCAGCTGCGACGGGTGATCGACGCCGTGCAGGTCGTCGACGATGATGACGAGCGGCCCCTCGGCGGCGGCCGCGCGCAGCAGCGACGTCACCGCGTCGAAGAGCTGAAAGCGCGCCGCGTCCGAGTCGCCGGGGTCGGCCTCTGCGGGGGCGTCCGCTGCCCCCGCGTCCGCCGGGTCCCACACGAGATCGGGGACGAGGCGCGCGAGGCGCGCCGCGGCCTCGGGACCGAGGCCCGCGGCCGCGCGGGTCACGTCGCGCTCCGCCGCGAGCCGGCGCAGGATCCGCATCCAGGGCCAGTACGCGGGCGCGCCGCCGCCGTCCCAGGCGCGTCCCCACAGGACGAGCGCCCCCGCCGCGACCGCCTCGGCGCCGGCCGCGTCGGCCAGCGCCGTCTTCCCGACCCCGGGATCGCCGGCCACCATGTACAGCCCGCCGTGTCCCGCGAGCGCCCGTTCGAGTCCATGGCGCAGTTCGCCGAGCTCCCGATCCCTCCCGACAAGTGTCGCCCCGAGCGTCACGATCGAAGTCTAAGTGGGCCCCCCGAACGGGGGATTTGTCTATGTGAGCACAATGTGATCGAGCCGAGCCAATGGCACCCGCGTGCCCCGCGGGCGGCCGCCGATGGGATCGCGGGCGCTGAGCGCCCCGAACGCCAGCCCGGTCTGCTGCTCGATGTCCTTGATCGGCACCTGCGAGGTCGCGAAGTCGCCGAACACGAACTCCTGCGGCGCGAGGAAGTCCTGCTGGGACATCACGTACCCCGTCGCGGTGAGCTGCTTGGTCTCGTCGTGGATGAACGCGATGACCTTCCAGAAGCGCAGCGGGATCTGCACGCCAAATCGCTCGGGGTCCTCGGCGGCGAAGATCGGCCCCGTGATGACGTTGATGCGCATCATGTCGCGCTCGGCGTTCAGCAGCCCGTAGTCCTCGAGGTTGTTCCAGATGCCGCCGTTGAACGACTGCATCTGCGGAACGACGTTCGTGTAGTGCATCGAGTCGCGGTTGCCGAGCTTGGCGTCGTCAGCCGGGCCCCAGATCGGGTCCTCGCGGCGCGTCATGTGCCCGCGGGCGAACCGAGGCGCGTCGCCGTAGACGTCGACGTCGCCGATCTGGGCGTCACGCGGGATGCGCGGATCGGTGCGGAAGCCGGGGCGCTTCGCATGCGAGGTGCTGGGGCCGTCGACGTTGACGGCGCTCCACAGGCACAGCCGGCGCGAGACGCTCATCGCGACCGAGAAGTGCTCGTACTTCAGCTCCGAGGTCTCGTCGCGTCCCGTGCCGAACGTGAGCAGGTCCCCCGGCGAGGTCGTCTTCGCCGGCAGATCGACGCGCAGCGCGTTCGTCGTGCCGAGGAACGCCGGGTCATAGCCGGTGCGGTCGGCGTACTCCGCCACCGCGGCCTCGTTCGTGACTGCGTTCACCACATGCTCCTTTCCCTCGGATCCCTACGAGCAGGAGGCGGCTCGTGCGCGAGAAATACAGCCGCGCCGAGCTCAGCCCTGCCCGAAGACCTCGACCGGCCGGCGCACCCACACGAAGTTCGACGTGGCGGTTGCGCGTGTATAGGTCTTTCTCGTGTCGAACTGCAGCGCCCACCGTCCACGGGTCGCGGCGAAGGGAAACAGCCGGCGCTGCTTCGTGCGGCGGATGTGCCCGCACGCGCCGCGCGCCACGCCCAGCCGCACCGTCTTGCGCAGGGACCCGTTGGGTCGCACGTAGTGCATGAAGACGGTTGATCCCGCCTTGAGCAGGTTGAAGCCGCGGATGCGGAAGCGCACGCGCAGCGTCTTGAGGTTGCCCGAGCCCGGCGAGAAGTCCGCGACCAGCTTCGTCGCGCGATAGCGGCCGAGCGCAGAGTTCGTGCCGTCGGTCGCGACGAGGTCGTAGACGCGCTCGTAGACGCCGGTCGGCAGCTTCGGGGTCGCGAACTTGCCCTTGAAGGCGCCCTGGGCGTCCGTCGCGACGCTGCCGATGTTCGTGCCGTCGCGCGTGAGCGTCACGACGCTGCTGGCCGCGTAGCCCGCGCCGGTCGCCACGACGTCGCCTTGCTCCTGGTAGCAGCGGCTCAGCGTCGTCAGCGAGGCGGCGCTCGCCGGCGCCGCCGCAGCGATCGCGACGGCGAGCACAAGGACGAGAAGACCGACGGAGCGCATCGATTTCGACCGTACCTGATCGGTCGCAGCGGATACGCAGCTCTCGGCGATCGGCGCGATGGGATACAACCGTCCCTGGAAGCGACGGCCCGGACCCAGGAGGCGCAATGCCGACCTACCTCATGTTCTCGACGCTGACCCCGGATGGCGTCAGCACGGTCAAGCACAACCCGCAGCGCATCAAGGAGGTCAACGACGAGGTCGAGCAGCTCGGCGCCGTCGTGACGGCCCAGTGGGCGGTCCTCGGCCGCTACGACTTCGTCAGCGTCATCGAGGCGCCCGACGAGGTCACGATGGCGCGCGTCTCGCTCGAGCTCGGCTCGCGCGGGACCTCGCACTACGAGACGCTGCCGGCCATCCCGATCGATGAGTTCATCGCGTCGGTCTGAGTCCGAGGGAGCCGCCGTCGCGGGAGGTCTCGCAAGCGAGCCGCGATCGCTGACGCCCCCGAGCCTTCGCTCGCTCGACGCCGTTCATCTCGCCACAGCCATCAGTCTGGGTGATCGATTGGGGGTCATGGCCTGTTACGACGAGCGTCTCGCATCGGCCGCGCTCGCCGCCGGACTCGAGGTCTTCCCGTGAAGGTGCTCGTCGTCGGCGCCGGGGGCCGTGAGCACGCGCTCGTGCGCGCGCTCGCGCGCTCCCCGCGGGCACCCGAGATCCTGTGCGCACCGGGCAACGCCGGGATCGCCGCCGACGCACGGGTGCTCGACATCGCCGTCGACGACGTGGCCGGCCTCGCCGACGCCGCCGTCGCGGAGGCGTGCGACCTCGTCGTCGTCGGACCCGAGGCGCCGCTCGTGGCCGGGCTCGTCGACGAGCTGACCGCGCGCGGCATCCTCGCCTTCGGCCCGTCCGCCGACGCGGCGAGGCTGGAGGGCTCCAAGGCCTTCGCGAAGGAGGTCATGGAGGCCGCCGGCGTACCGACCGCCGGCTGGGCGCAGGTCGACGACGTCGAGGCCGGCATGGCGGCGATCTCCCGGTACCCCGTGGTCGTGAAGTTCGACGGGCTCGCGGCCGGCAAGGGCGTCGTCATCGCGGTCGACGAGGAGCAGGCGCGGGCGGCGCTCGAGGACTTCCTCGTCGCGCGGCGCTTCGGCGCGGGCAGTGTCGTCGTCGAGGAGTGGCTGGAGGGCGAGGAGCTCTCGCTCCTGGCGCTCTGCGACGGCGAGCGGGCGATCCCGATGGCGCCCGCGCGCGACTACAAGCGGATCTACGACGGCGACGAGGGACCGAACACCGGCGGCATGGGCGCCTACTCCCCGGTCGCCGAATTCGACCCCGAGCGCGTCCAGGAGATCGCGGCGCTCGTCCATCAGCCGGTCGTCGACCTGCTGCGCGAGCGCGGCACGCCGTTCTCGGGGGTCCTGTACGCCGGGATCATGCTCACTGTCGACGGGCCGAAGGTCCTCGAATACAACGCGCGCTTCGGTGATCCGGAAACGCAGGCCGTGCTGCCTAGGTTGCGCTCGGACCTGTTGTCCGTGCTCGAGGCCGCCTCGCGACCCGGCGGCCTGGCGGACGTCACGCTCGAGTGGGCCGACGACTGGGCGGTGACCGTCGTGCTGGCCAGCGCCGGTTACCCGGCGTCATCGTCGTCGGGCGACGTCATCTCCGGGCTGAAGGACATCCCGGCCGGCGTCGAGGTCACCCACGCCGGCACCGCTGCGCGGAACGGCGAGATCGTCACGGCCGGCGGCCGGGTGCTCAACGTGACGGCGCTCGGAATCGATCCGCGCACCGCCCGCGACGCGGCCTATGCTGCGGCCCAACACATCGACTTCGATGGGCGTCAGCTGCGCAACGACATCGCCCAGGGCGCCGTGGAAAGGGTGAGCGGATGACCGAGGAAGTGGCCGAGCCGGCCCCCACCGCGCAGACCGCGGTGGAGCTGGAGCAGATCGAGGTCGACGCCCCACTCGTCGGCATCATCATGGGCTCAAAGAGCGATATGGATGTCATGGACGGCGCCGCCTCGGTGCTCCGCGACGCCGACGTCCACCACGAGGTTCGCGTCATGTCCGCCCACCGCGAGCCCGACATCGTCGCCGACTACTGCGCCAACGCGCGCATGCGCGGGCTGCGCGTGATCATCGCGGGCGCCGGCCTGTCGGCGGCGCTGCCGGGCGTGGCCGCCGCCCATTCGGACCTGCCGGTGATCGGCGTGCCGCTGTCCTCGCGGCTGTCGGCGATGGGCGGCATGGACGCGATCCTGTCGGTCGTGCAGATGCCGCCAGGCGTTCCGGTCGCCGCCGTGGGGTTGGACAATGCGAAAAATGCGGGTCACCTGGCGCTCCGCATTCTGCGCGCTTGATCACAGTGATGCACCGCTATCCGGGATTAGACTCCGCGGGAATGGACGGCAATGCGCCGTGAAGCAGCGGCTGGCAACGTTGCTCAAGGTTCTTGGCGCGTTCGGGGGCGCCGCCCTGGTCGGCTTCGGGGGTACGTACGCACTCTCCGGCGGCGCTGCTGAGCGCGACAGTCCCGCGAGCGGTCCCTCCGCTGAGAAGACCGTGCGCGTGCAGGTCATATCGGCCGTCCTGCAGCGGGCCCACACGGCGAGGGGGCGCAGCCGCGATCGCGCACGCCTGAGCGTGCACGTCCGCGTCACCAACCACGGCACGTCGCATCTGCGCGACGTGAATCCCGCGCTGATCTCAGTGGAACTCGTGCGGCCCGACCCGCGCGCACGTGACACGACGGGTTCGCTGCTGAGGCCGATCGCGCCCGGGGAGACGGCCGGCGGTCGTCTCAGGTTTGAGACCGCGGGTGCGGTCACCCGGCAGCTGACCTCCACGCTCCGGGCCCGGTTGCGCATTGCGGGGCGCACCTTCGCGACCGGCGTAGAGATCGGGGATCTGGCCAATTAGCAGCCGCTGGCTCGAACGCTGGACGCTCGCGCACGGCTCGTCCATGTGTCCAGTTTCTCAACTCACCGCTTTTCCGTGCCGATGCTGTGCCCGATCCGTTGATGTTGCTCTCCGACTTCGCCGCGATGTACGACGAGCACCTACGGGTCGTCTACGGGTTCCTCGCCTACCGGCTTGACTCGCGCGAGGACGCCGAGGATCTGACCCAGCTGACCTTCGAGCGCGCGCTGCGGGCACGAGCGCGCTTCGACCCTGAGCGCGCGAGCTTCCAGACATGGCTGCTGGCAATCGCGCGCAACCTGCTCATCGACTACTTCCGTAACGTCCGCGGACCGCGCCAGCGCCCGCTCGACGACCTGCCGTTCGGGCACGCGGGGGTGCTCGCCGTCTGGGACGACCCCGACCTCGGCAACGAACCCGACCTCGACCAGGCGCTCGCGCTGCTGCCCGAACGCGAGCGAGAGCTCATCGCGCTGCGCTTCGGCTCGGAGCTCAGCGGCCGCGAGATCGCCGAGCTGACCGGCCTGAGCCTCGCCAACGTGCAGCAGATCCTGTCGCGGGCGCTGCGGCGCATGCGAGCGAACCTCGCGGGATCGCGGACGCGCACGGCGCAGCGGGGCGCCGAGACCGCCCTCGTCGCCTAGCCCGGCGATGCGCCGCGCCCGCGCACGGGTGGCCGCCGCCGTGTCGGTCGCGCTGCTGGCGGCAGTTCTGGGCACCAGCGACGCCACGGCGGCCGCGCCGCTACAACTCGGCCTGTTCGATCCCGTGTACTGGAGTGAACCCGCGGTGCGCGACCCCTGGCTCCAGCGCACGGTCGACGCCGGCGCCGACATCGTTCGCATCAACGTGGCCTGGAACGCGGCGCAGCGGCCACGCAAGGCGAGGGACCCGGCGGATCCCGCATACGACTTCACCGCGGTCGACGCGCAGATCCGCGACGCGACGGCCCGCGGACTCCAGGTCCTGATCGCGTTCAGCGGTGCGCCGCCGTGGGCCGAGGGCCCCGGGCGACCCGCGAGCGCTCGGCCGGGAACGTGGCGACCGGACCCCGCGGCGGTCGGTGACTTCGCCGCCGCACTTGCCCTGCGCTACTCCGGCCGGTTCGAGGACCCGACCGCGCCGGGGACGTTGCTGCCGCGCGCGACCGCGATCCAGCCGTGGAACGAGCCGAACTTCTCGATCTACCTCAGCCCGCAGTGGGAGGGCACCCGCCCGGCGGCGCCCGAGCTCTATCGCGCGCTGCTCAACGCGGCGTACGACGGGGTGAAGTCCGTCGCGCCCGGCATGCTCGTCGTCACCGCCGGTACCGGCCCGTTCGGAGATCCGGGAACCGGCGGCGAGCGGATGCGCCCGGCGCTGTTCTGGCGGGCGGTGCTGTGCGTCAAGCAGACGCGCGTGCGGCTTCGGGCGACGAAGACGTGCGCCGCGCCGACGCGCTTTGACGTGCTCTCGCACAACCCCTACCCGGGCGGCGCGCCGGGCTGGCGCAGCGCGCCGGACGACATCTCGATCGCCGGGATGGGCAAGCTGCGCAGGATCGCCGACGTCGCGCGGCGCCGCGGCAGGCTGATCCCCCGGCGCAAGCACACACCGCTCTGGGTCACAGAGGTCTCTTACGACTCGGCTCCGTCGGATCCCAACGGGGTGCCCGAGGCGCTCCACGCGCGCTACCTTCAGGAGGCGCTCTATCTGCTCTGGCGCGAGGGCGTGCAGGCCGTGGTGTGGTACCGGATCCTCGACCAGGCACCGGGGGTCGACGTCGGCGAGTCGAACCAGTCGGGCCTGTACCGGCTCGACGGCACGCAGAAGCCGGCGGCACAGGCATTCCGCTTCCCGTTCGTCATCGAGCCGGGGCGACGCGGCGGGCTCGTCGCCTGGGGCCGCAGCCCGATTGCCGGCGTCGTGACGATCGAGCGGCGCAGGAGCGGGCGCTGGAAGCGCGTGCGCACGACGCGCGTGAAGCGTCACGGCACATTCCTCGTCAGGATCGCGGGGGCAGCGAGGCCCGACGTCCTGCGCGCCCGCGTGGGAACCGAGCGCAGCCTGGGGTGGAAACGCTGAGAGGTCGAACAAACGTCGGGATCTGTCAGTTCCTCGGCGCGGACGCGTATCCAGGAGGCAACCCCCGCCCGACGTCGCCAAGGAGTGCCCCGTGAAACGCATCGTCATCATCGCCGCATTGGCCGTCACGGCGATGCTCCTCCTCACCGCCCTGGCGGCGGGACAGACCGAGGCGCAGAAGGGCACCCCCGCGGGTGTGACCGCGAAGGCCAAGCCGAAGGTCGACAAGACGTCGCCGTTCAAGTTCAAGATCAGCGGCGCGCTGACGCTGCCGCCGAGGATCTGCACGCCCGGCGCGACCGGTCAGACGAGCTGTATCCCACTCAACTGCGGCCCGGGCGTGACCAACGCGAAGTACTGCGGCGTTCCCACCCTGGCCCAGATCTGCGGCGGCAAGGTGCGCGTGACGATCAAGAAGGGCAGCAGGACGCTCAAGAAGAAGACGGTCAAGCTCAACACCTCCACGTGCACCTACAAGGCGACCCTCTCCTTCAAGAACAAGAAGAAGCACAAGCTCAAAGGAGTCAAGGCCAAGGTCAGCACGCGCTTCCTGGGCAACACGGTGTTCAAGCCGATGAACGCGAAGACGCTCAAGGTGAAGGTCGGAAAGAAGTAGCGACGCCGTTCGGGTGAGCACGGAACCGCCGCTCGCCGTCGGGCGGGCGGCGCCATACTTCGCCGGCGTGTTCCGCCACATGAAGCCGCAGTCCCTGCTCAGGGGAGCGGCGAAGTTCGCCGCTGTCGCGATCGGGGCGGTCGCGCTCGGGGCCGTGGTCGGGCTGGGGTTGTCGGAGCTGTCCGGCGACAACGTCGCGAGCACGCCGACGGGGCCGGCAGCGCCCGGAACGACTCAGACGACGACCAAGCCGGCACGGACGACCGCCAAGCCGGCGCGGACCGCGACGAAGCCGACCAGGACCACGACGAAGGCGGCGCAGCCGTCGCCGGCGCGAACGCAGACCACGCCGAGTCCTGCCCTACCGCGCGTGAACATCGTCTCCGCGATTCTTCAGCCGGCGGCCACCGCGAGCGGCCGCTCACGCCAGCGCGCTCGGCTGAGCATTCGCGTCGAGGTCGTCAACCGCGGCGATCGCCGGCTCACCTGGCCGGCTCCGCAACTGATCTCCGGCACCACGCTGATGCGCGTGGACCCCAACGCCGGCGGGGCCGCCGGCGCGCTGCTCAAGCCGCTTGCCCGCGGGGCGACCGCCACGGGTGAGCTGCGCTTCGAGACGGTGGGCGACGTGACGAGCCGGCTGCAGAACGCGCGCCGGGCGCGGCTGCGGATCGCAGGCCGGACGGTCAAGGTGCGGGTGACGATCGGCGCACCCGCCAAGTCCAGCGGCCCTCCGCGGCCCTAGACCGGCGAGGGGGCCCTCGGGCCGCCGGTCCGGACGTCGCGGCGGACCGAGCCGTCGCGATGCTGGGCCATCCAACAGGCGCCGAGCACGACGAGAAAGACGGCCATCCAGAGCCCGACGACGATGCCGATGACGATGACGACAAGTGCGCTCATACCGTTTCTCCTGCGCTCGGTATCGGCGCACGATGCAAGTTTCTCAAGTGACAATTCGTTGAGTTGATGGCTGGCTGGGCCGGGGACGGATCGACGATTGTCCGCGCCTCCTCGATCGGCCAGAGTCGGCTCGCATCAACCCAGTCACGGAGGACGAGTTGTCAACGGAGAACGTCAACGCCGAGGTCGCACCGGTTCCCGCGCGGCCGTCGCTGCGCGTCGTCGATCGTCCCCGGCCCGAGCGCTCGCACGCTCGCCGGCCGGAGATCATCAATCGCGAGTCGGTCTTCCGGCGGGCGCTGGCCCTCGCCGATGGCGTCGCGGCGGGACTGGCGCTGTTCGCGTTCGTGAGCGCGGGCAGCGGCGAGCTCACGCCGTTCGCGGCGCTGGCCCTGCCGCTCACGATCGTCATCTGCAAGGGCCAGCGGCTCTACGATCGCGACGAGCTCCTGGTCAACAAGACCACGCTCGACCAGACGCCCCAGCTGTTTCAGGTCGCCACGCTCTTCGCGCTACTCGTCCTGCTCCTCCAGCCATTGTTGATGACCGGCTCGCTCGAGACGCGTCAGGTGATCGCGCTCTGGGGCACACAGTTCTTCGCCGCGATCCTCGCCCGCAGGCTGGCGCGCGCTTTCGCGCTACGGATGACCCGCGCCGAGCGCTGCCTGTTCGTCGGCAGCGACGAGTCATTCGAGCGCCTGCGATCAAAACTTCCCGACGGCAACCGCCGCGCGCGCCTCGTCGGCCGCATGTCGCTGGGCGCGGCTGACGATTCCCCTTCCGGCTCCGCCGCGCTCACGCTCCGGCAGCTGATCGGCGACCTCAACGTCCACCGCGTGATCATCGAGCCCACCGAGGCGCGCCCCGAGACCACGATGGACTTCGTTCGCGAGGCAAAGGCCACGAGTGTGCGGGTCAGCCTCCTGCCGCGCATCCTCGAGGTCGTCGGATCCTCGATCGAGGTCGATGACATCGACGGCCTGACGCTCCTCGGCGTACAGCAGTTTGGTCTCACACGGTCCTCGACGCTGACCAAGCGTGCCTTCGACGTGACGATCGCCACGGCCCTCGTCATCCTGACGGCGCCGGTCCTGCTCGTCATCGCGATCGCGATCAAGCTCGACAGCCACGGCCCGGTGATCTTCCGTCAGACGCGCATCGGTCGCGACGGGCGACCGTTTGCGATCTGGAAGTTCCGCACGATGGCCGTGGGAGCTGACGCCCTGAAACCGCAGCTGGCGGCCCGCAACGACGCCGCGGCGGGGCTGTTCAAGATCACCGACGACCCACGGGTCACGCGGGTCGGGCGCTGGCTGAGGCGTGCCTGGCTTGACGAGCTGCCGCAGCTCGTCAACGTCGTTCGCGGCGAGATGAGCCTCGTCGGTCCGCGCCCGCTGATCAGCGACGAGAACGACCTCGTCACCGAGCTCGATCGCCGCCGTCTCGTGCAGCTCACACCGGGGATGACCGGCCACTGGCAGATCGCGGGCGCGTCGCGCGTGCCACTCACCGAGATGGTCAAGCTCGACTATCTCTACGTCGCCGGCTGGTCGCTGTGGAACGACGTCAAGATCATCCTGCGGACGATCCCCCACATGGCTGCGGGCCGCGGGGTTTAGCGCAGGTCGTCGCCGCGACGTTGTCGTCGATACTGGAAGGGTGATCGCGCGATACACCCGACCTGAGATCGGCGCCCTGTGGACCGACGAGGCGCGCATGGAGGCATGGCGCCGCGTCGAGGTCGCCGCCTGCGAGGCGATGGACGGCCCGACCGAGGCCGACCTCGACGCGATCCGCGCGGCCACGTTCACGGTCGAGGCCGTTCAGGAACGGGAGGCCGTGACCGACCACGACGTCGCGGCCTTCGTCGACATCCTCAGTGAGTCCGCGGGAGACGCGGGGCGGTGGGTCCACTTCGGGCTCACGTCGAGCGACGTCCTGGACACCGCGCTCGCACTCCAGCTGCGTGCCGCCGGCGAGATCGTCGTCGCGGGCGCTCGGGAGCTCGTCGCGGCGCTGACCGAGCGCGCGCGTGAGCACGTCGACACCGTCTGCGTCGGCCGCACGCACGGCGTGCACGCCGAGCCGACGACATTCGGGGTAAAGCTCGCCGGCTTCGCCATGGAGGCAGCACGCAACGCCGACCGCTTGCAGCGCGCGTTCGACCAGGTGTCGGTGGGAGCCGTGTCCGGCGCCGTGGGCACGTACGCGGCCACGTCGCCTGAGTTCGAAGAGCGCGTGCTCGCGGGTCTGGGCCTGGAGCGCGAGCCGATCTCCACCCAGGTCGTCGCCCGCGACCGCCACGCCGAGCTCCTGCAGGCGATCGCGCTCGCCGGTGCGGGTCTCGAGCGCCTCGCGACCGAGATCCGCCACCTGCAGCGCACCGAGGTGCGCGAGGTCGAGGAGCCGTTTCGCACCGGCAAGCAGAAGGGCTCGAGCGCGATGCCCCACAAGCGCAACCCGATCACGACCGAGCGGATTACGGGGCTCGCCCGCGTCCTGCGCGGCAACGCGTCCGCCGGGGTCGAGAACGTCGCGCTGTGGCACGAGCGCGACATCTCTCACTCCGGCGCCGAGCGAGTCATCCTGCCCGACTCGACGATCCTGCTCGACTACATGCAGCACCTGGCGATCCGCGTCGTGCGCGGCATGGTCGTCCACGAGGACCGGATGCGCGAGAACCTCGAGCTGACGTACGGGGCGCTGTTTTCACAGCGGGTGTTGCTGGCATTGGTGGCAGGCGGGATGTCGCGGGACGAGGCCTACCGCGTGGTGCAGGAGGCAGCGCAGCGGGCGTGGGACGAGCGGGTGGCGCTGCGCGAGCTGCTGGAGGCGCGGCCGGAGCTGGGGCTGGATCTCGACGCGATCTTCGATCTCGCCGACGTCACGCGCTGGGCCCGCGAGATCGTGGGACGGTTGGAGCGACGCTGAGCTGCATAACCTCGCCGTCGGCGTGTGGCTCCTGATCGACGCGGCTCATACCGATACCGCAACCATGCCCCTGGGTTCGCCGGCGACGATCACTACGATCGCCCCGATCCGTACCCGATGAGCGGCGACCTGGCCGGCGAGGCAGTCCTCCCCTCGGCAGCACAACCCCCGTTGGCGCTCCTGTGCCGAGCCGCTCGCGTCGACTCGCGGCGGACGTCGTCGCTCGACCGTGCTCCATCGGCTCCTCGCGGCGGCCGACGCGGCGGGCGCGCTGACGGCTGTCGCGCTCGCCGCGCCGGCGAGCGGTCCCCGGGACGCCCTGACCGTGGGCGCCATCTGCGCCCTCGTCTTGCCCGCTCCGGCCTACCGCAGCGGGCTGTACGCCGCAGATGACCTGCGCAGCCGGGCGACCGGAGTTCCGACCTCAAGCGCATGCTGTTCGCCACGCTCGCACTGTCGTGGCCGCTGCTGGGCGCGTCGCAGCTCGTCGGCGCGCAACACCCGGCCCTACTGACGCTGCTGGGCGCTGTGCTCACCGTTGCCATGGCGACCCGTGGGCGCGCGCTCGCCCCGCGTCGTGGCGCATCGCCCCGAGCACCTGCCAAAACGCGCGGCGATCATCGGCTCCGGCCTCGTCGCCGGCGAGCTCGTGCGCAACCTGCGCCGCCACAGCGGCCTCGGACTAATGCCCGTCGGGATCGTGGAGAACGCTGAGCACCCCCGCAGCGTCGAGGCGTCCCCCGAGTTGACGCGTTGGCGCAGCAGTAGCTGACAGACACGAACTGGTTGAACGTGAGCGATGAGAGCGTTGCGGCTCTGCTTTTGCAAAAGCTCCCGCGCGTAGCCAAAGACTCTCATTGCCGCGTGACGAGTGCGGATAGCTCCCATTAGGGCTCGCACGACGCTCTCGATGACGAGACGGAGATGACGGTCCGATCCCGGGCCGCCTTCCCCACAGCGATCCGCATGAAGCAGGGTCGCGAGGAGCCTCGCCATGTCTGCCATCCGCGATCGCGCCTGCGTGCGCGCGTTCGTTTACGTCTTCCTGCTCGCGAGCCTATGGTTCGGGTGCACGGCCATCAAGGCGTCTGCGGCCACGGTGCCCGCCGGCTTCTATGGCGTGAACTTGGGCGGTTCGCTCATGAACGACGCGGCGAGCCGGCCCGCGGCGTTCAAGGTGATGCGCGCAGGCGGCTTGTCGGAGGTACGGACCGACGCACTCTGGAGCGACATCGAGCCTGCGCCGCCAGTCGCCGGTGTGCACACGTTCGCATGGGCGAAATACGACTCGTTCGTCACCGACCTCGCGAGCAACGGCATGCGCTGGTACCCGACGCTCGGGTACTCCACTCCGTGGGCGGCGTCAGTCGCGGGTGAAATGTTCTCTCCACCCGCCCGCGACGCTGACTTCGCGACCTACGTCGCGGCATTCGCCAAGCGCTACGGATCGGATGGCACGTTCTGGGCCTCGCACCCCGAGCTTCCGAAGCTGCCGACGACCGTCTACGGCATCTGGAACGAGCCGTCCAACCCACACTTCTGGCACGGAGCTCAGGCCACGCCCGCGCGCTACATGCGCCTGTACCTTGCGGCGCGCACGGCCATCAAGTCCGCCGACCCCGGCGCGAGCGTCGCGACCGCAGGGCTGCTCGACTCGGGGGTCATCAACGCCAACGAGTATCTCCGAGCCATGCTCGGTAGCACGCCCGCAGCGCGAAACCAGATCGATCTTGTCGGCTGGCACCCTTATGTCGGGGGCCTCGACGCGATCCTCGCGTCGGTCAAACGCGCCCGTACCACACTCAACCAGTACGGGCTCGGCACGGTGCCCATCGCGATCTCGGAGGTCGGCTGGCACACAGGGTTCACTTCCGCCCAGCGCGCTGAGTGGCTGCGGGGCCTGGCGGCGGAGCTGCCGCACGCCGAATTGAACGTCACCCGGCTCCTGCCGTACGTCTGGACCGGGGACCCCATGTGGCAGATCACGAACCCGGACGGCTCGCTTGGACAGATCGGCAGTGCCTACTTCGCCGGCATGCGCGAGGCGTTCGCACCCCAGCCGCAGAAGAGAAGTAAGAGCAAGCAATGCACGACCAAGAAGCGCAAGGCCGTCAAGAAGACGGCCAACTCGAGCAAGAAGTCCAAAGCCGCCAAGAAGAAGGCCAACTCGAGCAAGAGGTCCAAGGCCGCCAAGAGGTGCGTGAAGAAGACGACGTCCAAGGCTGCCAAGCGGAAGGCCAGGGCCGCCGCCAAGAAGCGAGCTATAGCCGCCAAGAAGGCCAAGGCCGCCGTCAAGAGAGCTATAGCCGCCGAGAAGGCGAGGGCCGCGAGGGCGAGCGCCGCCTAGCCTCGAGCACCCGGGTGTGGAAGATGGTTCAGCTGGTTGGCCGGAGAGCCGCGCCCGACGAACGCGCAGCCAGCAGCTGAGGTCATTGCATGCGCTCGGCGTGCATGTGACCGCCTTCGATGTCAAGCGGCGCGAAGCGAGTGACCGCGAAGCCACGCTCGCGCAGGAACGACTCGAGCTCGTCGGGGCCGCCAGCGTCCAAGCCCTCGTGATACTCGAGCACCAGGTGCCGGATGCGGCCCAGGGTCCGTGCACTGCAGCCGTAGAGAATCTCGTATTCGGCGCCCTCGCAATCCAGCTTCAACAGATCGCAGCAGTCGATGTCGTAGAGCTCGAAGACGTCGTCGAGCGTGATCACTCGGACCGTGTGTCCGGCGGTGAACGCGCTGCCGTAGCGGTCACCTTGAAATAGTGTGTTCATCACTTCTGCGCCGCGCCGGTAGAGCACGGCGTCACGCCGGCCCCCACCTACGGCGACCTGGAGCACGCACGCGCCCTGGATCCGGTTGCGGGCCAGGTTGAGCAGAAGTTCCTTCGCCATCACCGGCGATGGCTCGAGCGCCACGATCCGGAAGGCGCCTAGCCGCCGCGCGGCCCAGACGGAAAAGACGCCGATGTTCGCGCCGATGTCTACGACGGTTGGCCTTGTGACGGCAGTCCATCCGGCGGGCCGGTAACTATCCGCGATCCAGATTTCGTGGTACAGGGTCAGCAGCGGCTCGCCGGGGGGCGCCGTCAGGCGCGTTCCATCTCGGAGTCGCAGATCCCCGCGGCGAGCCCCGATGCGCCGACGCACGGGATACGCGACGATGCTTCGCCGCCGCACACCACTGCGGGAGAGTCGGCGGTAGACGTTGAGGGTCGCTGCAATACGCCTCGAGATCCGCATGAACCGAAGCGTAGACATGGCGCTGCGGCCGGAGAGGTCGGGCTATAGCTCGCGTGGCGGTTTCTAGGTGGTCGCGGTCCGCGCGAGCCGTAACGCAAACGAACCGAGCGAGTCAGACCATCCGTCGAGCCGGTCGAGCAGAAGAGGGGAATCGCCCGGCCGCACAGCGCCCGAACCGCAGACAACACCAAGCTCGAACCCGGCGGCGGCGGCCGCCGCCGCGACGCGCAGGTCCGCGGCACAGAACGGATAGGCGATGCTCGTGAGTCGCCGGCGCGCGGTCTGCTCGATCGCGTCGCGTCCCTCGCACATCGCTCGGCGCAGATCGGGGTCGCCCAGTGTCTGCAGCACCTCATGGCGCAGGGTGTGAAAGCCGAGGTCGAACCCGCCGTCCACGAGCACCTGCAGGCCACCTGACGCAAGCTGGCGCTCTACTGCGTGAGTCCCAGCGATTTCTCGTAGCACCTCGGCGATCGGTTGAAGCCGATCGCGCGGGAGCATCTTGATCGCCTGCACGAGGCGTCGAGCGTCTGACTCTTGATCGACCCACGGGCAGTGCGTGGCAAGCGCTCGCCACAGGCGCTCCCTGCTGGCGGAGCCGCTGTCGTAGATGGCCTGCAGGTCCTGCCACCACGGCGGGCTGGGCGAGCACAACGAGGCGCCGCCGATGAAGAACGTGGCCGGGAGGCCCAACCGAACCAGCTCCGGCGCCGCGTGGACAGCGTGGCTCGCCAAGTCGTCGTCGAAGGTCAACGCGACCGGGATCGGACAGCCCTTCCGACGCCGTCCGCCGAACTCTCGGAGTTCGGACAGCGCCACGACCTTGTAGTGACGCCGAAGATGGCGGAGTTGGCGACGAAAGAGATCGACGCCGAGGGTGGGCGAGATCTCACGCCGTGCGTCACCAGCCACGGGAGCGATCTCGTGGTACATCAGGATGAGGCCGCCGGCGCCGCTGCTCCGCTGCGCCTTGTACCGCCGCGCGGATGCCATCCCGACGCGTCCGCGGTCCGCCCACGCGGTCGTCACGGTGCCTCCTCAGCCGAGGCTACTCTTAGGCGGTCGTGGACGCTGATTTGAAGAACGTGATCGAAGTGCGTCCCGGTGCCGGCCGACTCAGCGGCGCAACCGTGGCCGAACTTGGGGAGTTCGGCCCGGTGCTCTCGGCGTTCGCCTCCAGGTTCGTCAAGGTCAAGTACAAACAGATGGTCGTCGGCCTTGCCTGGGCCCTTCTGCAACCTGTTCTCTCGGCGGGCGTGCTCGCGCTGGTCGTCGGCGCCGCCGGGCATAGCCTTGCCGACAGTCACGTCCCGTACCTGCTGTTCGTTCTCGCTGGAATGGTCGGCTGGACGTACTTTGCGACGGCCACGAATGCCGCCGCACAGAGCATCGTCGATGACGCGGGGCTCATACAGAAGGTCTACTTCCCGCGCGAGATCATTCCGATCGCGGCCGTCCTCGCAGCGCTCGTCGACTTGGCCGCAGCGTTGTTGACACTTGCGGTGGTGACGGCCGCGTACGGCAACCTGCCAAGCGTATCGTGGCTCGCGCTTCCCCTCCCGATCCTGGTACTGGTGCTGTGCGCGACGGCTGCCGGACTTGTCCTCTCGGCCCTGAACGTATACTACCGCGACGTTCGGTACGTGGTGCCGTTCCTCCTGCAACTCGGCCTGTTCGGTAGCGCCGTGTTCTATAGCCCGGGCTCACTCGCGGCGCCGTGGGACACGATCTACACGATTGTCAATCCCCTCGTCGCAGCGATAGAAAGCCTGCGTACCATCATGATCTCCAATGATTGGCCTGACCCCGCGATCCTGCTGCCGGCTCTCGCGTGGGCGGCTGTGCTCATGATAGTCGGCTTCGCCGTGTTCAAGCGCCTGGAGCGCGAGTTCTCGGACAGGGTGTAAGCCATCAGCGTCTCGGTCTCGTTTCAACATGTGAGCAAGCATTATCGCGGCGCGCAGAACTACGCAGCGCTGCGCGAGGATCTGATCGGGGTTGTCGGACGGATCGCGGGCCGACGGCGCGTTCGTCCCGCGACCGTCACCGCGTTGGACGATGTGAGCTTCGAGATCCACGAGGGCGAGTCGGTCGGTTTGGTTGGCCTGAACGGCGCAGGCAAGACCACTGCGCTGAAGCTCATCAGTCGCATCACCTATCCGACGAGCGGCCTGGTTCGGGTGCGCGGAAGGGTCGGCGCCCTGCTCGAGGTCGGCACGGGCCTGCACCCAGAGCTGACTGGACGCGAGAACGTCCACCTCTACGGCCGCATCCTCGGACTTGAGAGGGAGGCGATCAGGAGCCGCTTCGACGAGATCGTCGAGTTCGCCGGAATCGGATCGGCCATCGATCAGCCGGTCAAGCAGTACTCCTCGGGTATGCGCTTGCGGCTCGGCTTCTCGGTCGCGGCACATGTGGAACCCGACTTGCTGCTCGTCGACGAAGCCATCGCCGTGGGCGATGCCGGCTTCCAGTACAAGTGCATTGAGAGGATGGCCGCGCTCGTTCGACAGGGACGCACGCTCGTCCTCGTGTCGCACGACATGAGCGCCATCGAGACGCTCTGCGATCGGGCGATCCTCTTGCGGGGCGGCCATCCTGCATCGGATGGCCCAGCACCCGACGTCGTGCGCGAGTACCTCATATCCGCGCAACGCCAACGCGTCTCTACTCAGACGCTCCCGAGCCCCAGTGGAGAGGGATTGCAGATCACTGCGGTGTCGCTTCATGACCGCACCGGAGCCGAGGTGGACGTCGTGACATCCGACGAAGAGATGACCGTGCGCCTTCACTACAAAGCGTCGCAGCCTCTACGGCGTCCGATCTTCACGATTGGGCTGAGCGAGGGCAGTCGTACCTGCTTCACCGTGGCGTCGATGCTCGTGGATGGCTGCGTGCCAGAGGTCATCGACGGCGAGGGCTACGTCGATTGCACGTTCGCGCGCCTCCCGTTGCAGCCGATGGCGTACGCGATCTGGGGCGAGGTCATCGGCGAGGCCGGATACGGGGAGATCGTGGACTGGCAGCAACTGCGGCGGTTCCGGGTCGCGGCTGACATCGACGGGCTGGGCAAGAGCGCGGTCACGCATTCCATGGTGCACGGACCCGTGAAGATGCCATATCACTGGACGGTCGGCCCGAAATAGCATGACGGCGAACGCAGACGTCTCGGTGGTGATCCCGACCAAGGATCGATGGCATCTCGTCCCGCGAGCCGCGTCCAGTGCCCTGGCGCAGCTGGATGTCCGCGTGGAGGTGATCGTGGTCGATGACGGATCACGGACACAGAGCCCGTCTGAGTTGCCCGGATCGCGCGAAGGGCGATTGCGGCTGTTACGCCATGAGCGACCGGAGGGCCAAGCCCGCGCTCGTAACACCGGTATCGCTGCCGCGCGTGGCGAATGGGTGGCGTTCCTGGACGACGACGACCTGTGGGCACCAGACAAGCTGCGCGCACAGCTCGAAGCGGCAAGGGAGGCGCTTGCGGTGTTCGCGTATAGCGGTGTACTGCTCGTTGACCAACAACTACGCCCGATCGAGGTGGTCAGTCCGCCCGATCCCGGAAGTCTTCTGCCGGTTCTCTTGCGATCGAACCGGATTCCCGGCGGTGCATCGACCGTGATCGCTATGACGGAGGTCGTGCGAGCGGTGGGCTGCTGGGACGAGCAGTTGACCGTCCTCTCGGATTGGGAATTGTGGATCCGCTTGGCACTGGCCGGGCGCGCAGCTGCGGTCACCGAGCCGATGGCAGCCTATGTTCAGCACGACGGCGTGAGCTCTCGGGCATCCTGGGCCGAGGTGCAGGCGCAGACGGAGTACATCGCGCATAAGCACAGTGGCGCGTTCGCCCGGCACAGGGCCGTCCCCGACCGGGCGACATTTCGGTGGTACGCCGCGTGGTTGCAGGACCGCTCCGGCGCTCGCGGGGCCGCCGCCCGCGGTTACGTGCTGGCGGCGCAGTATTACCTCCGGCAGGGCAACCGACGTAGCGCGCTGGACAGTCTGACGGATGCCCGCGATGTCCTTCTCGGAAAGCACAGAACGCTCACCGGTCAACGAACGACGTTCGATCCGGCCTGGCTCAAGGCTTACGCCTGACCGTTTGGGGCGCCAGGTGCCCGTCCTTGATCGTGGGCAGAGTGCAAGGCGTGGTCGAGCCAGGGCGGGGGGTCGACACCGCCAGCCGGCTGGGCGGGCCTGCGCAGCCGGCCGACCATCCCGATGAGCCGATGGCCGGACACGCGGGCAACGGCCGCTCGCACGAGGAGGCTCGGGTCGCGATGCAGGCGGCCGAGCTCCCAGTAGGCCTTCGCGATCCCGGCCCAGTCCGACGCACGAATCGCAGCTTCGAGCCTCCATGTCCACCACCATTCGAGGTCGAGCGCGATGCCTAGCTCGTTGCGGACGTCGGCGTACTTTTCCGCAAGTCGGTGATACGACGTCCTGACCGATGCCTCGTGGGTGTGACGGTTACCACGATGCAAACTGTAGGCAAGCAATGGTTCCTTCGTCACGACAGCTCGGCCCTCCTCGCTGAGTCGGATGACGAGGTCCCAATCCTCCAGCGCGTGGATGCTCGCGTCGAAACCATCTACTGAGCGAACCAGCGAGGTGAGCGCGAGCAGGTTTGAGCAGCAGCCAGGAATCGGATTACGCGCCAGCGCCACTCGGCGCACATCGCGGCTCAACACGGTGACTGGATCGATCGAGATCGTGCCCTTGTCATCGATCACAAAGCTGCTGGCGAAGGTGAACTCGCCATCACTCGACAAGGAGTGCAGTTGCCTACGGAGCTTCCACGGGGACCAGACGTCGTCATCATCGAGAAACGCAACCCAAGTGCCGTTCGCCGCCTCGATCCCCACATTCCGCGCCCCTGCCGGGCCGTGAGAGCTTTCCAGCCGGATCACCGTCACCGCATCGGTCGTCTCGGCACCAAGACGTCGGCTTATTGGAACCTTGGACCCGTCGTCAACGACGATGATCTCGAAACAGACGTCCTCTTGAGCCAACGCGCTGAGGACGGCGCGCTCCAGCCGCCACGTGCGATCGCGGCTTGGGATGATCACCGAGACTTCGGGATCATCCACCTGGATGGTTCCGCACAAGGGGAGGTCGCCGCATGCACGCGATCGTAGCCGGGTCCTCCTGCGCCTGTGCACCGCGGGCGCAGGCATATAGAGCGGCAGACGAGCTGCGCACCGGATCGAAGCTCGTACCCTGAATCTCGTGTCGCCCACGCCCCTGCGAACATCGGTCGTCATTCCCACCCGCGGGCGCCGTGCGCGCCTCCGAGATGTGATCGCACCGCTGCTAGCTGAGGGCGCCACGCACGAGGTCATCGTTGTGGTAGATGGCTGTCAGGACGGGTCCGTTGAGCTGGTGGAGGACTTTGCCTCCATAGATCCGCGCGTCATCGGGGTGTACCAACCCCACCAAGGCGCAGCAGCCGCCCGAATGACGGGCGTCAGAAGGGCGACAGGCGAGATCGTGCTGCTGCTCGATGACGATGTGGAGGCGGAGGCCGGTTTGGTCGACGGACACTCAACTCGTCATCGCGAGCAAGAGGGTCTGGTGGTCGTGGGGTATATGCCGGTCGCCGCGATGAGTCGTCGGGGGACGCAGGATCTCGCGACCCGCCTGTATTCGTCTGCGTACGAGCAGAGTTGTCGCAATTGGGACGATGAGCCAGACGAGATCCTGAAGACGCTCTGGGCCGGCAACGTCTCCGTGCGTCGAGCAGACGCGCTCCGGATCGGCATGCAAGGCGCTGCGCGTTTCGCACACCATGAAGACCGCGATTTCGGCCTCCGCTGTCGAGCTGCGGGATTGCAGGGAGTATTTGACCGCTCGCTACGCGCGCGACACCATTACGAGCGTACGCTCGCGGGCCTTGTGCGCGATGCTCGTGATCATGGTCACGACATGACGCTGCTGCACTTGGCCCATCCTGACGCGTTGGGGCAGCTGCGGCGGGACCGCTTCACCGCATTGTTGCCGGCCCCATTCGTGAGGCTTGTCGCATTCAGCGGACGACCCCGCGCGACGACGCTCGTCTCGAGCGGGCTGATCGGTCTCGTGCAGCTTGCCGGATTACTGCGACTACCAAGGACGCAGGAGCGGGCGGCGTTGGTCCTCATACGGATTGAGCGTCAGCGAGGAGCGGCTGAGCTGCGGCGCCGCCGCCTCGAGCAGGTCCACTGATTACGACGGCGTCATCGGACCTTGGTGTGACGACACACGATGTCCAAGACATCGTCCATCGGCAGAGGCCCGTGTCGACGCAGCGTGCGCGTCAGCACGTAGGCCCACGTTGGGATGGGCCGACGTTCGTGTCGCCGTTTCCACGCGCTGGCCCATCCCGCGATGAGCCCTCGCGCCACTGGGCGCAGCCTTCGCTTCGACAAACCAAGGAGCGTTGCGTGTGCCGTCACCACGAACAGCCGGACAACGAGGAATTTCCCCGGCACCCTGAGCAAGGTGAGCAACAGCTCGTTGCGAGCCGTGTAGTAGTACGCGGAGTCGTCCTTGTCGAGTGACGCCTCCCAGTGCACGAGGGGATCGGCTCGCGCCATGCGGATGAGGTGGCCGCTGGCTATGAGCCGGAGCCCAAGATCGGCCTCCTCGCCACGCGTGACGAGACCGCGCTCATATCCACCGACTGCTCGAAAGGCTGCTCGCCGGAACACGGCGCCCACGCCGACGAAGACGCCCGCCACATACGCACCCGAGTTCGCCGGAGCTTGCAGCCGCAAGTAATTCTCGCGGCGAGCATTCATGTACGGAATTGTGACGACCGCGACACGTTGATGGTCAAACTCGAGAACGGCCTGCTCAAGCGTCCTGGAAGAAGGAAAGTAGGCGTCGTCATCGATCATCGCGACCAAGTCCGTGGTGACCAGATCCATCGATCTGTTGCGTTGCGCGATACAGCCGATCGAACGCTCCGATGTTTCGACTCGAACACCTGGGAATGCCGCGAGCACGGCCTCGCGTGTGCCATCCGAGGAATGGTCGTCCATGACGATGACGTCGGTTTGGACCGTCTGGGCTAGCGCCGAGGACACTGCCTCGAGCACGTGAGCACACCGATCCTTGGTGGTGATCACCACTGACACCCAGGGGAAGCCCTCGGTCGTCGGACGAGGTGCGTAGCCCATTGGTATGCGTTCGCTGCGGAGAACCCGCACAACCGATCCGTTTCGCATCTCCGCGGCCAACCGATGCTGTCCGCCTGCCGGCTGCGGACCGGAGGTCAGCATGGATCTCAGGCTGCCATACAGCCATGGCGTACGTGCAAGGGTGCCGATCAAGGCCGGGAAGAACGCCAGATTCGCTTGACCGCCGAGTGAGCGACGCCTGGCAAGCGTGCGGATCGCCATCCGGCCACCCGCGAGCACATCGCGAGCCGCAAATCGACCAATGCAACGATCACCAAGACCAAGGTGCTTGGCGTAGAACAGGCCCTGTCCCTGGCCATAGGCTCGATGAACCGCTCGCAACTGCTCGTTGTCGCGCCAGTCCTCGTGCCAGATGACCATCTCGGGCTCGTAATGCACGACCCCACCAGACTTCAGCCATCGCCAGCAGAGATCATTGTCCTCCGCCGCGGGAACGATTCGTTCGTCGAATCCGCCGACCGTGTCGAGGTCGTCCCGACGCGCCGCCATGTTGCCCCCGGCCAGTTTGCCGAATCCGCTCAACCCGACATAGTCGTGGACGAGGGGGTCGAGCCTGAGCGCCGGAACATGGCTGAGGTCGCCATGGGTGAGGACGCGTCCAGTGACCAAGGTGTCGGCTCGAGATAGAACCTCATTCAGGCCTCGCTCCACCCAGTCAGCGCGGACACGGCAATCGTCGTCGGTGATCAGCACCACACCACCGCCGATCGCGCGGAGGCCTACATTCAATGCTCGCCCTCGCCCGCGGCCATCATCGTCGATGACCCTGAGCGGTAGTTCAACGAAAGAGTCGGCGAGGACGCGAACCTCGGCGTGCGCGCCCTGCGCAACCACCACAACGTCGTCGGGTACTCGTGTACAGCATCGCAGCGCGTGGAGGCACTGCTCGAGATGTCGGATCCGGCCGACGGTCGGGATGAGAACCGTTACGTCAACCATGACTCGGCGGCAGTATGCCGCACTGGGTCCCGGACGATCCAGGCAGCGTCGAGCAGGTTGGGCTCGGTGGGTATCGTTCCTCGCCCGCCGCTCGACACAGCTTTTGCGCCATCGAAAGAGCGGGCTCTCGACATCGTGCTCGATCATGTCTCACGCGACGGCGCTCACGACATGCTCCCGCAGCTCAGCATCGTTTCGGTCCTCACGACCCACGCCGCGGGTGGAGCGGAGTTCGCGGCCGTCGACATGCTTGATGCCCTGGCGCGGCGCGGGGCGCGTGTCCGGCTCCTGACAAACCGGGTCGAGCTCGTAGACCGTACCCGCGTACACGCCATCCCGATCGACCTTGGGCCCAAGCTGCGCCGGCGATCGCTCGTCGCGGTGGCGTCGCGCGCACCATTGACACTCGCGCAGATGGTCCGGGCGCTGCGCCGTGAAGCGCGCATCGCGCCAATCGACACCCTGATCCTGCATTACAAGAAGGAGCAGCTGCTCAGCGCGATGATCGCCCGCTCGGTGACCACGGCCGTCGTGTGGGCCGAGTGGGGACCGCTTCCCCTTCAAATGCGCCACGGTGCACCCCGGCGCGCCTACGCGTTAGCGTCGCGCTCGGTTGCGGCGATCATCGCCGAGTCGAAAGTTACGGCGCAGTCACTGATCGATGCGGGCGTGGCCGCGGAGAAGATCGTCGTCGTGCCGAATGTCCTCGATAGCGCCGACCTCGTATTCAATGCGTCCGCCCGCTGCGGCCTTCGGCAAGCGTGGGAGCTAAAGGATTCGTTCGTGATCGGGTGCATCACCCGACTCGATCCGGCGAAGCGTGTCGACGTGATTATCGACGCGCTCGCTCACCTCGACGCGAGCGTGGCGCTCGTCATCGCCGGCGAGGGCAACGATGAAAGCCGACTACGGCGGCGCGCGGCCCGATTCGGGTCCCGCGTGAGGTTCATCGGCGGCGCGCGGGGGCGCGTCGCGCAGATCCTGTCGGCCTGCGACGTCCAGGTCTATGCCCCGAGTCCGAGCGAGGGCGCCGCACGGGCAATTGCGTTTGGCCAGCTCGTCTCACGCCCCGTCATCGCTACCGCGCCCGAGGGCGCGCAGGAACTCGTCGTCGCCGGCACCGGCACGATCGTTTCGCCCGCACACGATCCGGTGGCGCTCGCGCGCTGTCTCGAGAGCTACCGATCCGACCCGCAGCGGATCGCCGACGAGGGTGCAGCCGGCAGACGGCTCGCGCTCCGACGTATCGACGACTCCGACGCGATCGGCGTGCTCGAGCGAACGCTGCAGGCTGTGAGACATGCCACGGACAGCGCGTCACGTTGATCGGCTCGTTACGCTGGCCCTCGGTCGAAGCGTGATCGGCGTCGAGAAAAGCCCATCCATGCACCGCGACCCCCACCAGCGCACCGATCTCGGCGCTCATTTTGCGGAGAGATGGGACCCCCGTCAATGAGCGACAAGTCAGAGGACAATCGGACGCTTTGCGGCGAGGAGATCGTGTGCGTCGGATTCGCGGAGTGGAATCCCGAGCTGCCGACCAACCAGCATCACCTGATGTCCCGGCTAGCACAGACCAACAGGGTCTTGTTCGTAGAGTCGCTCGGGCTGCGCCGACCCCAACTCGCCACGCGCGATGTGCGCCGCCTCGGTCGCCGCCTTCGTGACGGCTTGCGCGGCTCCAGAACGGCGGGGGACGTGCACGTCCTCTCGCCGATTGCTCTGCCCGCTCACGGCTATCGGATTCTGCGGGTGATCAACAGCTTCCTGCTCCGTCGTCAGGTCCTCCACGCGGTCACCCGTCTCGGGTTTGACCGTCCGCTCCTGTGGGGCTACGTTCCCAATGCCGAAGCCCTGCTGCAGACGCTCGATCCGTCACTGGTTGTCTATCACTGCGTCGACGATCTGGCCGCGCAGAAGGGCGTCGATGCGAAGAGCTTCCGTGCTGCAGAGCAGCGGTTTGTGGCGCGGGCCGATCTGGTGCTCGCGAGTGCCCCCTCGCTGGCCAGGCGCCTGCGGACGATGTCGGACAACGTCCTTGATGCGCCCAATGTGGCGGACGTCGACTTCTTCGCAACCGCGCTGGAGGCGGGTCGGATGGACGAGGCGATTGCCCGTCTCCCACCGCCGAGGATCCTGTTCACCGGCGCCATCGTCGCGACGAAGGTCGACATGCAGTGGCTCGTCCAACTTGCCCGACTCCGGCCGCATTGGAGCTTCGCGCTCGTGGGACCGGTGGGCCTTGGCGACCCAGGGACGGACGTCTCGGCGCTGCGGTCGGTTCCGAACATCCACCTTCTCGGACCTCGTCCGTACCGGATGCTTCCCGACGTTCTTCGCGGGGCCGACGCAGCAATCGTTCCCTATGCCCTCAACGCGTTGACGGCGAGCGTTTTCCCGATGAAGGTCTACGAGTACCTCGCAGCCGGCCTTCCCGTGGTCTCGACCCCGCTGCCCGCCTTGCAGGACGTGGCGGGGGTGACCATCGTCGACGACGCGGCGAGCGCCGCGATCAGCCTCGCTCAGTTGATGGACGACAACACGATCGAGCAGCGCCGGCGGCGATCGCTCATGTCCTTCGGACACTCATGGACAGACCGGCTCGCGGAGATCGCTGCCGCGGTTCACGCCCTGCGCCCCCCGGTTGAGCCCGACTGGGGTGGCAACGATCCCGTCGTAGATCTGCAGGACGCGTGACACGTAGTCTCCGCGCCCAAAGCTCGCCATCACCGTGTTCCGCGCTCGCCGGCCCATGTTCTCGCGAAGTGAGGCGTCGCCGAGCAGCCACTCCAGGGTGACGGCCCAATGCTCGTCGAGTCGCGGCGGAAGCAAGAGCCCATCGACGCCGTGCGTGATGAATTCATTCGGTCCTCCAACATTGGTCGCAATGACCGGGGTCTGCAGTGACATGCCTTCGATCACGCTGCGGCCCAATGGCTCCTCCCAAGAGGGCGCGACGAGCACGTCGAGGGCCCGGAGGATCGTCGGCACGTCGTCACGCTCCCCCCAGAACTCGACCCGGTCCTCGAGTCGCAGGGCTCGGACCAGCCTGTACAACCAGCGCTCGTAGCTGATGTTGTCGTGTCGGGTTGCCGACTCCACGCCATTTACCCGGCCGACGAGCAGGAGCCGTGCCTCGGGGTGCCGCGCGCGCAGTCGCTGGAGTGCCTTGATCGCGGTCTCCTGTCCTTTGCGCGGCGTGATCTGCGCGATGAGTCCCACCAACTTCGCGGTCTGCTCGAGACCGAGGGCGTGGCGTGCCGCCTGCTTGGTCAGGCCGGCCGCGTGGAACTTCGACCAGTCAAGTGGACTGTGCACCATGTACGGGCCGTCCTGTGCCCCTTCTCCGACGAAGTTCCGTCTGACGTAGTCTGAGATCGTGATCACGGCGTCGGTGTTGGCGCGGATCGAGCGCCTCGCGAGATCTGCCGACCCGGTCCGCGGAAGCGCATCGTGAATATGAACAACAGTTGGTGGAGCGCCCAGACGTCGCGCGCCGGCAGCTGCTATCCCCATGCGGATCGAGTTGGCGTGGATGATTTCCGCCTGCCTGGCAGCAGCAACGCGCCGCACAGCGAGCGCCGTCAAGCAGACTTCGCTCCCCAGTTGGACGCTCCGGCGGGGATGGCGGTGATGCCGGCGCGATGGGCCGACGGACTGGACAACCCGGACGCCGAGATCTCGAAGCATGTCGCGCAGGTCGCCCTTCGGGCACATGACCGTGGGCGCGATCGTTGAGGGGAGACCGCACACGAGGTCGAGCAGCGCCCGCTGGGCGCTGCCGATCGACCTCGCGTGATCGACGAAGAGGACGTTCACGGCATCGTCCGGGCGGAATCGCGCACCACGGCCACTTGGTCGCGGACATCGTCGTACAACGCCGAGAGGTGTTGAGCGGTGGCGTCCCAGGAGAAGCGTTGCGCCCGCCGGCGCCCCCTGTCCGATAGCTCCTGTCGCAGCGCCGAGTCGGCTCCAAGAACGCTGAGCGCTTCCACCCACCCCTTTCGATCGGTCGGACGAACGCGCAGGCCATCCTCACCGGCCACCTCGTCAAGCGCGCTCCCTGTCGAGCACACCGTCGGGACCCCGCGCACCATCGCTTCGAGAACCGGGAACCCAAAGCCCTCCTCGAACGAAGGCAACGCGAAAAACATCGCGCCGCGCAGCAAGCCGCTGCGGTCATCGTCACTGACGTAGTCCATGACGTCCACACCATCCTGTGCCCGGAGCGCCGCAACGATTGGTGCGGCGAGGTGCCCTGCCGATCCCGCGATCTTCCACCGTAAGGGGAACCCCGAGCGGCGCAGGTAGCGGAACGCCGTCAACAGCGTGAGGTGGTTCTTTCGGGGTTCGATCGTCGACAAGGTCAGAAAGTATGGATCCATCTGAGCCGGTCGCCACATCGCGGCGCTCTGGGGTGCATCCACGCCCAAGTGGATGACCTCGACCCTCACACGCCTCGCGGCCGGCAGCACCGCGAGCAGTCGCTCCCGGGTGTGATGGGAGTCGCATACGATCGCCCGCGGATGCCTCAGGACCGCGGTTCGGAGCATGGCGCGCTTGTAGAGCGCGACGTGCCGCGGCATCCAATCAGGATGGTCCACGAACGTCACGTCGTGGACCGTGATGAGAAACGGGGCGGACGACAGCAGCAGCGGGCGTGCGTCACACAGGTGCACAAGGTCGGTCGATCTCGCGCGCTGAGCGACCGTCGCCTGCTCGTACATCAAGCGCGCGAACGATGCGCGCCGTCCCAGCCGCGGGCGCGCTCGCAGTTGTGACGCTTGCGGGGAAGGCTCCACGTCTCCGAGCCCGAGGACCGTCAGACGATCGGTGGGTGGTAACACCCGTGGGAGGTGACACGCGAGAGCGCCGGCGATAACCCCAATGCCTCCGGGAGCTTGGGCCTGATGTGCGGGAAGGAGAATCTCGATGACGTACTCCGTGAGAAGCCGCCCCGAATCGCGAGCGATGGTGCGATGCGTGTGCCCGATGCCGGCGACCGCAGCTTAGTCGATGCGCTGTCAGCGCCACTGGGCTTGAGCGCGACGCGGCTCCTATCCTCGACGCGATGCCTCGACCGCACGCCACGCAATTCCCGGACTGGATCGTGGTCGCTCAGGAGAGGTGGGATGAGGTCCAACGGCGCAACCAGCTGCTCATTCGAGCCCTTGCCGAGCGTCACCCGCGCTCGCGGTTTCTCTTTGCCGAGATCCCGCTGCGTTCGCGGGAGGTCCGCGACTGGCGCCCGCCTCGGCTGCGCGCCGTGGCGCCGAACATCTGGGCCATCCGCCCGATCAGGCCGCTCCCGGGAGCGCGCTTCGAGCGGCTCAGCGATGAGGTCGAGGCGCTGCAGATTCGACGTGCGACGAAGGCGCTCGGGATGGAGCACCCGACGCTGTGGACCCAGGATCCGCGAACCGCCACGCTGATCGGTCGTCTCGGCGTGGACCGCATCGTGTACGACCTCACCGACGATTGGGCGGCGTTCGAGGCTAACCCCGAACGGCGTGCCGGTGTACAGCAGCGCATCGAGTGCCTCGGCGCAAAGGCCGAACTCGTGCTGGCCTGCTCACGGGCACTCGAACGCTCCGCTCGGTCGTGGAGCGACAACGTGCGCTACCTGCCCAACGCCGTCGAAGCCCCGTTCCTCGTCCCCGAGGCACCCGCCGACCTGCAGGCCCTCCCGCGGCCACGGCTTGGCTACGTCGGAACGCTGCACGCTTCGAGGCTCGACGTCGAGTTGCTCACCCGGACGGCTGAGCTGCGGCCATCGTGGTCGTTCGTATTGCTGGGACCCAACGAGCTCTCGCCCTCTGAAACCAAGCGACTCCTCCGGCCGGCCAATGTCCACCATCTCGGCGTTCGTCCCCACTCGCAGGTGCGCAGCTACCTGGCCGCGCTGGATGTATGCCTGCTTCCTCACCGCGTCACCACGTTCACGAAGAGCCTGGATCCGTTGAAGCTCTACGAATACCTGGCGGCCGGTCGACCCGTCGTCGCCACGCCCGTTGGAAATGCTCCAGACCTGGAGCAGCACGTCGCTGTGGCGGCGACGCCCGAGGATTTCGTTGACGAATCCGAGCGGGCGATGGCGGCGAACAGCCCTGAGCGCGAAGCCGCCCGTCGCGAGGCCGTCGCCGAGGCGACCTGGGACGCCCGGGCAAGGGAGATCGAGACTGCGCTCGGGGTGCAACCTGCGATCGCGGGCGACGGCAGCGTCTGCGTCGTCATCGTCAGTTACAACACCCGCGAACTCCTCGAACGCTGCCTGGTCAGCGTCGAAGCCCAGTCCGGCGTCGCCGTGCACACGATCGTCGTGGACAACTCCTCCAGCGACGGCAGCACCGCGCTTGTCCGCGGGCGGTTTCCAGACGTGCAGCTCATCGAGTTTGACGAGAACGTCGGGTTCGGCCGCGCGAACAACGTCGCCTTCGAGCACTGCGGCGGCGACTACGTGCTGCTCTTGAACTCGGACGCCTTTCTGGCTCCAGGCGCGCTCGCCGAGCTGCTCGCGGCCGCGAGACGACATCCGCGAGCGGGTGCGGTCGGGCCGAGGCTGCAAAACGTGGACGGGACGCTGCAGCGTTCCGCCTGGCCGTTTCCACGAGGGCGACAGCTCTTACTCGAGGCCGTCGGTCTCCATCGTCCGCTTCGGCGTCTCAGGCTCATGGAGGACCTCGGGACGTGGCACCACGACGAGGAACGGTGCGTCGACTTCCTCATCGGCGCGTGCCTGCTGCTGCGGGCCAACGCACTCGCCGAGGTGGGCGGCTTCGACGAGGACTTCTGGCTCTACGGCGAGGAGGCCGACCTGCAACGGCGCATGGCAGCACGCGGATGGAACGTCGTCTTCACGCCAGCGGCTGTAGCTACGCACGTTGGGGCAGCGTCTTCAGCAGCATCTTTCGTGCGGCTGCGCCACTTCTACGCCGGCCAGAAGCGTTTCCTCCGCAAGCACGGGACACCACTGTCGTGGCCGTGTGCGCGCTTGGCGCTCCTCGTCGGGTCGCTGCTGCGCGGCCGGTGGGACGCCGCACGCGTCGCACTGGAACGTGGCCCTCGTTAACCGCTGGCTCCCGCGGCGTGGGTGCGACTACGCGGGACGACGTGCCACGACGACGATCGCCGGCCCGAAGCTCGGCCGTGCCCGTGCGATGCGGTCCAGCAACGATTTGCCGGCGCGGGCCACACTTGATCCGCGGCCGCTCCCGATATGCAGGTGACGGCTCGTCATCACGGTCGGCTCCAGATCAGCCTGTCGAAGCAGTTCCCGCATCTCTCCGAACGTGTATTCGCGCGCATGGCGGGCGAAGGGGATGCCGCCTATCCAGTCGGCGAGGCTTGACGCCGTATTCCTCCCCAGAAGAAGTTGAACGCGGTTACGAAGATAGGCCGCGTTCGGCGTGGTGAGGTACAGACATCCTCCGGGCTTGAGTATCCGCCGGGCTTCGTGCAGCGCCGTGATGGGGTACTCCCTCAGGTGCTCGAACACCTCCGTCAACAGGACGGCGTCGAAGGTTTGATCGCGTAACGGATAGGGGGTCTTCTCGAGGTTCCAGAGCACCAGCTCCACTCCCGCTTTCTCGAAGCGCTCCACCATCGTCCCTTCCGGTGCTCCCTCCCAAGCATCCGACGCGATTCCTATGTCGACGGCTGTCACGTCGTACCCGGCGTTCGCCATTTGGATGGACTGCTCGCCTGGCGCCGCGCCGAGCTCGACTACACGCGCCGGTGGTGGGCGCTCTGCGCGCAGAAGGCCGAGAACGAGGTCGTGACGCGGCCTTTCGGCGGCGCTGTAACCGGTGCTGGTCATCGGGCGCATGCTAGCTCGCGCCGCTCGACGCCCCGTGTCTTGGCCTGCACAGGTAGCTGTGATCCCAGCCCACGTCGCCGGCAAGCCTGTACCGCCTGATCTCCTCGTGCGTGAACGGCTCCGGGTCTTGCGTCACATCGAACCCGGCATGCTCCAGTCGTGCAACAAAGTCCGTAGTGCTGTAGACGCGGACGTGGTCGTCCTGCCCAAAATGCTCAAGCCGCTCTTCAGGCGAGACGACGGCCGAGTTCTCATACGTCGTCGTTCGGTCGGGATCGCTTGGAACGTTTATAAATGCCCACCCGTTCGGCTTCAACACGCGTCGCATCTCCTGCATCGCAGTTCGATCGTCAGGAATATGCTCTAGCACATGTGAGCACAGGACGACATCGAACGTGTCATCTGGAAAGGCGATCGCGGTCAGGTCGAGTTGGACGTCCACGTCTTGGGCGAGCAGGTCGCCGGTGATGTAGCGAAGATTCGAGAGGTTCTCCAGCGCCGTGCGAAGGCTCGGCTCGGGCGCAACGTGCAGAACGTGAAGCGAAGCCGTGAACAGATCGGTGGATCTCCGCAGGAACAATATGGCGCGTCGGTGTCGCTCGAGACTGTTGCATCTCAGGCACAGCGTTTCATGTCGGCCGCCCTCAGTGTTGACCACGATGAACCTGGCACGGTTTCCACAGAGGGGGCAGGCAGTTCCCCTCCGGAACGCTCCGAGGATTCGGGTCCTCTTCCTCGCTGCGCGCAAGAACTGCGCCGTTGTCGGCGAAAGCCCGTTCTTGATCGTGTCCGCGAGTGCCACCGTGAACCATTACAGCAGCTGACCCACGGTCGAGGCGCCCGATGCCAGCCGAATCAGCACGCTATGCGCTGACCCGATCGGCGCTCCAGTTGATCCCGCCCCCGCCCGAGTCGTGAATCCGGGTAATCGTGAACCCAGCATCGACAAGCGCTGGGGCCGCACCATCATTGGACTCGAACACGATGTGCCGCAGGCGTCTGCTCGCGAGGGTTCGTGGCATGCCGGCGAAGACTTCATCCTCCGCACCCTCGACGTCGATCTTCATCACGCTGGGTGACTCTGCGCCAGCCGAAACAAGGTCATCGCCCGTATCACACCAACACCGAAAACTGCCAGAGTAAGAAACGCCATCCCGTGGCTTCAACGAATTGAGACCGCTGTTTCCGATGTCCACCACGCTGAGGCGTTGATAGCCGCGTTGAGCGGCGAGTGCAACGCAATACGCAGCGATGTCCAAGTCGTTGATGGTGGCGTTGTGCCGAAGTCTCGTGTACTGGCTGGGCGAGGGTTCAAATGCGATCACGGCGATATCCGGCCTCGCCGCCTTGACACGAAGCGTATGCACGCCAGCATTGGCACCGATGTCCCAGAACACGTCGCCTGATCGCATCCTCTCCACGAGGTGCTCTGCGATCTCCGGCTCGTAGCTCCCCGTTTTCAAAATCTGCTGATCCATCCAGTCCAAGGGGTCGGCCTCCCATTCAAGTCCGTCTAGACCGCACGGGACGGACCGCCCGACCTTCTTCGCGTACAGGACTCGTGCGACACGCCCGGTGCCCTTGATGTCGCGCCGATACGCTCCGGCGACAACTCTGTCCATTACGCGCATCCCGCTCTCAAGGGTGGCAGATCAGAGCCCACCCCTCCCGTGCCTTGACCCTCAGACCCGACGGCCGCGCTGGTTGCGCTGCCGGGAAGCCGGCTGAGATACCCCAAGCCCGGGCCTCACTCAGCCTGCTCGCCGCTCGCGGTGGCGCCTCCCACGCTCATACCCGACTCCCCGAGGACGTCACCGTAGATGCGACGGTACCGCTCGGCGATCACGTCCCACGAAAAATCGCGTGCGCGCAAGACCGCGGCTGCGGACAGGCGCCTCCGAAGTCCGTCGTCGTCAAGCAGGCGCGCAATCGCCGTTGCCATGGCGCGCGTGTCAAACGGATCGACTACAAGCCCGTCCTGCTGGTCGCGCACGATCTCGGGTGCGCCGCCGCGACTCGACACCACGA
The DNA here is from genome assembly GCA_033855075.1 of Solirubrobacteraceae bacterium. Classification (GTDB taxonomy): domain Bacteria; phylum Actinomycetota; class Thermoleophilia; order Solirubrobacterales; family Solirubrobacteraceae; genus CADCVQ01. The sequence goes on along the minus strand of JAWVGM010000032.1, from coordinate 40,039 downwards.
CTGGTCGACCCGCGCGCAAAGCCTCGAGCACCACGATTCCGAAAGGCTCGATACGAGATGGCAGGACGAACACGGAAGCGTGGGCCATTGCCCATGCGACCTGGAGTCGAGAGAGCGTCCCGGGAAATACGACGCGCGAACCGAGCCCTAGTGCTTCGGTCCGCTGCGCCAAGGCCTCGCGTTCAGCCCCGTCGCCTCCAATGACAAGGCCGACCTCCCGATCGTTTGCGGCGACGCGCTCGAACGCATGCAGAAGCAGATCAAAGCCTTTCTTCTCGACGACCCGCCCTATGCTGAGCACGAATCTGGCGAATGGTAGATCCAGCCCAAGTTGCGACTCGCTCGACGCAACGTCGACTCCGTTTGGAATGACCTGTCCGATTCCGGGTCCTAAGCCAAAACGTCGCTCAGCGTCGTTGAGCACACATCGAGAGCAGCCCGTCACTGCCTTGGCGCGACGTAACCCGACCCGCAAAGCGGTCGGTAATACCCGCGAGTGCTCATAAATGTCATTGTCGTCCATGAACGTCTCACCCTGGAGCGTCACGATGCAGGGGATTCCCGTGATCGCGCACAGCGCTGCCGCGTAGACCCCGTTCGAACTGAAGCACTGAACATGTATGACGTCGGGCCGCACCTGCTTCGCTGCCCGCCCGAGACGCGACAGCGCGGCAGGCGCCCGGACCGGGAACCGCACTAGGTCCGTCGCAGCCATCCTGGGCAGTGGTAGCGCGAACCGCCGCACCCCTGTTCCCTCGATGAGCTCACGCGCCGGGAGCGATGCTGGATGCCGATTGGTCCATATCTCGACGTCATCTCCGGATGCAGTGAACTGCTGGGCAAGGCGAAAGGTAAGCTCCTCGACGCCCCCAACGGCGGGCGCGTAGGCGCTAGGGAAGAGAACAATCCTCATACTTGACCACACATGATTTCACCTCTGCCGCGTGCCGCTCGCAGGCACGCCCGCGCCCGTACAGGCTGGCGGACGTTGGCGGACAACCGGACATCTTCGCCTTCTTACACAGCAGGAGAGGCATGACGTAGCGTCGCACGCGATCTCTCGGGGACCCACGGGTGCCGAGCCCAGGCGACGGATTTCCCGGCTCGGACGGTCGTGCTCGACCAACGCCCGCCCGTGCCTTGATGAGTCGCTCAAGCATCACGCGGGCGAAAGGCTAGTAGACGTAATCGGAGCCACGATTCAAACCCATCGACCGCGCCGCGACTGCATAGGCGCCCTTGTTTCGACCGGCGCGACGATTTCGCACCGGACATCGCGACGTTGCACCTATGCGATGCTAGCGCCTATGGGTTGCGACTCATCCCCGCTCGGACTCTCGTTAGCCGCACTGCCGCAGTTCTTCAAGCCGTCTCACGACGTTCGGGGCGCGACATTAAACCGAAGGCCGATTGGGCTCGCGCCCGGACGCAGCCGGCGGGATATGATGATTTCCCAGCTAGCTAGATGCCCGCGCCCGAGAACTGAGCGCCCGCGGCACGCCCTAGCTCGCCACTTCACGTCACTGGTCGTACCACCCGCGCGCGACTGATTGCGGTACAGTCAGATGCGATCGCTGACAGTATGACACTGTCCTTGAATGCGAGCCCTCGGGCGGTGGCTCGGAACGCCGCTTATGGCTATATCACGCTGGTGCTAGGAGCGCTGCTGGGGTTCGTCTTGACGCCGATCCTGCTGAGCCGACTCGGCACAACTGGCTTTGGCATCTGGTCGCTGATTCTCGGGGCAATTGGCTACATATCACTGCTTGAGGCCGGACTGGGTTTTGCCACCATAACGCGTGTGACCGCATCCGAGGCCGAGGGTCCCGAGGTCGTGAGCAGGGTGCTCGGTACTTCGCTCGGCCTGTGTGCATGTATTGGCGCTGGCGGGATTGTCGTCGTCGTCGGGTTGGCGGCTGCGTTTCCTGTGCTGTTCCACGTTCCGAGTCATCTTATTACCGATGCGCGCTTGGCCGTGTTAATTATGGGCGTTTGGCAGTTGTCTGGATTTGTGCTGCTTGTGCTGACAGCGTCCCTTATCGGAACGGGCCGGATGTATCTCGTTACGTTCAGCGGGTTCGCCGTCTCCACACTGGCTTCGGCCGCTCAAGCCGCAGCGCTGCTCTCAGGCGGGGGGCTCAAGTCCATCGCAGCTATCCAGCTCGTGGGTGGGCTACTGACCATTGTGGTTTTCCGTTGGCAGCTGCGCCGCGTCTTGCCCGCTGTCACTATCCGGCTCCGGTCGTTTCATCCACCGACCGCAAGGAAGTTGCTCGGCCTTGGCTGGCGGAACTCGATCTTCTCCGTGGCCACCGTCTTGGCCTTTGGATCCGACATCATCCTCGTCGGCCTGCTGCTCGACGCGGAGGCGGCCGCCGCGTACGCGATAGCGTTTCGCGCCTACACACTCCTGCAACGGGTCTCCACCGGCGTCCTGAGTGCCGTTGGCCCCGCTCACGCTCATGCAGCACACCATTCAACCGCCGAGCGCCGGTTTCGTTTGTACTGCATCGCCACGCTCGCCACGCTTTGTCTCGCTGCATTCGGAGCGCTGACCGTAGGCATCTATGCGTCCCCGCTGCTGCAGCTTTGGCTGGGTTCGTTCCCCGGAGCGGCGTCCTCGGTCCTCGTCATTCTGTGCGCTGTGCTCATCCTCCACGGCCCCGGGTTCAACGCGGCCACCCTCTTACTGGCGTCTGAACAGGCAAGCGAACTGATGCGGGTCACGATGCTTGCGGCGAGCCTCAATATCGTGGCGAGCATCGCGTTCACCCTGACTCAAGGGACGATCGGGCCCGCGCTTGGCTCTCTGTTCGCCGTCGCGCTGATCGACGCCGTGTACCTACCGGGGCGGATCTGCCGAATACTGGGCCAGCCGTACTCGGAGCTACTCAGGCGTGTCGTCCTGCCCGTGATCGTCCCAGTGACCCTGCTTGCGGGGATCCTTCTTGCCGGCAGCCTGATGGTTGCTAATGGTCCCGGTGTTCTAGGTGTAGTCGCGATTGCAGCGATCGTCTACTTCGGAATGTTGTGGCAAATGCCGACCGGTCGCGAGATCCGTCTGGTGCTCCGGGGCGATCGGCCCACCCCGGACTGACGTGCGGCTCTTCGTCACAGCGGCCGGGGCAGAGCCCTACCACGACGCCCAGCGCGACTACTTCCGATCACTCGCCGCTTTGGACGAGGTCGGTCAACATGAACTAGTTGCCGACGTCGACGACGCCGACGCCGTGCTCTTCGTCGACCTCCAGCAACACCCTGACGACATTTTTCTTCGCGTCCTGCGGCGCCATCCGCTCGTGCGGCGCTATCCCGGGAGGGTGTACGTATACGATGAACGCGACTACCCGTTTGTCACCTTTCCCGGCGTCTACGTCTCAGGCACACCGCGCTTCGCCAAGGGCCGCCCGGTCGTCGGCGGTGCCTATCCGTCACTGCCGACAACTATGAGGTTGGATGATCGCTCTCCTGACCTACTGTTCTCGTTCAGCGGCGCGCGCACCCATCCTGTACGGAGCGCAGTACTGGGTCTGGAACACCCGCGCAGTTTTGTGCGGGACACCAGCGCGATCAACTTCTTCTCATGGGTCAACAATGCCGGAAACGACCTTCATATCGCAGCTCGCAGCGAGTACGCGGCGATTGTCTCGCGGTCGAAGTTTGTGCTGTGCCCCCGCGGTCATAGTCCGTCCTCCTTTCGACTCTATGAGACGCTTTCGGCAGGTCGCGTGCCTGTAGTGATCAGCGATGACTGGCTGGCGCCTCCGCGGATCGAATGGCAGTCCTGCGTCGTGAGAGTGCTCGAGCGCGACGTGAGTCGCATACCCGTGTTGCTGGACGCTTTGGAGCCTCGCTGGCCTCAAATGGCATCTGCGGCCGCACGCACATTCGACGACCATTTCTCGCCGTCGCGCCTGTGGCACCATTACGCGGAATCCATTGCGCAGTTGGCAGGGACAAAGCGGCGGTGGCCGTGGTGGGCTCAGCGCCAGGTACTGCGGGTCAGCGCGCGCCACGTTCGCGGCATTGCGTTACAGGCGAAAGACCGTTGATCAATGAGGGATCAAGACAGCCCACTGCATTGATGAACTGTCGGGGCGGTCTTCGTCAACCGCTGTAACCCACTCTGACGGCGTTAGGTGCCCGAGCTGCGACGCCTTGGCGCGCGGTCGCTTTATTTGGTCAATCATTTGTACTGCGTGCGTGCGCTCAAAGCGCGATGTGATGATCGTGCTGATGCTTGAATCAAGGAAGTCGTGCAGTTCAACTATGACCAGTGCGTTTCTTAGCGCGGGGACGAGATCGGGGTCCAAGACCTGACGTTCAAAGCCTTCGCAGTCGCTTATCACGAGCGATCCGGGCACGAGGACTCGCTGCAAGGCGCTGGTGTCTATACGACCGCGCACGCGAACGTTCGTGACGCCGTTAAGCCTAGCGGTGCACCGAGACGCGCGTTGCGCTTGTGGATCGATGTCGAACGCATAGATCACCGCATCTGGGAGCAGACGCGCCAGCCCAACCGCGTAGTACCCCTCCGCCGCACCTATGTCGACCACGACAGACGGACGGGTTTCCAACGCCATTTCGATCCAGGGCTGCAACTCTTGTTCGTAAGTCCCTAACAAGTACGGGGCGGCCGATCCCCAGCTTGTTTCCCTGGACAGCCGGAGGCCTTCGAAGGGCCCCGCCAGTACAACCCCATCCGGAGAGATTTTGGCTGCGAGCAGGTTTCGCTCGATTCGGTGAGCGCTGCTGTTTGCAAGCGCGCGCCGTCGCCGGGGCAGCGTCTGATCAACGAGCCGTCTCAGAAGATCTTGCGCCAGCGGCGGCAACGCGGCTTTCGCAATGGCTCTCAGATCCACTTCGCGTTCCTCGCTCGCATCGAACTCCATTCTTCGTCAATCGCAGCACATCAGGCATGGCACAACAGATGCCGGTACATCTGATCGCAACTATCGGCGACGACCTCCCACGAGAAAACCTCCGTCGCCCGTCGCCGTCCGCTCGCGCTCAACGCGGCACGGCGCGCCGGATTGCGTAAGAGCCGACCCAGCGTATCGGCTAGCTCCGTGACATCGCCCTCTCGGACTAGTTCGCCGCAGTCATCGACTACCTCGCGCAGCGAGCCGGAGTCCGATGCGATGACCGGCGTGCCGGCTTCCAGGGCCTGAGCGGGAATGCGGCCGAATTGCTCCTTCCAGGTGGCCGTAGTTAGCGACGGGACCAGCACGACGTCATACCCGCGGATGCGCGCCAGCGCTTCGTCTTGGGACACCGCGCCCGTGAAGGTCACCCGAGACGAAACACCGAGTCGCGCCGCGCACGACTCAAGATGTGCCATCTGGGAACCGGATCCCACAATCTCGAGTCGAGCATCCATGTCGTTGGTTGCGCTCGCGAAGGCGCGGATCGCCAACTCGCCGCCCTTGTACGGCTCAAGCCTTCCGAGAAACCCTACGCGCAACTGATCGAGGGCAAAATGCCGAGGAGGCTCGGGTCTGATGGAGACGCCAAGCGGGATCACGTGGATGACTCCGACGAACCCCTTGGCTCGCAGAACCTCTCCCGCCTCGGTCGAGCACGGATAGGCGGCGGCAGCCAACTTCAGCGCCCGCTGCTCGAGCTGGCGGAACGGCGTTGGATAGCGTTTGAGGATGTTCTGCGCCGTATAGATGCAGATCTTCGCCTGCGGCGCTTCGAGCTTCACGGCCCGCAGGGCGGCCGCAGACGCGAGGCTGTAAGGCTCCTGGTGCAGATCAAGGATCTGCGGCTGCACCTGGCGCATCACACGACGCAGCTGGGCAGTTACATACCAGAAGAGAATCGGGTGGTAACGACGGCCTCGCGTGTCAACGATATGCAGCGGAACGGCGGGATCATCAGCCGTCGCCTCAACCACACTTCCGCCTTCCGTGAACGCCGGCGGGCTAACGAGATGCATGTCGTAGCCGTGGCGAACACTGAGTTGGTGCTCGCGCTGACGGTATTCCGGGACGACAGCGCTGTTTGATATCCGCAGCACGCGCGTCCCGATCATGACCCCAACGTTTCCGACAGCCGCCGATAGAACGCCAGTGTGTCTTGCGCGGTTCGCTTCGCCCCGTACGCCGACATCGCGCGCAGGTGCGCGGCGTGACCCATCGTCGATGCAAGTTCATCGTCAGCGAGCACTCGGACGATCGCTGCCGCGAGAGCATCGGAGTCGCCTTCGCTGACAAGGAACCCGGTCACACCGGGATCGACGATCTCAGCGCTGGCGCCCGCGTTGATGGCGACCACCGGCAGCCCGAGCGCCATGGCCTCCGCCGTCGCCATGCCGAACCCCTCTCGCGGCCAGGTGTTGACGTAGATGTGAGCCCGACTGAGCACCGCGTACGTGTCCGGAACCCAACCGGTCCACGTGATGTTCTGCTCGATCCCCAGCTGAGCAGCGAGCAGCCGCAACTGACCCTCAACGGCGCCCGACCCTGCAAGGACGAAGTGGGATCGCGGCAGCTTCGTAAGCACGAGGGGTATCGCTCGGAGCAACACGTCGAGTTGCCGCTCAGCCTCCAATCGTCCGGCGAACGCGACTACGGGATACGCGATTTGCGCCCGTTCCATCCGGGCGCTCTCAACCGCGTCGCGGCTCGGCAGTTCGATGGCCGGCGGAATGACAACGACCTGCGCGTGCCCAGTCTCGCGCCGCTCGCGCGCACCCTCCGCGACGATGCGGGAGACGGCCGTGTATCCGTCCAGTCGGCGATTCAAGAGCCGGTGCATACCGAGCGATGCGCGCCCTCTCAAGCCGCTGCGCTCCACGGACGCAGGATGCGTGAAGTGCTGTGTCCGAACCAGCCTGCCCGGCGCGAGCAGCGACAACAGGGCACCCGCAACCGCCGCTCGGCCATCGTGGACATGCAAAACACCTGGCGGGTCGTCGGCGACATCGCGCGCGAGCGTCGCGAGCCACGTGCGTGGCCGGCACGTGGCGGATGGCCGCGAAGGGATCCCCGCAGCCAAGGCCTCCTCCCGAAGCCGGATCGCGGTCGGCGGGCACGCGAGCTCTGCGAGGCAGCCAAGCGTTCGCAATTCGCGGATGAGGTTGAGAACGTGTCGCTCGATCCCGGCGAACGAGTCCGAGCTGACCACGTGAAGCACGCGCAGTGCGTCCTCTGGCCGCGCCGCCGGACCCGGCACGTCAGCGGTCCCGGCCGGGCACGGCCGCGCACCGTTCAGGCTCCGGCATATCGCCATCATCGCGGAATCCCCGAAGCCATCGCCACACCGCGGCTCTCGAGCCGACCGCCGCCGTGACGGCGACGAACCAAACATGGAACGCTTAGGAACGAATGGATCAACTAGAGCTGCTGGCTTCCGGCGACGACGAGCAACGGCCCGACCTCGAGAACCGCGTGGCGTTTCAATGGCGAGATCGCCAGGACACGCTGGCCTCTCGTCACGCGGCGCATCGAGACGAGGTGATCCTCCGATTGCTCGCTGAGGCGATGAACGCAGGCCCCCCGCCCAAAGCAGCCCTTGACGTCGGGTGCGCCTACGGAAATTACTCGCTGATGCTTAATGCGATGCTCGGACGAGATCAGACCATCGCCATTCGCGGCGTTGATCTGCACGAGCCGCACCTGCAGTTCGGATCGGCGTTTGCGCGCGACGTGCCGGGCTACGCGAATTGCCAGTTCTCGAAAGCAGATGTCATGACGGGACTGCCGTTCGAAGACTGCACCTTTGACGCGGTGTGTCTCGCCGACGTACTCGAGCATCTGGACAACCCCGTGGAAGCCCTCGGAGAGCTTCGACGCGTCGCCAAACCCGGCGGGAGCGTCATCGTCAGCACGCCGTTGAGGACGAGCCCGTTCAAGCGCCTGGCACGCGTTGCCAACACCATATCTCGGGGACTCATCTATCGCCGCTACTACACCGGCAAGGGCAGCGCACTCGATGCTCACGGCGAGCCTGTGATGGTCGTTGCCGCCGGCAATGACCACGTGTCAGAAATGACGTTGCCGGAGCTTGAGCGGGCCGCCGAAGCTGCCGGCTTGACAGTGCGCACGGTGGAGCCGATGGGGGTCATGAGCGGAAGCAAGTGGTTCGATGCCCATCCCTTCATGCTCGCCGGCATGATGCTCCTCGAGGCGGCGCACAGCGTCCTGAGAAGGCCCGCGTGGGGACATTCGGTCGTACTCCACCTCACCCGCTAGCCGGCTCTATGTGCGATCCGAGGGAGGGTTCGGGTGCCGACTGCGCGCGCCGGGCTTGCGAGATCGAGGCCCCGTTCATCTGCCGTCGCACCCGCCAGCCGCTGGACTGCGAGCATCAGCCCCATCGTGGCGAAGGCCAGCGAGGTGGTGCCGCGCGTCCACGTGACGTCGAACTGGAAATGCACCAGCAGCGAAAGCGCCACACATCCGGCTCCGACAGCGATCGCGGCCTCCCTTTCAGGAAGATTTCTGACGGCAAACATCAGGCGCGTATATCGCCAGAGCAGGAAGAGCAGCGCCAAGAGTCCGCCGATCCCCACTTCAGCCCAGGTCAGCAAGAACATGTTGTTGGGATCGGGCAGAGTGATCTCCAGCTCTGGGATGTAGTCCGTATAGGTGCCGGCTCCTGAGCCGAGAAAGGGCTCTTGTCGGATCTTCCGCTTCGCGTCACGAAACGAGTAGACCCGCACCGTGCTTGTGTTGTAGGAGCCTTTGATGTTGCGGTCAAACTTATCCCTCGTATCCGTGCCATGGATCGCGAGGAATCCGACGCCCATCACCACCACAATGCCGACGGTCATCAGGCGGTGCCGCCGCAGCAGAAGGCTCATGACCACCAAGGCGGTCACGGCTCCGATGACCGACCCGCGGGAGGCCGTGTCGATCAAGCCGGCCACGTCGATGACAACCGCCAGAAGGAGCATGCGTTGCAAGCCGATCCCCCGCTTCGAGAGCATCAAGGCGTACGCCATCACGAGACCCGCCGCGACGAAGCTTCCGATGGTGTTCTTCCCCGGTGCGCCCGGAATCTGATCTGCGGCACCCGCCATGTACACCCCGGCCAGTACGCATGTGACGGCGACGAAGACGGCCAGCCCGCGCTGGATCACATCCAATGAACGCGGCAACGTCGCAAAGACGAGGGTGAAGACGACAACGATCTCGAACAGCTGAATCGCGAACTGGATGGTTGCTCGCGGGTCGTCTGACCACGCAAGTGACTCGACGTTGACGCCCACGAACAACAGGCAGGCGACCAGCAGACCGCTCCGCGGGAGTCTGGTGCTCGTATCCGCTCCTGCGGCCCGGACGATCAGCCATGCGGCGAGCGCGACGATCAGCAGCACGTCGGCAAGCGCGACTTGCGTGCCGCCGGGGTGCAGCAGAGCTTCCGGAAGAACCATGGCCCCGAGCACCGCGAACAAGACGAACCGCTGAAGATCAGTGATCGCCCACAGCCACACAGCCAGCAATCCGGGGACTGCCGCGAGCCAGAGTGGGCTTGGCGCCGGAAGGTTCAGATCCGGCACCTGGACGGGGGCGGAATGCGTCCGTCACTCAGCGTCGTCTGCCGCAGCAGCGAGCTGCGCCAGGTGCGGGTCGGCATGCTCAGTACCCGGGGCCGTACCCATAGCCGAGGCCTTCGGCTATGGGGGCGTTGTTCACCACGACGCCTACCGGATGTGCGTCGACGACCCTTCCGAGCATGTCGGCCACTCGACGGGCATTGTCGCGTGTGACCTGCCCGAGCCGGGCGACGACGACTACAGCGTCGGCGTAGGACGCAAGCGTCAGAGCGTCGGTCACGTGCAGCAGCGGAGGAGAGTCGATCAGGAGGATGTCGTAGTCGGCGGCCAAGCCCTCGAGCAAGAGACGCGTGCGCTCAGCAGCAAGGACCGCTTGAGGGTCGGCAGGCGGAGGTCCGGGCGGCAGGAGCGAAATGGACTCGGCCTCTGACGTTGCGATTGTGCTGCTCACACGCTTCGCGCTGGAGCTCGACGCCTCCCCCATTCGTGCAAGCGCTGCGAGTCCTCGCACTTTCACTGGCACCTTCAGCAAGGCTTCATCCAGCGATGCGCCTCCCGTCAATACATCGGTCAATCCGGGTTCCGGCCGCTGATCAAACAAGCGAGGAAGCGTTGGACGGCGCAGGTCGGCGTCGACGACGACCACGCTCAGCCCGCCCTCGCGGAGAACCAGCGCGAGATTGCGCACGATCGTTGATTTACCTTCGCCCGCGACGGCACTGGTGATGAGGAAGGACTTGAACGGCTGATCGAGTGCAGCCAGTTGAATATTGGTGCGCAGTTGACGGAGAGGCTCCTTGAACTCGGGTGCAACGGCGGCTTCCCCTTCGTCCGTCGGAACCGGAGCATTCACGTGAGGCAGGGCCGCGAGGATTGGCATTCCGTAAAGCGGCGACAGCTCGTCGAGCCGTCGCGGACGACGATCGAATGCCTCCAGCGCAAACGCGAGGGCGGCCGCTCCGATGAGCGAGAGCACGAACGCAAACCCCGCGTTGCGTAGGGTGTGCGGCCCGGCTTGAGCGCTAGGCGGCACTGCGGGGTCGACCTGACTTGCGGAGCCCGAACTCGCCGAGAGTGTCAACTGCAGCTGCCTGATGGAGTCGGCGAGCGAGGCGCGTTCGGCGGCGTTCGTGACGGAATGAGGAAGCGTGTTGAGCTGGGCGCGCGTCGCCGAGATCGCCTTCGTGACGCGCAGGCGTGCCGCGTCGCTGCGCAAGCGGACGAACGCCTGCGCGAACGCGTTGGCAACGCGCGCTGCATCGGCAGCCTTGGGACGACGGGCCACGATTGTCACAAAGTCCGACCCGGGCGCTGCCGCGGTGCTGATACTTCCCGCGAGAGCCGCCGCCTCGCCCGGTCGACCCAACCGGCGAGCGACGGCGGTGGCGACTTCCCGTGACTTCAGCAGTCCGGCCTGGTCTGAGATCGTGCGATCGGAAAGCTCGGCCGCCGCCGCGTCCAGGGGGTTTCCAGTCGCGGCGACCAGGATCTTGGTCGAGGCCTCGTACACCTTTGGCTGGTGGGCGTAGTAGGCATATGTACACACCGTCACGAAGACGACGAAGCCGAGGACCAGCCAGCGGCGCCGAATGAGCGGGGCTAAGAAGTCCCGCGCGTTAACTTCTGGTTGTTGAGTGGGCATGGGGGAAACCGGCGAACCCCATAGGTCGCGCGGCGACCACGGTATCGCATCAGTTGCGGACGGCCCGCTGTTGGAGGAGCATGCCTGCGACGTCAGCTTCGACGCGTGAGCGCCTGCAGCAGCCTCGCCCGGAACGCCTCTCGCGAGAAGCGCTCCGCGGCACGCGCCATCTGCTCCGGCGAGGTCTGGATAGCGTCACAGCGCCGGATCGCGTCGAGAACCGCATCGGCCGTGGGCTCACCGAAGAACGCACCCGAGACTCCCTCCTCCAGCGTCTCGAGTGCTCCACCGGCCGCGAAGGCCACGACGGGTTTGCCAGCGGCGTTCGCCTCGACCGGAGTCATGCCGAAGTCCTCCACGCCTGGCAGACAAAACGCGCGGCAGCCTTGCATGAGCTCGGTGACCGCCTCGTCTGGCAGACGTCCATGGAACTCCACCGTCGGCCCTGCGCGCTCGCGAAGAGTGTTCAGCGACGGACCTTCGCCCACGACGTCAAGCGCAAGGTTGGCTCGCGTGGCGGCATCGACAACAACATCGACCCGTTTGTACGGGAGCAGTCGAGACACGACGAGCAGACGCTCACCTCGCGGGCGGGGACGGAAGCGCTCGATGTCGACTGGCGGATGAACCAGCGCGGCATCGATGCCATAGGCACGGCGGATACGGTCCTGGGTCGTCCGGCTGTTGGCGATGTAGAGATCTGCGCGCCGTGCCGCGCGACGGTCATCCCAACGCAGGCCGCGGAGCATTGGGCGCAGCGCTCGCTGCCTCCGCGACGCTCCGAGGTACTCACCTCCGTACAGCCAGCGCGCCGGCGTGTGGCAGTAGACCGCGTGAAGCGCTTCTGGCGTGGTGACCACCCTGTGCGCCCAGCCGCTGGAGCTCGAGAGAACAAGTGTTTCGTCGAAGCGTCCGAACGCCCTGAACGCCGAGGGATAGAACGGGAACAGGTTTCGAAAGCCGCGGTTGACCGGCAGCCGATCCAGGAACGACGTACGGATGTCGAACTGCTTGAAGGCAGGGAAGGTGGATTGCGGGCGATAGAGCGACGTGTAGATCGGAGCGTCCGGCCACATCGACGCCATCTCCAAGACGACGCGCTCCGCCCCACCACGCTGGTTGAGGTAGTCGTGCACGATGGCCACGCTCGTCATCGCCCAACAGTACTTCGGCCGCATCGCACGTTCGGTTCGACGGAGTGTCAGGTTCCGCGCGAGGAGACTCGTGCATTACGGTGGGAGCCCTGCTCCCGACCCGCGACTTCTCAGCCGTCTACGACGAGCATGTCTGGCAGGTGTACGGCTTCTTCGCGTACCGGATGCGCAGCCGGTCCGACGCGGAAGACCTGACGCAGCAGACGTTCGAGCGAGCGCTGAGAGCGTGGTCGCGCTACGACCCGTCCCGGGCCAGCGTCGCCACATGGCTGATGGTTATTGCGCGCAACCTTCTCGTCGATCACTTTCGCGGCGATCGAACGAGCGTTCAGCAGCCACTCGACGAGAGCGGTGCCGAGACCGACGTGCTCGTCTCCGAGCCCGACCGCCCTGATCTCGGGCTCGAGCCTGACCTCGAGCGGGCGCTCCGGGCTCTCAGTGACCGTGAGCGCGAGCTCATCGCACTGCGCTTCGGCGGCGACCTCAGCGGACCGGAGATCGCCGAGCTGACGGGGTTGAGCCTCGCGAACGTGCAGCAGATCCTGTCGCGATCCCTGCGTCAGATGCGCAGGGCATTGGACACAGCCGCACATCCTGAAAATACGGATGACCCGAACGCGGCATCACCGTGAGCAGCAAGCGCTTGACGCCTCAGGCGCCCAGCGGGCCGACTCCGGCCACGCTCACTGCGCCGATCAGCAGCAGCGCCGTGCCGGCACTTGCGTAGCCGGTGATCAGCAGCCGTAGCCGCGCCGGGCGTGAGTGCTGCGCCCCGCCCGTAAGTAGCCGGCGGCGAAGGGCGCCGCGGAACGCGGCGGTCGGCACCGGACGTTCGTATTCCAGGCGCTCGGCGAGGTGGATCAGCTCCTCGGGGGGGTCTGGCTCGAGATCGAGGCGGATGTCACGGTGCGGGCTCATTGCGCTCCCAGCAGTGGCGAGCGGGGGTTCAGACGCTTGGCCTCGCGTAGCGCTGCGACGGCAGCGGTCGCCTGGCCTCGCCGCGCCTCGATACGGGCGAGCACGAACCATGTGCGCCAATTCGTCGGCTCGTCCGCTGTCGCGGCCTTCGCGGCCGCGACCGCACTCACCAGCGAACCGGCCTGCTCGAGCACGAGCGCGCGCTGTAAGTGCGGAGTGGCCGCGTAGGGCTGCAGGCGCTCCGCTGTGCGGGTGTCTGCCAGGGCCGTGGAAAGACGGCCAGCGGCCGCGGCATCGCGGCTGTCGCGAGTGGCGATCGCCGCTGCCATGGGCACCGCGACCGCGCCGGTCGCGGCGAGGGCGAGGAGCACGACCGCGATACGCGGCAACAGCGGGCGCGCCGGCTTCGCTCGTTTGCCGACGACCGCCGGCTCATCGCGACCCACGAGTATCACAGCGGCGAGCACCATGACGGCGCAGGCGACGGCGCCCATCTCCCACACCCATTCGACTGCCGCCGAGGTCATGAACGCCGCGAGGCCACCCACCGCGGAGGCGATTGAGATCCGGACAACGGGCGGCGCGCGCAACGACCGTGCGACAGCCGTACCCAGAAGGAACAACAGCAGCCCGATGAGCAGCACGAATCCGATGAGCCCGGTCTCCGCGAGCGTTTCGAAGTAGAGAGAGTGGGCGTCCCGCACGAAGCCCGGCGCTGTTGCGTGGCGCGCCCACCAGAACTCGAACGTGCCCGGCCCGACACCCCTCCATGGATGGGTCGCCTCAGCATCGCGCGCCGCTTGCCAGAACTGATACCGGCCTTGGCCGTGCGCCGCTTGTAGGCGGCTGAACACATCAGCCTGGTTGCCCACCTCGACGGTGCCGGTGGGCATCTTGAACTCCTGCCAGCGTTCGCCCACCCAGCCTGGGGCACCTGCCCCGACCCCGACGACACACGTCACCGCGACCAAGGCAAGGCCCCGTAGCAGGGTCGTCCGGCGCCCCGGTGCAAGCAGTGCCGGGCGCTCCAGATGCCGGGCCGCCAGGCTCATCGCTACCTGCAGGAGCGGCACGCCTCCGCAGACGATCACGGCAAGCCAGATGAGCTCCGAGCCCTGATGAATCGCTGTTGCGGTCGGCACGCCGCCGTTCAGAATGTCGGGGCGTTGCGAAGCCGCCGACAGCAGGACCGCCGATCCGAGGCCTGCCACCACCAGCGTCCCGAGCGCGTCGAGGCGCCGGGGCACGAACAGCAAGAACACGACGATCCCGACCACGAGCGCCACGACCCCACCCCGGGAGATCGTCAGGTAGATGCACAGCGCCGCCAGCGGGAGCGTCGCCGCTGCGAGCGCCTGCCCCGCGAGCGTCCGTGCGGTCAGCGCGACGCCGAGCAACAGCGGCACCCCGATCGCGGTAAACGCCGCCAGCGCGTTCCAGTAGTTCAGGGGATAGCTGAGCTTGCGTTCACTTCCGGCGAGAAACTCAATGTGGTCGTCGGCAGGAAACCATTGCGGATGCAGGCGTGACAGCACCGCCAAGAGCGTCACAAAGCCGATCGCGCAGGCGAGGCCGTTGATCGTGTGGCGGGCCGCTGCACGACCCTGCAGCGCGATCGCGAGCACGAGCACGCCAAGGTACGTCGCCACCCGCCCGAGCTCGATCGTGCTGCGCTCCGCGCTCTCCGACCAGCCGGTCGCCAGCCCCGTCCATACCGCGAACGCAGCGAGCAGGCCGATCGCGACCCAGCCGGTGCGGCCGATGCGTCCCGGCAGGATCCCGGCCAGCGCCCCGAGCAGCACGATCCACCAGACCGCGATTCCAACCTGGCTGCGCACGATCGTGTCGTAGCCGCCGTTGCTCAGTGCGAGGTAGGTGACGACGGCGAAGGCGAGCGTCCACGCGGCGATGGCGGGTGGGTCTGCGCGCACGGCGAGCCGGCGCGGCAGCGCCACAGAACGTGCCGATCCTGACGCGGTGAGCTCCATCACTGAGGAGTACGTGCGAGGCCTGCGAACGCTGACGTTGGGCGGACAACTGTCAGCGCTCGCCACGGACGCCCGTACATTGTCCGTATGACCCGCGCAATCGTGGCGCTCGCCGCGCTGGCCCTGGTATTGCCAGCACCAGCCATCGCCAAGGCCCCGCAGACGAACGCTCCCCCCGGCAACTCAGCGATCGACGAGTACCTCGAAACCGTTCCGGGCGCGACGGGCAATACCCGTCCGCGGCCTCCCGGGCAGAAGGGCGGTGGCGGGCTGACGGCGGCTCAGCGCGCCCGGCTGCAACGGCTCGGTCCTGACGGAACGACGCTCGCCAACGCGATTGATTCAACGTCTTCGAAGCCGCTGAGCAACAAGGCCAGGAGCGAAACTGCGGCCCCGAAGAGCGACGGGCGCTCGCCGCTCGGCGAGGTGCTCAACGCGTTCACTGGCAGCGACGGCGGGAGCGGCATGGGCGCCGTCCTGCCCGCGATCCTGATCGCGGCGCTGCTTGCGGCCGTCGTGGCCGTGCTGCTCCGACGGCGCGCGACATCCTGAGCGCGCCGGTTTTGCGGCCGACTCGGTCCGCCGTCCTCATCATCGGCCTCGTGCTCCTGCTCGCACCGTCCACCGCGCACGCTGCGCACGGCTTGGACCTCGGCTTCTTCGACGGCGTGTATAGGGAGGATTCGGCGACGCGTGACCTATGGCTTGATCGCACCGTCGCGGTGGACGCGAACTTCGTGCGCCTCGAAATCGGTTGGCCTGCGCCCGACACCGCCACGCGCCCGCCGAGCTTCAACGCCCGCGACCCGTCCGACACGCACTACGACTTCGCCCGCGCCGATGCGGCAATCGTCGCCGCGAGCTCACGCGGCCTGCAGGTCCTTGCCGGGTTCACGGGCGCGCCGCGCTGGGCGGACGGGGCCGGACGACCCGCGAGCGTCACGCCCGGCACGTGGAAGCCCTCGCCCAAGGCACTCGAGGAGTACGGCGCCGCGCTGGCCCGTCGCTACTCCGGCTCGTTCCCCGATCCCGCGCGGCCCGGCCAGTTCCTGCCCAAGGTCAAGGCCTTCCAGGTCTGGAACGAGCCCAACCTCAGCAAGTACCTCAACCCGCAGTGGAAGGGCAAGCGGACGGCCGCGCCGGCCATCTACCGCGCCATGCTCACCGCCTTCTACCGCGGCGTGAAGTCGGTGAGCACGAGCCCACTCGTCGTCAGCGCCGGCACCGCACCGTTCGGCGATGCCCAAGCGGGCGGCAAGCGCATCATGCCCGCGCGCTTCGTTCGCGAGATGCTGTGCCTGCGAAGCAAGCGCGGTCGCCTGGCGACGTCGACGTGCCCCGCCCCGGCGCGCTTCGACGTGCTCGCGCATCACCCCTACTCGGTCGGCCGGCCGCGTCGCAAGGCCCTCAACACCGACGACGTGTCGATTCCCGACATCGGCAAGCTCACCCGCGTGCTGCGCTTCGCCGAGCGCAAGAAGCGGGCCCTGCCGCACAAGCGTCACCCCATGTGGGTGACCGAGACGTCCTATGACTCGAACCCCCCGGATCCACACGGCGTTGCACTCGCGACGCAGGCTCGCTGGCTCGAGGAGGCGTTCTATCTGCTGTGGCGCCAGGGCATCGACACGATCACGTGGTTTCAGGTTCGCGATCAGATGCCGATACCGACCTACGATGCAACCAACCAATCGGGTGTGTTCTTCAACGGCGGCGCCTCGAAGCCGTCGGCGGTCGCGTTTCGCTTTCCGTTCGTGGCCGAGCGCGCAGGCGCCAACCGGCTGCGGGTCTGGGGCAGAAGCCCGCAGGCGGGCAACGTCACCATCGAGCGCTTTCGCGCCGGAACCTGGCGGACGGTGCGCAGCCTGCCGGTGCAGCGCAACGCGACGTTCCTCGTGCGTATCGCCGCTGCGCCGAGGCCGGACCGTCTCCGCGCCCGCGTGGCCGGCGAGACGAGCCTCACCTGGACGCAGCGTTAACTCACGGCGCGCCGGAATTCAGGGCGTTAGTTGGCGAGCGCAATTTCGCGGTAGCCCATCCCCCAAACGGAGGATGGTCGGTTTGCTAGCTTCAGGGGTCATTCGAGAGCCGCTCCACCCCAGTGGTCCGGCTCTTGGGCAATACAGCCGAGGACGATGCGGAGGCCAGGATGGTGGTCCGAATCGGACGACGGGCTAGGCGCGTGCATGCGGGCTGACGCTCGGCGCGCCACGGCGGAAAGTCCGCCACTCACGAGAACGACGATCCTGCGACGCTCGCGCCGCGGGGCGATCGAACGACCGATCACGGAAGGTCCCAGCGACCGTCAGATCAGATTCCGTGAGGCGGTGTTCCGCCGCAGCCTTGCTGCCGCGGACATCCTGGCGGCCGCGGTTGCGCTCGTCGTGTGCGTCAACGTTCTCGGTGACGATCGGCTCAACCCAATCGCGTTGCTCGCCCTGCCGCTGATCGTCGTCGCGGGAAAGGCCCACGGTCTGTATGACCGCGACGAGCTCGTCGTCAACAAGACGACGATGGACGAGGCACCCGCGCTGTTTCAGTGCGCGACGCTCTACGCGCTGCTTTTCCTGATGCTCCAGAGCGTGTTGGTGGACGGCTCACTGAGCACCATCCAGATCACGGGCCTCTGGGGCACGCTGGTCCTCGCCACGCTGCTCGCACGCCGAATCGCGCGCTGGATCGCCGGCGCGAGCACCCCCATCGAGCGCTGCCTGTTCGTCGGCAGCGAGGAGTCCTACGAGCGCTTGCAGAGCAAGATGCCCAAAGGAGACCGGCGCCCCACGCTCGTCGGCCGGATGGCGCTCAGCGGCATCTCCAACGGTCTCCTGGTCGTCGCGGGGACGTCGACATTGCACAGTCTGATCGGGGACCTCGACGTCCACCGCGTGATCATCGAGCCGAGCGAGGACCTGCCGCAGATGACGCTGGACTTCGTCCGCGAGGCGAAGTCCACTGGAGTGCGGGTGAGCCTCCTGCCGCGCATCCTCGAGGTCGTCGGATCGACGATCGAAGTGGACGACCTCAATGGCCTCACGCTGCTTGGCGTGCGCCGCTTTGGCCTGTCGCGCAGCTCCAAGCTCATCAAGCGATCCTTCGATGCCATCGGGTCAGCCGCCGGCCTGCTCATCCTGTCGCCCTTCCTGCTCGTCGGCGCGATCCTCATCCGGCTCGACAGCCGGGGGTCGGTCATCTTCCGCCAGCTGCGGGTGGGGCGTGATGGGCGGACGTTCGAGATGTGGAAGTTCCGCACGATGGTCAGCGGCGCGGACAAGCTGCAGGCGTCGCTGCGCGCAAGCAACCCCGAGGTGGGCCTCTTCAAGCTTGCGGACGACCCGCGCATCACCCGGGTCGGGCGTTGGCTGCGGCGCTCAAGCCTCGACGAGCTGCCCCAGCTCGTCAATGTCCTCCGCGGCCAGATGAGCCTGGTCGGCCCGCGTCCCCTCGTGGTGTTCGAGGACGAGCAGATCACGGGCCTGGACCGGTCTCGCCTCGAGCTCACCCCTGGCATGACCGGCCACTGGCAGATCCAGGGCAGGCGCGTCCCGATGGCAGAGATGGTCAAGCTCGATTACCTCTACGTCGCCGGCTGGTCGCTGTGGTCGGACATCAAGATCTTGCTGCGCACGGTTCCCTACGTGTGCGCGCGGCGCGGCATGTGATGTCAGTGCGGGGCAACGCCCTGCGTATGTCAGTGCAGACACGTCGCCCGGCTCCGGCCGGCAGGAGCCATTTCAAGCGGAGGGAAGTCATATGAGCAGATTCACCACACGCCGCCGGTCACCCCAACTCGCTGGTGCACTGATCATCGCGCTCGTCGCGATCGGTCTCGTGAGCGCGGTCGCGATCGCCGCGACGATCACCGGCACCGCCGGCAACGACACGCTGTACGGAACCCCGAGCGCTGACACGATCAGCGGCCTCGCCGGCAAGGACACGATCGAGGGCGGCGGCGGCAACGACAAGATCAGCGGCGGTGCCGGCAACGACAGGCTCTCCGGCGACTCGCGCGAGATCGTCTGCCCGCCTGGCGCCCCGACACCGGCGTACTGCACGCTGACCCAGACGACGACGCCCGGCAAGGACAACATCAAGGGCGGCGGCGGCAACGACCGGCTGAAGGGCGGCGCGAAGAACGACAAGCTCTCCGGCGGCTCCGGCAAGGATCGCATCAGCGGCCAGAGCGGCAACGACCGCATCGCTGGTGGCGCGGGCAGCGACAACCTCTTCGGCGGCGCGGGCAACGACAAGATCAGCGGCGGCTCCGGCAAGGACAGGATCCACGGCGACGCCGGCAGGGACAGCATCAACTCACGCGACGGCGTGAAGGACAACGTGACCTGCGGCTCCGGCAACGACAAGGTCAAGGCCGACTCCAAGGACAAGGTCGGGCCGAGCTGCGAGACGGTCACCATCGGCTGACCGCAGCGCGATTGCGACGTATTCGAGAGCCCGGCCCCGGCCGGGCTCTCGTCGTTCTGCGGACCGGTCCCGTTGCTAGCCTGCTCGGAGTGACCGCGCTCGCCGACCTGCCCCTTCTCGCCTCGGGCAAGGTCCGTGACATGTACGACCTGGGCGACCGTCTGCTGATGGTTGCCAGCGACCGGATCTCGACGTACGACGTCACGCATCCCAACCCGATCCCGGACAAGGGAAAGGTGCTCGCCGGCCTGTCGGTGTTCTGGTTTGAGCAGAGCGCCGGCCTCGTGCCCAACCATCTGCTGTCGATCACGGATGACGTGCCCGACGACGTCCGCGGTCGCGGGCTCGTCGTCAAGAAGCTCGAGATGGTTCAGGTCGAGTGCGTCGTGCGCGGCTACATCACGGGCTCGGGCTGGAAGGACTACCAGGCGACCGGCAGCGTCGCGGGGATCGAGCTGCCCACCGGCCTGCGGGAGTCCGAGCAGCTGCCCGAGCCGATCTTCACCCCCTCCACGAAGGCCGACGTCGGCCACGACGAGACCGTCGACTTCGACCGCGCCGCCGAGATCGTCGGCGACCGCGGCGTCATGGAGGAGCTGCGCGAGCTGTCGCTCGCGCTGTACTCCTTCGCGGCCGACCACGCGCGCGAGCGCGGCGTGATCCTCGCCGACACGAAGTTCGAGTTCGGCCGCGACGCCGCCGGCACGCTCATCGTCGCCGATGAGGTGCTCACGCCCGACTCGTCGCGTTTCTGGCCCGCCGACTCCTACGAGGTCGGGCGCGGCCAGCCGAGCTTCGACAAGCAGTACGTGCGCGACTGGGCGTCGGGCACCGGCTGGGACAAGACGCCGCCCGCGCCCGAGATCCCCGAGGACATCGTCGCGGGGACGGGCGCGCGCTATCGCGAGGCCTACGAGCTCATCACGGGCCGGCCGTTTGACGAGTGGCTGCAGCGGACGGCCCCTTAGATGCGCGCGCGCGTACTGGTGCGCCCGAAGGAGGGCATCCTCGATCCGCAGGGCGTCGCCGTGCAGCGCGCACTGCCCGCGCTCGGCTTCGAGGGCGTCGCCAACGTCCACGTCGGCCGGCTCATCGAGCTCGACGTCGACGACCCATCGCAGCTTCCCGCGATGTGCCAGAAGCTGCTCGCGAACCCGCTGATCGAGGACTACGAGATCCTCGATGCATCGTAATGTGATGCATGTGATGCGCTAGCCCGTGCATCAAGCGCACCACCATCTCGATCCACGACGATGAAGTTCGGCGTCATCCGCTTTCCGGGCTCGTGCGACGAGGTCGACGCGGTCCTCGCGTGCGAGCGCGTGCCCGGCGCCGAGGCCGAGCTGCTGTGGCACGGCGATCGCGACCTGCACGGCGTCGATGCCATCGTCGTCCCGGGCGGCTTCTCCTACGGCGACTACCTGCGGGTCGGCGCGATCGCGCGCTTCTCGCCGGTCATGGAGTCCGTCAGCGCGTTCTCACGCGAGGGCGGGCTCGTGCTCGGGATCTGCAACGGCTTCCAGGTGCTCTGCGAGGCCGGGCTGCTCCCCGGCGCCCTGCTGCCGAACACGGGGCTGCGTTTTCGCTGCCTGCAGGTCGACCTCGAGGTCGTGCAGGCCAACGGGCCGTTCACGAGCGATGCCTCCGCCGGCGACGTCCTCTCGATCCCGGTCAAGCACACGACGGGCCGCTACTACGCGCCACCAGACGTACTGGAGTCCCTCGATGCACACGACCAGATCGTCCTGAAGTACGCGCCCGGGCACAACCCCAACGGCTCGCTGAACGACATCGCCGGCGTGCGCAACGAGGCCGGCAACGTCTTCGGCCTCATGCCCCATCCCGAGCACGCGGTCGACGAGCTCGCGGGATCGACCGACGGCCTGAAGATCTTCACCTCGATGGCCCATGCCTACGCTTGAGAAGGCCCGCGCGCTCGGCCTGACCGAGTCCGAGTACGACCTCATCCTCGACAAGCTCGACCGCGAGCCCAACGAGGTCGAGCTGGCGGTGTTCTCCCTGCTGTGGAGCGAGCACTGCGCCTACAAGCACTCAAAGAAGCTCCTGCGCGAGCTGCCGACCGAGGGCGAGCGGATGGCGCTGGGCCCCGGGGAGAACGCGGGCGCGGTCACGGTCGGCGACGGGCTCGTCGTGGCGTTCAAGGTCGAGTCGCACAACCACCCGTCGGCGGTCGAGCCCTTCCAGGGGGCGGCCACCGGGGTCGGCGGCATCCTGCGCGACATCTTCGCGATCGGCGCGCGGCCGATCGCCGTGCTGGACTCGCTGCGCTTCGGGGAGCCCGGCAACTCGGCGCGCTCGCGCTACCTGCTCGACCACGCGGTCGGCGGGATCGGGCACTACGGCAACTCGATCGGCGTGCCGACGGTCGGCGGTGAGCTGTACTTCGACGGTCCGTACGAGCAGAACTGCCTCGTCAACGCGATGGCGGTCGGGATCGCGCGCGAGGAGAACCTGATCCGCAGCGCGGCGACCGGGGTGGGAAACACGGTCGTCCTGTTCGGCGCGTCGACGGGGCGGGACGGCATCGGCGGCGCTTCGGTCCTGGCCTCCGCCGAGTTCGGGGACGAGGACGAGTCCAAGCGCCCGTCGGTCCAGGTCGGCGACCCGTTCGCGGAGAAGAAGGTCATGGAGTGCTCGCTGGAGCTCCTCGACCGCGGACTGCTCGTCGCGCTCCAGGATCTGGGAGCGGCCGGGCTGTCCTCGGCGTCATCCGAGATGGCGTCCAAGGGCGAGGTCGGCCTGGATCTCGACATGGCGCGCGTTCCCCTGCGCGAGGCCGACATGGAGCCATTCGAGATCATGGTCTCCGAGTCACAGGAGCGGATGCTGTGCGTCGTCGAGCCCGGCAAGCTCGCCGATGTGCTCGCGGTCTGCGAGAAATGGGAGGTGCACGGGACCGACATCGGAACGGTCACCGACTCCCGCGCGCTGCGGGTCTTTGTGGGCGACGAGCTCGTCGGCGACATGCCCGTCGAGGCGCTCGTCGACGACTGTCCGCTCTACGACCTCGAGGCCGACATCGAGCAGCGCCCCGAGTACCCACGGCCGCCGCGGGTCCTCGGTGCCGACGTCACCGACCCGCGCGAGATCCTGCTCGCCCTGCTGCGCTCGCCGAACATCGCGTCGCGCCGGCCGCTGTTCGAGCAGTACGACTGCCTCGTGCAGTCGCGCACGGTGCGCCGGCCCGAGGAGGCCGACGCCGCCGTCCTCGCGCTGCCGGACGGCAGCGCGATCGCGATCGCGATCGACGGCTCGGGCCGCCGCGTGGCCTGCAGCCCGTACACCGGCACGATCGAGGCCGTGCTCGAGTGCGCCGCGAACCTCGCGTGCGTCGGCGCCACGCCGCTGGGCCTCACGAACTGCCTGAACTTCGGCAACCCCGAGAAGCCCGGCGTCGCCTGGCAGCTCGAGGAGTCCGTGCGCGCCCTGGCCGACGCGTGCAAGGCGCTCGAGATCCCGGTCGTCGGCGGCAACGTCTCGCTCTACAACGAGAGCGGCGACGGTCCGATCTACCCGACGCCCGTCATCGGCCTGGTCGGCGAGATGAAGCGCGCCGACCGCGCGGCGCGGATGGGCTTCGCCGAGGAGGGCGACTGCGTCGGTTTCGTCGGTCCGTTCAGCCCGTTCATGGCCGCCTCGGAGCTCGCGAAGCTCCGCGGCGAGAAGCTCACGCTCGGCCTCGCGCCGCTCGAGATCTCGGATCGCTGGGAGACGATCAAGGCCGTCCGCGACGCGGTGCGCACCGGCAAGCTCTCAAGCGCGCACGACGTCGCCGAGGGCGGCTTCCTCGTCGCGCTGGCGGAGTGCTGCCTGGCCGGCGCCATCGGCGCGTCGATCGACATCGGCGAGGTCTACGAGGACGAGCTCGAGCGCATCCTGTTCGGCGAGTCCCCGGGCGCCGGCTTCGTCGTCTCCGGGACCCGCGAGCTGCTCGAGCGCGTCGCCAGGCGTGTCCCGGTCGACATCTTCGGCACGGTCGGCGGCAACACGCTCGAAGTGGTCAGCGGCGACGTCACGATCTCAGCGACGCTCGACGACATGCGCGAGGCCCACGGGGCGCTCGCGGCGCTCTTTCCCTAGCGCGCCGGACGGTCGCGTCAGGCGCCCGCGGCGAGCTGCTCGTGCAGCGCCCTCGCGGACACATGGATGTCGAACTGCGCCTCGACGAGCCGGCGTGCCTGCTCTGCGCGGGCGGTCGCCGCCGGCCAGTCCTCGAGCAGTCGCCCGAGCGCATCGGCGAGGCCCTCCACGTCGCGCGGCTCGGCCAGGAGCCCCGTCTCGCCGTCGATGACGAGCTCCGGGATGCCCGAGATCGTCGTCGAGACCATCGGCAGCCCGCACGCGGCGGCCTCCATCAGAGCGACCGGCAGGCCGTCCATGTTGCCGCGCTTGTCGCGGACCGCGGCGAGTACGAACGCCGACGCCGCCTCGAGCCGGCGGCGCACCTCCGCCTCCTCGAGGGCGCCGTGGAAGGTAACCCGGTCAGCGATGCCCAGCGAGCCGGCGAGCCGCTTGAGGTGCTCGCGAAGCGGCCCGTCGCCGACGAAGTCGAGGCTGAGGCGCTCCAGCCGGGGGCCGCCCGCGGCCAGCGCTCGCAGCAGCGTCTCGTGACCCTTGTACTCCTGCAGACTCGCCACGCAGAGCGCCTTGACCGGCCCGTCCCGATCCACGGTTCTTGGTTTGTACGGGTAGTCGCCGGGATCGATGCCGCAGTGGATGACCTTGATCTTGCTCGGGTCGCCGCCGCGCCCGGAGAGGAACTCGCGGTTGTAACCCGAGATGGCGACGACGAACTGCGCGTCGTGCATCTTGCGCTCGAGCATCTCCTGGCCGAGGAAGATGTCGTAGGCATGCGCGGTGAAGCTGTAGGGCACGTCGAGCAGGCGGTGGGCCACCCATGCGGCGAGCGTGGGCAGGCTGGCAAAGTGCGCGTGCACGTGCTCGATGCCCTGGCGGCGCATGGTGCGCGCGTGGCCCGCCGCCAGCATTACGGTGAGGAGCGCTCGCCACAGCGCGTCGGGATGCCGACCGTACCCCCGCAGGACGGTGCCGAAGCAGCCCATGAGCCGCACGGGCCGCCGCACGAGCCACACGGCCATCCCGGACACCGCCGACCGAGCCGACGCGTGGGTATGGACGGCGAGCCACCGGCGACCGGACTCGTGGACCCACGGCGATCGCGCGATGAACAGCGAGAAGAGCACGATGTCGACGTCGTCCAACCCGAGGACAGCGTTCATCTCGCGGACGATGAACGTCTCCGTGATCGCCGGATACCGCGACACGAGATAGGCGATCTTCATGAGGACATCATCGTCGACTCAAACCACACGGAGAGCATCAATAGTCCCCACAGCTGCCGGCTGTTGTCGGCGCGCCCCGCGACGTGCTCGTCGAGCATCCGCTGCACCGGTGCCGGATCGAGCAGCCCGTGGCGCTTGAGCTCCGAGACGCTCAGCGCCTCGCGTGCGAACGGCTCGAGGTCGGTCCGCAGCCACGCGCCGGCGGGGATCGAGAACCCGCGCTTCGGCGCGCGGATCACCTGGTCGGGAACGAGCGGCCGAGCGGCTTCGCGCAGCAGCCGCTTCTTCTGAAACGCCCGCAGCTTGTGACGCCCGGGCACGCCGAACGCGAACCGCGCGACCTCGCGATCGACGTACGGCACCCGCAGCTCCAGCGAGTTGGCCATGCTCGCCCGATCGCTCTTGACGAGCACGTCGTCGACGAGGTAGGTCCCGAGATCAAGATCCTGAAACCGCGCGAGTCGCTTGGCCCCGGCAGACTCGGCGAAGCGCGCGCGATGGGCGAGGAACGGATCGGGGCCATCGCCCGGTGGGCGATCGAGCAGCTCGTCGCGCAGGTCGGCGGACAGGACCTCCGACCACGCGCAGTGGCGTTCCAGCGCATCCAGCCGCGAGCCGCGCACGTAGCGCTTGGCCTTGTCGACAAACCGGCTCGGGCTCGCGCTGCCGCTGGGGAGCCGCTCGACGAGCGGGCGCGCCAGCGCGGCCGCGCGGCCCGCCAAGGCCGGGATCGAGTCCGCGACGTAGGTGAAGTAGCCGCCGAACATCTCGTCCCCGCCCTCGCCCGCGAGCGCGACCTTGACGTCGCACGCGGCGAGCTCGGACACGAGGAAGGTCGGCAGCGCCGAGGAGTCACCGAAGGGCTCGTCGTACGCGTCGACGAGGCGGGGGATCAGCTCGACCGCATCCGGGCGCACGATGAGCTCATGGTGGTCGGTGCCGTAGCGCTCCGCCACAAGCCGGGCGCCGGCAAGCTCGCTGTACGCGGCCTCCTCAAAGCCGATCGTGAACGTACTGACACGCTCGCTGGACTCGGCGGCGGCGAGCGCCGTGATGAGCGACGAGTCAACGCCACCGGAGAGCATGACGCCGACTGGCACGTCGGCGATCAGGTGCGCGCGGATGGAGTCGCGCATCACGTCGCGCAGCTCGGCCGCCAGGGTTTGGAACGACTCCGTGCGCAGCGGCTCGCCCGGCTGCGCACCGCTCCTCGCGTATCGCCGCACGCTGACGGTGCCGCCGTCGTCGCGGGTGAGCACGTGCCCTGGGGACAGCTTGGTGACCCCCTCGAGGATCGTGGCCGGGCCGGGGACGAAGTTGAACGTGAGATAGGCCTCGAGCGCCTGCGGGTCGATGCGCCTCGGCACGTCCGGCAGGCTGAGCAGGGCCTTGAGCTCGGACGCGAACAGGAGCCGATCGCCGACGACGGTATAGAAGAGCGGCTTGATGCCAAACGCGTCGCGGGCCAGCACCAGGCGGCGACCGGGCGCGTCCCACAGCGCGATCGCGAACATGCCCCGCAGCTCGTCGACGAAGTCCTCGCCCTGCTCCTCGTAGAGGTGGACGAGGACCTCGGTATCGCTGGCCGTGCGAAACGTGTGCCCGCGCGAGACGAGGTCCCTGCGCAGCTCCCGGTAGTTGTAGATCTCGCCGTTGCAGACGACGGTGATCGTTCCGTCCTCGTTGCTGATCGGCTGGTCGCCGCCCTCGAGGTCGATGATCGAGAGGCGGCGCATGGCCAGTCCGGCGTGCGCGTCGATGAACCGGCCGTCGGCGTCGGGGCCGCGGTGGGTCAGCGTCGCGTTCATCGCGTCGAGCGCAGCTCGGTCGATGCCCTCCCCCAGGTGGCTGTGAATTCCGCAGATGCCGCACATGGACTGGCAGCACACTATGGGTCAGGAGCTGGCGCATGACCGCCCATTGGAGTAGTCAGGGCACAAGTGCCACCCGGGGCGTGTCGTCTATGCAGTGCCATGGACAGCAACTTCGCCACGAGAGCTCCCCCGGGGGGCCCGGACAGCTCGCGAGGTCGCGCGGCTTCTCGTCCAACCACTCGCGGTGAGCCTCGAGCACGCCTCCGCGGGTCGAACATCTGCCGCCGCACCATCGCGACCCGTTTGACCGCATGCTCGTCAGCCAGGCCACCATCGAAGGGGCGCGCTCATCTCGCGAGACGACGCATTGCGGCCCTTACGACGTCACCCTGATCTGGTAGCACCAAGGCGCTCGTCGCACGGCGTCTGTCCGGGGGCGACCCGCGCATCAGCGATCAGCTCTTGACGCCGAGGATTGGGTGCCAAGTGATCGCGTCGCGCAGCAAGGTGGGGAGTTGCTGGGGCACGTGCGGGTGTGGGCGGCCCAGCCCGTATCCCTGGCCGCCTTGGATGACGTGCTCGTGGAGCGTGTCGCTGTCCTCGACGGCGCGCAGGAAGTCCAGCGTGTCGAGTTCCTCGATGCCCTCGGCGATGACGAACGAGCCGGTCATCCGCGCATAGGTCGCCATCGCCATGAGGACCGCCCGAGCGCTGGGGTCGCCGGCCGCGGCAACGACGATGCTGCGGTCGATCTTGACGTACTCGGCTTGGATCGTTCGCAGCATCTCCAGACCGGAGTTGCCGGTGCCGACGTCGTCGATCGCGATCTTGAAGCCGTGCGCGCGCAGTCGCCGGACGGTCGCGAGGATTGCGGCGCTGCGGCCCCCGAAGCGTTCTGTGACTTCGACGACGACGCGGTCCGGCGCGAGTCCGGCGCGCTTGACCGCGTCGCAGAACCAGTCGTTCCCGTCGGAGTCGAGATCGAGTGTCTGCGGCGAGAGGTTCACGAACAGCAGCGCGCCATCGGGGAGCTCGGGCGTGATCTGCCTCGCGTGCCCGACGCAGAGCATGTCCAGCGCGCGGACGCAGCCGATCTGTTCGGCGACGTCGAAGGCTTCGGCGGGACCGGTCAGGCCGGACTCGGGATCTGGGCGGGTCAGCGCTTCGACGCCGAGCAACGTGTTGGTGCCGAAGTCCCAGATCGGCTGAAAGAGCGTGCACACGCCGTCGGTGGCGAGCAGTCGGCGCAGCGCATCGGTCTTGTCACACGTCGCGAGCTGCGTGCCGTCGCGGATCTCGTCGAAGTCGACGGCGCGGCGACCGCCGCGGCCTTTGCCTCGTTCAGAGCGGCGCCGGCCTCGGCTCGCAGCCCGTCCGCGGTCTGATCGGCTCGTAGATCGCTCAGGCCGACGCTGACGCTGACGTCGGCGCCCGCCGACAGCTCGTCCACCAACCGGTCTGCGATCGTCCGCGCAC
This sequence comes from Solirubrobacteraceae bacterium, assembly GCA_033855075.1. Taxonomy (GTDB): domain Bacteria; phylum Actinomycetota; class Thermoleophilia; order Solirubrobacterales; family Solirubrobacteraceae; genus CADCVQ01. The sequence continues at coordinate 11,799 of JAWVGM010000032.1, read as the reverse complement.
CTTCGGCGTCGACGCGCGAAAGCAGCAGCGCGAACTCGTCGCCGCCGACGCGATAGGCGCGATCCTCGACCCGGCCGTCAAGCAGCACGGCGGTCACCCCGCGCAGCACAGCATCGCCGTACTTGTGTCCGCGGCGCTCGTTGGCGTACTTGAAGTCGTCGAGATCCAAGACGACGAGCGCGATCGAGTCCCCGTAGCGGGTCGCCAGTGCGACGGCCCGCTCGAGGTCGTCCTGAAAGGCACGATGGTTGGGCAGGTCGGTCAGCCCGTCGCGGGTTGCGCGCTGCAGCGCGATGCGGTGGCTGCGCATCAGCGAGCGCCCGCCGACGAGGTAGAACACACCGGCCCCGACGAGCAGCGCCAGCACGCCGACGAGTAACAGCGTCCGTCGTACGTCGCCGAGGTTGTTGTCGAGGAACGCATGGTCGTATGAGACCTCGAACGCGAAGCGCCCTGTCGGCAGGTCGACGGGAGCGATGAAGTTGAAGTTGCGGGCGTCCTCGCCCGCTCCGGCCTCGTGGCCGCGGTACGCCGTACCCCGCAGCGCGGCGCCGACGTTGGGGTCCGCGATCGGCCCGCCGGTCGGGACGGCGCGCGTCCCGGACGCACGCACGATCGCGTCCGGTCCTACGAGCAGCGCCTCATGCGTGCCGGGCCGGCGGCCGATGGCGGCGAGCAGCTCGGCGATCTCGCGCGCCATCTCGCGCTCGCCCCGCGAGCGCTTGGCGATCGCCTCGATGTTGTAGACATCGGCTCGATGCAGCGCCGCGTAGGTCGCCAGCTGGTTGCGTCCCAGCTCGCCCGCGAGGAGCACGTACGCGACCGCGCCGATGACCGCAAACGCGATCAGCAGCGCGACGAGCAAACGCGCGCCGAAACGCGCGCCGCGGTCGCGCCGGCGCGACCAGCGGATCCGGCCGCGACGCGCGCTGCGCGTGGGCTCCGGCGTGTCTGAAGAACGGCCATGGCCGGCGCCATCGAAGCCGGCGTCGGGCCCTGCAGCGGCGTGTGGCGTCGTCGGTGGCATGCGCGTTCCGCGTCACCCGTTCGCAGCCAGGGCGCTGACGAGGACGAAGAGGTCATAGAGCGCCAGCGAGGTGCTGGAGATGAGCAGCGACATCACGATCGACGCGTTGACGCGGTCGCTGTTCGCGCCGCGACGGCGATGTGAGGCGCGGGCGAGCAACTCCCCGCCGGGAACGCTCGCGTATCCCGAGACGATCCTGACCGCTGGTGCGGCGCGATGGGACGGGCTCCAGTGGTCGCGCGGGCCGGGGCCGGTCATGGCCATCCGCCATTCCGCCCGCGCTCGGACGAGTAGGGCTCCTCAGCCGAAATCTGCCCGACGTTCGCGGATGCTGTTCGCGCAAGTGCGGCTTCGCTGGCGACGGCGACCTCGACGCGGTTGCGTCCGTGCTCCTTCGCCGCATAGAGCGCTCGGTCGGCGGCGCGCAGCACGCCGTCGGCGTCGCCCGCATGCTCAGGGATGACGCCGACGCCGACGCTGATCGTGATCTGGCGCTCGACGCCCGGGATGCGGAGGGCGGCGACCGCCTTGCAGATCGTCTGACCTGCGGTGACGGCGCCGTCGCGGCTGGTCGACGGCAGCAGCATCACGAACTCCTCGCCGCCCATCCTCCCGGCGAAGTCGCTCGCGCGTAGCTGGTCGCGCAGGACGGCGCCGACCGCGGCGAGGACGTCGTCTCCGCGCCCGTGGCCGAGCGTGTCGTTGATCTGCTTGAAGTGATCGAGGTCGAGCATCGCGACCGCCAGCGGCTCGCCCGTCCGTCCCGCGTGGGCCGCCATCCGTTTGACCGTGTCGCGAACGTTGCGCGCGTTCGGAAGGCCGGTCAGCGAATCGGTCGCGGCGCGAAGCTCGGCGATCGCGAGGTTGCGCAGGTTCGCCAGCACCGGCGCGCACTGGACGACGGTGTCGAGCAGGCGCGTGTCGTCTGCGTCGACAAACAGGTCAGGCGTGGTGACGAGCACCGAGCCGATGACCTCACCGCTGACGAGCAGCGGGTCGCACGCCACGGCGGCCGGGATCTGGCCGCACACGCCGCAACACATGAGCGCTTCGCGGTCGCCGCCGGCGCGACGGTACGGGCGGGTGAGCCGCACGGCGAGACAGTCACGCGGCCCCGCACCCACGAGGCCCGCCGCGAGCGGGCTGTCGGGGTCCACGGGCGAGCGAGCCTCGAGCCGATCCGCCGAGTTGTTGCGGTTGAGGACGACGACGCAGCTCGACGGGATGGAGCGTTCGAGATGCGAAGTCAGCACGAGATGCGCGTCCTCCTCGCTGCCGGCGACCTGCAATGCATCATTGAGCTCGGTCTGCGTCCGGGAGTAGCGCTCGGCGGTCTGCTGCGCATCGGCAAGCGCGTCGAGCGACCGGCCGAGGTCGTCAAGCTCATCCGAACCGCGGGCATCCAGGCGCGCGTTCAGATCCCCACTCGAGACCCGGGACGCGAACTGCGCGTAGCGCCGGGCGCGCGGCACGACGCTGCGCCTGAGCCACACAGCAAGCAGCACGCTCGCCAGCAGCAGCCCGCCGAGAGCTTGGACGATCAAGTCACGCGCCGAGCGATATCGCCCGGCTGCCGCCGCGCCGGCGGTGTTCGCGGCGCGAGCGCTTCGGCGCTGCATCTCCTCGCCCCCTTCGACGATCGGATCCAGCAGCTCGTCCACGCGCCCGACAACGCGCTGGCTTTCAGCCTGGCCTCGACCGGCCGCAAGCGCGGCCTCGCCGCGCCATATCGCCAGCAGATGCCGGTACGCGCGCTCCATCCGGAGGGTGATCCGCAACTCGATCGGTTCGTCGCGGTAGGCGCGCCGGGTACTCGTCAGCCCGTTTTCGACGTTGACGATGTTCGGCTCGACCTCGCTGCGCAGCGCTCGCCTCAGGGACCGATCCGTGGTGGAGACGTACGTCTGCAGCTGTGCCCCAAGAAGCGTGAGATCCCCGCGTAGATCCCCGTTGATCGTGCTCTGCGTCACCGCGTCGCGCAGGCCGGCGTTGCTGTCACGGAGGTCCGCGAGGCCCACGAGAGCAACGCCGCCGAGCACGCCGGTGGCGAGCACCAACAAGCCCAGAACGACGACGAAGCGTGCGCTGATGCGCAAGCGGATACGTGGACCGCGTGTCATGAGAGCTGAATCGGCCACCGCGCGCCCGACCGCAGTCGCACGATCGAACCACTACCGCGCAGCCCGCATCCCCCAAATGGAGGAACCAGATCATGGGCCCGAAGCGTCTCTCCTTGCTACTTCACGCGCACGAGCACGCTGATCCTGCGCGTCTTGCCGCCGCTCTTCAGCTCCGCCGCGAGCTTCACGCTGCCGCGCTTGACGGCCTTGCGCGCCTTGGACCCCAACCGGATCGTCAGCACGCCGTCGACGAACCGCGACTGCTTGGTGCCGGTCGACCCGAGCGCCTTGCCCTTCTCGCTCGCGATGACGAGCGCGAGATGGCCGCCCGACGACCGGCCGCCGCGCAGATCGGGAGCTTCACAGCCGACCTCGAAATGCATCTGGCCGATGGTGGCGCCGCCATTCGTGACGATGATCGGGTTCAACCGGGCTTCGGGGCCGGCGCCGCGTCCGCCGCGGACAGCCCGACCCCCACGGAGATCGCCGCTGCGGCGCTACAGAGTATTGAGCGGTCGCTCGACACCTGGCACGTTTCGCTCGCATCGCGGAGGCAAAGTCGCCGAGCACGCGGGAACTCGTGCGCAATCCGGCGGTTTGCGCCCGGCCGCGCGGCTATCCTCCACGGAGTGACCTCGCTCGATGAGCGCGATGGACCGCGGGATGAGTGCGGCGTGTTCGGGATCTACGGTCCCGGCCACGACGTCTCCCGCTTGGCGTACTTCGCGCTCTACGCCTTGCAGCACCGTGGGCAGGAATCGGCCGGCATCGCCGCAGCCGACGTCGGCGGGCACATCATGACCCTGCGCGAGCTCGGGCTCGTCAACCAGGTCTTCGACGAGCAGAAGCTGCGGGCGCTGGCGGGTGACATGGCCGTCGGGCACGTGCGCTACTCGACGACGGGCTCAAACGGCTGGGACAACGCGCAGCCGGTCCACCGCTCCGACCGCCGCGAGGTCGCGCTCGGCCACAACGGAAACCTCATCAACGCCGTCGAGCTGCACAACGAGCTCATCGAGCGCGGGGTGAACTTCCGCTCCACGTCGGACTCGGAGATCATCGCGGCGCTGCTGGCCTCCCACCAGGCCAAGCACATCGCCGACGCCGTCGCCGATGTCATGCCGCGCCTGCAGGGCGCGTTCTCCACGGTCTTCATGACGAAGGACGAGCTGGTCGCGATGCGCGATCCGGCCGGGCTGCGGCCGCTCGTGCTCGGCAAGCTCGACGGCGAGCACTACTGCGTCGCCAGCGAGTCGTGCGCGCTGGACATCATCGCCGCCGAGTACGTGCGCGACGTGCGACCCGGCGAGGTCGTGTGGATCGACGGCGACGGGCTTCACTCGCAGATGATCGTCGAGGGCGCGCGCGAGGCGTTCTGCATCTTCGAGCACATCTACTTCGCGCGACCCGATTCGCGGATGGGCGGCGACGTCATCCAGGCCGCCCGCGGCCGGATGGGCGAGATCCTCGCCCGCGAGGCCCCGTGTCCCGATGCGGACCTCGTCATCCCGGTACCCGACTCGGGCGCGCCGGCCGCCCGTGGATACGCGCGCGCCAGCGGGCTGCCGCAGGACGACGGGCTCATCAAGAACCGCTACGTGGGGCGCACATTCATCGAACCCGGCCAGGAGCTGCGCAAGCACGGGCTGCGGATGAAGTTCAACCCGCTGCCCGAGATCGTCGGCGGCAAGTCGATCGTCGTCGTCGACGACTCGATCGTGCGCGGCAACACGACGCGCCAGATCGTGCAGATGCTGCGCGACGCGGGCGCGCGCGAGGTGCACATGCGCATCTCCGCGCCGCCGATCAAGCACCCGTGCCACTACGGGATCGACATGTCCACGCGCGAGGAGATGATCGCCCACGAGCGCACCGTCGACGAGGTCGCGCGCGAGCTGGGCTGCGACTCGCTGGCCTACCTGTCGCTCGAAGGTGTCTACGAGGCGATCCGCGGCGACCGCGAGCGCCACTGCGACGCGTGCTTCAGCGGCAAGTACCCGCTCGAGGGCACCGACGACGCCAACGGCAAGTACGCGCTCGAGCTCCCGCTCGTGCAGCCCGCCGGCGTCGCTACTTAACGGTGGGGCCGAAGCCCCATTTGGGCATGGCGGACCGGCCGCCGACCTTCAGCGCCTTCTCCTGATCGGAGTTCTTCAGGCTCGTCGGATACGGCGGGCGCTTCCAGGGATGCCAGCCGAGCGTGCCGTAGTGCTCGCGCAGGTAGGCGGTGAGGTCGCCACGGTGATCGGGGCAGGCGTAGCGGGTCGGCCCGTAGAGGCCGCGACCGTGCCAGACGAGCCAGTTCTCGGGCTTCGCGTCGAGGTAGGCGCCCCAGACGAACTCCGACACGCTCTTCTCCAGCGTGATCTGCGTCAGCGGGTCAGGCTGGCGGTTGCAGTACTGACAGCGGAAGATCAGCTTCACCGACACTGCCAAACAGGGTACGCCTCGCGGGCGTCGGCGCCACACGTATTTCAGTGCGAACCTAGAAGCCGCCGGTGATCCCCCGTCGCGTGGCGACCAGCCACGCGTGCTCGGTGTCGTCGGACGCGAGGCTCGACGGGTACGGCGGACGCTTCCACGGATGAAAGCCGAGCGTGCCGTAGTGCTGGCGCAGAAACGCCACGAGGTCGCCGCGGTGGTCCTGGCAGGCATACCGCGCCGGGCCATACAGGCCGCGGCCGTGCCAGACGAGCCACTTGCCCGGCAGCGCGTCCTGGTAGGCGCCCCAGGTGAACTCGCGCATCGCGCACTCGAGCGCCATCTGCGTCAGCGGGTCCGGGCATCCGTCACAGAACTGACACCGGAAGATGAAACGCATCGGCATGGCGCCAGGTTACCCAAGCTTCTCAGTGCATTTGCGCCGCAGCACATACACGGAGGTGCGCCGTGATTGCGGCAGCGGCGGGCGCGCGCCGCGGGCCACGCTAAGGTCGGACGCCGCGATGGATCCCGCCGCCGCCCTGCGCGAGCACTTCGGCTTCGACGCGTTCCGGCCCGGCCAGGAACAGGCGGTGCGTGCCGCGATCGGCCCGCCCGCGCGCGACGTGCTCGTCGTCATGCCCACGGGCGCGGGCAAGTCGCTGTGTTACCAGCTGCCGGCGCTCATGCGCGACGACCTCACGCTCGTCGTCTCGCCGCTCGTGTCGCTCATGCAGGACCAGGTCGACGCGCTCGAGCAGATCGCTCCCAGCCGTGTCGCGCTCGTCAACGCCCAGCAGGACGCCGAGACCAACCGCGCGGCGCTCGACGCCGCGGCCTCCGGTGAGCTGCGCCTGCTCTACGTGGCGCCGGAACGCTTCTCCTCCGCGCCGTTCCTGCAGAAGATCCGCGCCGCGAAGATCGGCCTCTTCGTCGTCGACGAGGCGCACTGCGTCTCGCAGTGGGGCCACGACTTCCGCCCCGACTACTTCCGCCTCGCCGACGCCGCGCGCTGGCTTGAGGCCGAGGCGATCATCGCCTCGACGGCGACCGCCACCCCACAGGTTGCAAGAGACATCGAGGAGCGCCTCGGGCTGCGCGATCCCGTGCGCGTCGCGACCGGCTTCGACCGCCCGAACCTCTCCTTCGCCGTCCTGCCGTGCGCGTCGACGCAGGCCAAGCACCGCCACATCGCCAGCGCCCTGTCCGAGCCGGGCGCGACGCCCGCCATCGTCTACGCGGGCACGCGCAAGGGCGCGGAGAAACTCGCCGACATCCTCTCGCGCAAGCTCGAGGGCGGCGTCGGCGTCTACCACGCCGGGCTCGGCCGCGACCAGCGCACGACCGTCCAGCGGCGCTTCATGGACGGCGACCTGGCCGTCGTCGTGGCGACGAACGCCTTCGGTATGGGCATCGACAAGGCCGACGTGCGGACCGTCTGCCACGAGAGCGTCCCCGGCTCGATCGAGGCCTACTACCAGGAGGCCGGCCGCGCCGGCCGCGACGGGCTGCCCGCCCGCGCGCTGCTCTTCGCCGAGGGCCGCGACAAGGGGCTGCACGTCTTCTTCATCCAGCGCGGGGAGATCACCGACGAGGCGATCACGACCGTCGCGCAGCGTCTGCAGGCGCGAGCGACCGACGGCCGCTACGACCTAGGCGCCGACGAGCTCGCGTCGGTGCTGCCCGGCGGCCGGGAGGCCGACGACCAGGTCCGCGCGGTCATCGGCCACCTCGCGCGCGCCGGCGTCGTGCGGCCCGCGCCGTCGTCTCCCGATCGCGTGCGCGGCCGCCTGGAGAAGCCGTTCGACGGCCGCGCCCGGGCGGCGTGCCGCACGTCGGCCGGCGAGGGCCAGCGTGCGCGCTGGCGTCAGTACCGGGCGGTCTGGGCGTTCGTCGAGGGCAACGCGTGCCGGCGCACGACGATCCTGCGCCACTTCGGCGACGACGCGCAGCCGGCGCCGGCTCCCGGCGTGCCCTGCTGTGACGTGTGCGACGCCTCCTGGGTGCCGGCTGCGCCGGCCAAGGCCGCCGGCGGCGCCCGTCGTGGCCGCGGCGCGCACGCCGGCCCGGCGCCGACCGCGGGCGACCTCGACGCGGCGATCTTCTCCGTCGTCGATTCCGCCGAGCCCTCCGTCGGCCGAACCCGGACGGTCGAGATCCTCCGCGGCGGGCGCTCGAAGGCCGTCGTCAAGAACGCCTATGACGGCCTGCCGGCGTACGGCACGTTCGACCACCTCACGGCCAAGCAGGTCCTCGCGCGCGTCGACGAGCTCGTCGACGCTGGACGGCTGCGCTCGACCGGCGGCGCGTACCCCAAGCTCGCGTCCGTGCCCGCCGCGCTCACGGCGGCCTGAGCGTGAGCGAGGACGGCCCGCTGCGCATCGGCGTCCTCGCCTCTGGCGCCGGCACGAACCTGCAGGCGCTGCTTGACACCGTCCACGGCAACGAAGCCGTCGTCGTCGGCGTCGCCGCCGACAACCCGACGGCGCAGGCACTGGAGCGAGCGGCGTCCGCCGGGGTCCAGACCGCCGTCTTCCCGCTGGCCGAGCATCCCGACCGCGCAGCGCGCGACACCGCGATCGCGGAGTGGCTGCTCGAGCGCGAGGTTCAGCTCGTCGTGCTCGCCGGCTACATGGCGATCCTGACGAGCGCGTTCCTGCAGCGCTTCCCCGGGGCCGTCATCAACCTGCACCCGTCGCTGCTGCCCGCCTTTCCGGGCGTTCGCGCGATCGAGCAGGGGATCGACTACGGGGTGAAGCTGTTCGGCGTCACCGTGCACTTCGTCGAGGACGACGGCGGCGTCGACACGGGGCCGATCATTCTGCAGAAGGCGATCGAGGTCCTGAACGCCGACGACCCCGACACGGTGCACGAGCACCTGCGCCCGCTCGAGCACCGGCTGCTGCCCGACGTCGTACGCCTGATTGCCCGGGGCGCGGTAAGCCGCGACCCGGGCAATCCTCGGCGCGTCGTCCTCGCCGACTGATCGCCGGCGGCGCGGTTCTGCCTACGGGTGGCCGTGCATCGTGTCGGTGCCCGTCACCTTGAAGTTCGAGTCTACGTAGACAACGATCTCGGAGCCATCGGATTTGCGCATGTGCGCCTCGTACGGGGAACCCGTGTCGACGTCGTTCTCGACGCGCTCGACGGTTGCGCCGGAGACCTTGGCCTCAGCCGCGGCCTTGACCTTCGCGGCGGTGTCGCCGGTCAGCAGGGCCTCGGTCTTGCCGCCGTTCATGTGGCCGCCCTTGGCGGGATCACGCGGTCCGGCCGGGTCGTGGTCGCGCGTCTGCGCCGAGCCGCTCGAGCTGGCGGCACTCGAGGTCGTGCTCGTGCCCGACGAGGCGGCGTTGGCGATCGCAGCGCCGCCGAGGCCGGCAGCGCCGATGGCTGCGAGCGCGGTCAACTTGCTGGGAATGGCTGGCATGGGCTTCCTTTGCTGGATGGATGGCGGGATCTGACTGCGACCATGCTCGGCGCCGCGCGTGTGAAAGCCCTCAGGCCCGCCTCAGCGTTTCCTGAGAGCCACCGGTGCAGTCGTTATCCTCGCCGTCATCGCGGCAGACCCCAACACCGTCCCAAGCCAGGCCCTCACCCAACCTGGCGGCGTCCGCGTCAAGCGGGCACTGCTGTCGGTCTCAGACAAGCGCGGGATCGTCGAGTTCGCCCGCGGCCTGGCCGACCTCGGCATCGAGATCGTGTCCACGGGTGGCACGGCGCGAGAGCTCTCCGACGCGGGCGTGAGCGTGCGGTCGGTCGAGGACTTCACCGGCTTCCCCGAGATGATGGACGGCCGCGTCAAGACGCTGCACCCGCGCCTGTACGCCGGGCTGCTCGCCATCCGCTCCGACGCCGATCACGTCGACGCGATCGCCGAGCACGGCATCGAGGAGGTCGACCTCGTGTGCGTCAACCTCTATCCGTTCGAGAAGACCGCCGCGCGCCGCGACGTCAGCGACGCGGAGATCATCGAGAACATCGACATCGGCGGTCCCACGATGATCCGCGCGGCGGCGAAGAACCACGCGTTCGCGGTCGTCGTCACGAGCCCGGAGTCCTACGACGCCGTCCTCGACGAGCTGCGGACCGGCGAGGGCATGCTCTCGACGTCGACGCGCGAGTCCCTCGCCGCGGAGGCGTTCGCGTACACGGCGCGCTACGACACCGCGATCGCGCGCTGGTTCGCCGAGAAGTCCGAGGACTTCCCGCCGCTGCACATCCGCGCCTACGAGAAGGTCGCCGACCTGTCCTACGGCGAGAACCCCCACCAGCGGGCCGCGTACTACAGCCAGGTCGGCGCGCGGATGCACGTCCTGTCGATGGTCCAGCAGCACCACGGCAAGCAGCTGTCGTTCAACAACCTGCTCGACCTCGACGCGGCGCGCAGGCTCGTGGGCGACTTCCGCGAGCCCGCGTGCGTGATCGTCAAGCACAACAACCCGTGTGGCGTGGCGCTCGGCGCCGACCAGCTCGAGGCCTACGAGCGCGCGCTCGCGACGGACCCGCTGAGCGCCTTCGGCGGCGTGATCGCCTTCAACCGGCCCGTCGACAAGGCGACCGCACAGCGCCTCGCCGAGCAGTTCGTCGAGGTGTTGTTCGCGCCCGGCTACGAGGAGGGCGCGCTCGAGGTCCTCACGCGCAAGGAGGCGATCCGCATCCTGGAGAACAACGAGCGCCGCTCGGCGATGGTCGCCGAGCCCGATATCAAGCAGGTCATGGGCGGCCTGCTCGTCCAGGATCGCGACCTCGAGTTCGCCGACCGCAGCGAGATGGAGGTCGTCACGCAGCGCCAGCCGACCGACGAGGAGTGGCGCGACCTGCTGTTCGCCTGGCAGGTCTGCAAGCACGTGCGCTCCAACGCGATCGTGCTCGCCAAGGACGAGGCGACCGCCGGCATCGGGGCAGGCCAGATGAGCCGCGTCGACTCCGTGCGCCTGGCGATCGACAAGTCACGCCTGGATTCCCTCGCCGGTAGCGCGCTCGCCTCCGATGCGTTCTTCCCCTTCAGCGACGGCCCCGAGATCGCGATCGCCGCCGGCGTGACCGCGATCATCCAGCCGGGCGGATCGCGCCGCGACCCCGAGGTCGTCGAGGCGGCGGACGCCGCGGGCGTGGCGATGGTCTTCACGAGCCGCCGCCACTTCCGGCACTAAGTGGCCGCCTGATCGAGGGAAGCGACGCGTCGGGGGCGTGGCGCGGCGGATCGTCGTTCCCGAACGGCTGCGGAGCCTCCCAACTGCAGCGGTCAGGGAAGGCGGGGAGGGCCGCGGGCGCTCCGCCGTCCGCGCACGTGCACAACTGACCACACCTGCAGCGCTCGGCGACGAGTGGTCACAAGCTCACGTCATACGTGGACAACTGACCGCGCGCGGATCCTGATCTCACGAGAGGTCACTTGTGCACGTGAAACGGGCGCCTCACCGAGCCGCCTCGCTTCCGCCACCCACGACCAGCGCCGACCCGCACGGGCGAACCGAACCCCATCCTTTCATCGCTGCTGTTTCGCGAACCGCAGCGCGCAATCAACCATCCACATGGGCCGCCTGGGACTCGAACCCAGAACCACGGGCTTAAAAGGCCCTTGCTCTACCGATTGAGCTAACGGCCCTCGTTGCAGGGAGGACGCGCAAAACCCTAGTCCCTGGTCCGGGGACCGTCCGACCGCTGCCCCACACTGCCGCGTTCGTGTCTGCCGCCGCTCGCTCCTGCGCCACCCGCTCCGCCGCGGCACCGCGCGTGGCGCTGCGCGCGTGGCAGGAGCACGCGCTCGAGCGCCTCGCCGGCTGGGAGTCCGGGCCGTTTCTCATCTCCGCCGCACCCGGCGCGGGCAAGACGATCCCGAGCCTCGTCTTCGCCCGCGGGCTCCTCGATGCGGGCGCCGTGCGTCGGGTCGCCGTCATCTGCCCGACGACGCCGCTGACGCGCCAGTGGGCCGAGGCCGCGGCGCAGGTCGGGCTCGCGCTCGTGCCCGACGCCGAGCACCTGCGGCCGCCGTCCGGCTTTGACGGCATCGCCGTCACCTACGCCCGCGTGGCGTGCTCCGCGGCGGCGTGGGCGAAGCAGTGCGGCGAGCAGACGCTCGTCATCGCCGACGAGGCCCACCATCTCGGCGAGGAGCTCGCGTGGGGCGAGGGTTTCGCGCACGCGTTCGCCGCCAGCCCGCGCTGGCTGCTGCTCTCCGGCACGCCGTTTCGCTCCGACCAGACGCCGATCCCGGGCGTGCGCTACGAG
>JAWVGM010000031.1:0-14416 GCA_033855075.1 Solirubrobacteraceae bacterium | reverse complement strand
AAGACGAACCTGCACGAGTTCGCCTACGGGATCACGTCGGAGAACGAGCACTACGGGCGCGTGCCCAACCCGCTCGCGGACGACCGGATCGCCGGCGGGTCCAGCGGCGGGAATGCGGCTGCGCTGGCCACCGGTCTCGCCGACGCCGCGATCGGAACGGATTCGGGCGGGTCGATCAGGATCCCGGCCGCGTGCTGCGGCGTGACCGGCTTCAAGCCGAGCTTCGGCCTCGTGTCGCTGACGGGCTGCTATCCGCTCGCGCCGAGCTTCGACCACGCCGGCCCGATGGCGCGCGACGTGGATGGATGTGAGCGGATGATGGAGGCACTCGTCCCGGGACTTGCTGTGCGTCGGCTCGGTGCCCTCGACGACGTGCGGGTCGGTGTGGCGTGGACGCAGCTCGCGGATCCGCTCGTGCGAGAGCGCGTCGAAGGAGCGGCCGCGCGGTTCGCGCATTGCGAGGTGCTCGACCTCCCGTTCTGCGAGGGCACCGAGCCGGTGTTCCAGCGAGAGGTCGCGGAGGGACACGCCGAGCTGTGGGCCGAGCAGCGCGGCCGCTACGGCGAGAGCGTCGCTCGCAAGATCGAGCTGGCCGTACGCGTCACCGACGACGACGTCGCGGCGGCAACGCGCGCGCGTGAGCTCTACCGCGAGCAGCTGGCTGACCTGATGGCGGACGTCGACCTCGTGCTGACGCCGACGATCGCGATGGTCGCTCCGCCGGCATCGCTCGGCGAGCCGGCGGTGCGCAAGCGGATGCTGCAGTTCACGTATCCGTGGAACGCGATCGGCGCGCCCGCGCTGGCGTTGCCGTGCGGCCCCGCCGAGGATGGGCTGCCGGCGTCGATCCAGCTCGTCGGGCGCCCCGGCGACGACGAGATCGTGCTCGCGGCCGGGCGTCTGCTCGAACGGGCGCTTGCTGTCGATTTCGGCGGCCCCCGTTCGTCATGACTGCTCATCGACGACAACAACGCCGCCCGCGCTCGGCCGGAAAGGTCAGATCTGTCCTCGAGGCGGTCGAGCCGCTGTTCGTGAATATCGTGATCCTCGCCCTGGACCGCTACTTCGTGCCAAGTTCGTACAGGCATCCGTTCCGGTGGCAGCCGCGTAGACACCAGCATGAATGGTGCCCTCATCCTGCTCATCGTGCTCGCGGTTCCCTACCTGGCGCTCAACGTGCGTCGCCTGCTGACGGGACGCACGTGGGCGTTCGGGGTCTGCCAGGTCGCGAAGGAGTGGGAGGAGCGCGAGTCCGCCAAGCGGCTGGCCGCGCGAGCAGCGAAGCGCACGGCGTCGAGCTGATCGCAGCGTCCGGGCCGATCCCGGAACGTGACGTGCGATAGAACGCGCGGATGCACGAGTGGATCGCCGAGGCCGCGGAGGCCATCGCCGCGCGCGCGCCGAAGGAGCTCGGCGCGCTCGTGGCGATCTCGTCACCGTCGGGCGACGTCGACGGCGCGGAGGAGGCGATCGCCTACGCCCAGACGCTCGCGCCCAGCGACGCGGCCGTCGAGCGCGAGCCGTGCTCGACCGCCGATCACGCCGAGGATCTCATCGTGCGGGTGCAGGGCACCGGGAGCAGCCGCCTCGTGCTCGTCGGCCACGTCGACACGGTCATCGGCCACGACGACCACCAGCCGCTGAAGCGCGAGGGCGAGCTCCTGCGCGGATCGGGAACGGTGGACATGAAGGGCGGCGTCATCCTCTCCCTCGGCGTGCTGCGCTCGCTCGCCGAGCGGCGCGAGACGTTCGCCGAGGTCGCGCTCCTGCTCGTCTGCGACGAGGAGTGGCGCGCCGGCGACTTCGTCCACACCGAGCGCTTCGCGGGGTTCGACGCGTGCCTGTGCTTCGAGGGCGGTGAGCTTACCCCCGGCGGCGACGAGGCCGTCGTCGTCAAGCGCAAGGCGGCGGGCACGCTTCAGGTGATCGCGCACGGCAAGTCCGCGCACTCGGGTGCCAACCCCGACGACGGCGCCAACGCGCTGCTCGCGCTCGCCCAGGCCGCGCAGACGGTTGCCGAGCGCCACGACCCGGCCGGGCCGCAGCACCTGACGGCCGTTCCCACGGTCGTGCATTGCGGCGACGCCTTCAACGTCGTGCCCGCGGCCGGCGAGCTGTTGTGCGACCTGCGCGCCGACGGCGCGGAGGCCTTCGACACGGTCCTGCACGGGCTGCCTGGCCACGTCGACGGCGTGCGCCTCGAGGGCGCCATGCAGCGCTGCTGGCCGGGGATGGACGCGCGCGAGGCGACCGCCGCCCTGCTTCAGTCGGCGGCCGCACGGCTCGGCCGTCCGGTCATCGCCGCCGAGCGCGGCGGGGCCAGCGACGCGAGCTATCTCGCCCAGGCGATCGACGTCTGCGTCGATGGCCTGGGGCCGCTCGGAGGCCAGGCGCACGCGCCCGGGGAGTACATCGTCGAGGCGTCGCTGCGCACTCGCGCGGAGGTCGCGCTGGCGCTTGCCGACGCGGTTCTCGGCGAATAATCAGGCTGGACATATGTTCGGGGTTATGTGGACGTGAGGGATGCATGCATCGTGATCGTGCGCTAACGTTCCGGCCGCATTGACCAGCCGAATCTCCGCCGATCATCGGCGGGGAGCGGGGGAACCACTTGGGTCGCGGACGAGGAGTACGCGGCTCGGGGGCGAATTGCCGCAACAAGCGGCATAGCGCTAGCTCTTTCTGCGCGAGCCCGTCAGCTAACCCCGCAGGCACCCGAAGGAGAAGAGGGGTCCAGCCCGCGTGAAGTCGCTGTTCCGCATTTCGGTGTCGTCGTTGGTGCTCATGGTGCTCATCGCGCTGGCGCCGGCCGCCGCATCGGCCAAGAAGCGGGTCTACCACCTCGGCGATCGCACGTTGACCGTCGGCAACCGCGGTCACGACGTGCGCGTGCTCCAGACCTACCTCGGGCGCATCGGCGCCAACACCGGCGTCGACGGCGTCTTTGGCCCCGGCACGAAGGCCTCCGTCAAGAAGTTCGAGCGCTCCCAGCTGCGGCGCGCCGACGGCAAGGTGACCCGCAGCGATGCCCGCGCCCTGCGCGACGTCGTGCAGAACGGCGGCGCGATCATGTCCTCGGCGCTCACGGGCGGCGCCATGCCGACGATGCAGGAGATCCAGGCGGCCGAGGACGCGCCCCTGCAGACCACGCCCGGAGCGAGGGCCAGGCTCGGCTCCGACGGCCTCGCGATCGCTCCCGCGTCCGCGCCGCCCGCCGTCCAGGCCGTCATCGCCGCCGGCAACAAGATCGCCAAGAAGCCGTACATCTACGGCGGCGGCCACGGCCAGTGGGAGGACGCGGGCTATGACTGCTCCGGTTCGGTCTCCTACGCGCTGCACGGCGGGGGCATGCTCCGGGCGCCGATGCCGTCCGGCAGCTTCATGCACTGGGGCTCCGCGGGCCCCGGCCAGTGGATCACGCTCTACGCGAACGGCGGGCACATCTTCGCGGTCATCGCCGGCCTGCGGTTCGACACGAGCGGCAGAAGCGGAGCGGGCTCGCGCTGGCAGACCGACATGCGCTCGTCGTCGGGCTACGCGGTCCGCCACCCCACGGGCTACTAGGCACCAGCCGGCACCGCGTTCCCGCGCGAGCGGGTACAACGCAGCGCATGCGATCCGTCCACACCAACGTCCGCGTGCGTGACATCGACGCGTCACTGCGCTTCTACGCGGCGCTCGGCTTTGAGCGTCGCGGCCGCCTGCAGTTCGACGGCGCCTACAACGTCTACCTCGGCCTGCCCGGCGACGGCGACACGCTCGAGCTGACCGTCAACGAGGGTCGCGACGAGCCCTACGACCTCGGCAGCGGCTACGGCCACATCGCGCTCGCGGTGGAGAACCTCGACGACCTGCTCGCGCGTCTGGCCAAGGACGGCATCGAGCCCGAGAAGCCGCCCTACGCGCCAGGCGGTCGCGAGGAGTTCCGGATCGCGTTCGTGGCCGACCCGGACGGGTATCGCATCGAGCTCATCGATGGGACGTTCGCGACGCCGCAGGATCCCGACCCCGCCGGCTGAGATGCACTACCGTCGTCGGGGCAAAGGCCCTTCCGGGGACGTCAGGCAGCAGGCGCCTGTGACGGACTCGCCGGGTCGCCCTTCAGAATACGAAAGGTGCCTTCCGTGGCGCGCGAGCGACCGGCAGCCTCCACCGTCCTTGCGCGCGACACGCTCGCGCAGTACGCCAAGCCAGACGCGCGACGCGCCCTCGTCGACGTCGCCACGTCGGTTGTTCCCTATCTCGTCCTGACCGCGCTGATGTACGCGGCGCTGGACGTCTCGCCGCTGCTGGTCGTCGCGCTCGCGATTCCGGCGACCGGGTTCCTCGTGCGCACGTTCATCGTCTTTCATGACTGCACCCACGGTTCGTTTCTGCCCTCGCGACGCGCCAACACGTGGGTCGGCGTCGTCTGCGGCGTGCTTGTGTACTCGCCCTTTCACAGCTGGCGTCACGAGCACGCCGTCCATCACGCCACCGCCGGGGACCTCGACCGGCGCGGGACGGGCGACGTCGGGACGCTGACCGTCTGCGAGTACGCAAGCCGCTCCCGGGGGCAGCGGCTGGGCTACCGCCTGATGCGCAACCCGGTCGTCCTGTTCGGCTTCGGTCCGCTCTGGGCGCTGATGCTCGAGCCGCGTCTCGTCCCCGCCTGGGCGCGCCGGCGATTCGGCCGCAAGATCATCGCGACCGACGTCGCGGTCTTCGCGCTGCTCGGTGCCCTGTGTGCGCTGGCGGGCTGGCGCGCCGTGCTGTTCGTGCAGTTGGCGCCCGCGCTGCTCGGCGGCGCGATCGGCATCTTCCTGTTCTACGTCCAGCACCAGTTCGAGGGCGTCTACTGGGAGCGCAAGGAGGACTGGAACCACGCCGACTCGGCGCTTCGGGGCAGCTCGTACCTGCGCCTGCCGAAGCTGCTGCAGTTCTTCACCGGCAACATCGGCCTGCACCACGTGCACCACCTCAACGCGCGGATCCCGAACTACAACCTCCAGCGCGCGCACGACGAGAACCCGGTCTTCCATGACGCACCCGAGCTCAATCTGCGCCAAGCCGCGCTCGCGCTGCGCCTCAAGCTCATCGACGAGCGCAGCGGGCGGCTCGTGAGCTTCGCGGACGCTCGCCGCTCGGCCTGGGCCGGCGGTTAGTCCTCAGCGCTGGGCCGTCGCCGGTCGCGCTTGCGCGCCGCGCCTCGCCGCTTGGCCTCCAGGCGGCGGGTGCGCGACGCCTTCGTCGGCCTCGTCGCGCGGCGTGGGCGTTGGACGCGCAGTCCGCGCTCGAGCCGCGCGGCGAGGCGTTCGAGCGCGAGCGCGCGGTTACGCGTCTGGCTGCGCGCGTCCTGCGCGACCGCCCGCACGACCGGCCCGCAGCGCGCGGTGATGCGCCGCTTCTGCTCCTCGCTCAGCGTCGCCGAGGCGGCGACGTCGAAGCTCGCCTCGATCCGCGAGGCGGTCACGTTGGCGTGCTGGCCGCCCGGTCCGGACGACCGACTGGCGCGCACCGTCACCTCGTCGAGCGGGATCGCGAGGTCGCGTGTGATTGGAAGCAGATCGGGCATGAACAGTTAGATTCCCACCATGTCCGCGAACCTCGCCAGCAACCTCACTCGGAGCGCCGCCGAATACCCGGATGCCATCGCCGTCAAGCTCGACGATGCCGCCTTCAACTACGCGCTGCTCGATCAGGCCAGCGCGCGTGTCTCGGCAATGATGAAGAGCATCGGGGTGGGCGTGGGGGACCGCGTCGGGATCATGCTGCCGAACGTCCCGTATTTCCCGGCCGTCTACTACGGCGTGCTGCGCGCGGGCGGGGTCGTCGTCCCGATGAACGTGCTGCTCAAGGCGCGCGAGGTCGGCTACTACCTCTCCGACCCCGAGGTCAAGGTGCTGTGGGCATGGCACGACTTCATGGATGCCGCGCAGCACGGTGCGGACGACGTCGGCGGCGTGCAGGTCATCTCGGTCAAGCCGGGCGAGATCGAGGGCCAGATCTTCGAACATGAGCCCGACGACGACGTCGCCGAGCGTGCCGGCGACGACACCGCCGTCATCCTCTATACGTCCGGGACCACCGGCAAGCCCAAGGGCGCCGAGCTGACCCACGACAACCTGCGCAAGAACGTCTCCGCCGCCGTGGGGCTCTTCGAGCTTGGACAGGGCGACGTCATCTTCGGCGGCCTGCCGCTGTTTCACTCCTTCGGCCAGACGTGCACGATGAACGCGGCGATCTGCTCTGGCGCGGCGGTCACGCTCCTGCCGCGCTTCGACGCCGCCAAGGCATTGCAGATCCTCGAGCGCGACGCGTGTACGGTCTTCGAGGGCGTGCCGACGATGTACGGCGCGATGCTCAACCACCCCGACCGCGAGAACTACGACTACTCCAAGCTGCGCGTGTGCGCGTCGGGCGGCGCGTCGATGCCGGGCGAGGTCATGCGCGGCTTCGAGGACTTCTTCGGCTGCAAGGTGCTCGAGGGCTACGGGCTCAGCGAGACCTCGCCGATCGCCTCGTTCAACCATCCCGACCGCGAGCGCAAGGTCGGCTCGATCGGCACCCCGCTTCAGGGCGTCGAGATGAAGGTCGTCGACGAGGACGGCAACGAGCTGCCGACCGGCGAGATCGGCGAGATCCAGATCAAGGGCCACAACGTCATGAAGGGCTATTGGAAGCAGCCGCAGGCGACGTCCGAGGCGATCAAGGACGGCTGGTTTGCCACCGGTGACATGGCCAAGATCGACGAGGACGGCTACTTCTTCATCGTCGACCGCAAGAAGGAGCTCATCATCCGCGGTGGCTACAACGTCTACCCGCGCGAGATCGAAGAGGTCCTCTACGAGCACCCCGCCGTGCGCGAGGCCGCCGTCGTCGGCCTCCCGCACGACGAGCTCGGCGAGGAGGTCGGCGCGGCCGTGGCGCTGAAGGACGGCGAGTCCGTGGACGCCGACGAGCTGAAGGCGTACATGAAGGAGAACGTGGCCGCCTACAAGTACCCGCGCCAGATCTGGTTCGTGGACGAGCTGCCCAAGGGGCCGACCGGCAAGATCCTCAAGCGGGAGATCTCGCTGCCGGACTAATCCACGCGACGCAGGACATCCGGGCACGTGGACTAGCTTTGGGACGCGAGGCGCTGCTCGACGAGCGTGTCCGCTGCCGTCCGGCTCGGCGTGCAGCCGGCCACCGCGCGGACGAGGTGCTCCCCGGTCACCCGCAGGAGCTCGAGCTCGCTATGGGCGCGGACACTCGCCGTCCGCTGCCGGCGGCCGAGCACGGCGATCTCGCCGAAGCACTCCCCGGGACCGAGGATGGCCACGATGCTGTCGCCGACGAGCACCTCTGCGCTGCCCGTGCAGATGACGTACAGCTCATCGCCCGCCGCGCCCTGCTGGATGACGAGCGCCCCGGTCGGCGCCCGCTCGTCGATGGCACGGGCGGCCAGCTCGGCGATCGTCGCCAGCGGCAGCGGTCTGAGCATGTCCACTCGTTGCAGCGCCGCGATGATCCCGTCGTCGACGCGCAGGCGGAGGTCCAGGCGCTGGAGCCAGTGCCAGCACAGCAGCACCGCGGCCGGTGCCACGAGCCCCACGGCGACGAGGGCCCCGCGCGCCCCGAAGAGCGCGATGAGTCCCGAGGTGGCGATCGAGCCCGCCGCGAGGGTCAGCATGAACAGCGATTCCAGCACGGCGAAGTAGCGGCCCATGATCTCGTCGGGCACGATGCGTTGCAGCAGCGTGAAGCCCGTCGCGTCGCAGAGCGCGTTCGCGATGCCGACGAGTGCCAGCAGCGCGAACGCCGGCAGCGCCCCGTGCACCGTGGCAAGCAGCGCGAACGGTGCGCCCCACAGCGCGATGGCGCTCCCGAACCAGCGTGCGACGTGAGAGCTGCCGAGCAGTAGCGACCCGGCGAACGAACCGAACACCGCACCGGCGCCGAACGCCGCGGTGAGCACGCCGACGCCGGCCTCGCCGGTGTGCAGGAGCTGGAGCGCGATCACGACGGAGAACACCGCGAAGCAGCCGCGCGTGAAGGTCTGCACGCAGAACAGCGCCGAGACGAGTCCGGCCTGCGGCTGACCGGCCAGGACCTTGAGGCTCTCGACCGGGCTGCGCGGGCGCGCCGACTCCGGCTGACCGACGCGCAGCGGCGCCTCGTAGTCCAGGCGGGTGATGAGCCATGCCGCCCACAGCGACGCGATCGCGCATGCGGCCAGCACGCCGCTGACCCCCGTGGGACCGATTAGCAATCCGGCCACCAGCGGACCGACGAGCGCGCTCAGCGAGTCGAGCAGCCCGCGCACGACGTTTGCGCTCATGAGCTGCGACGGCGTCGTGCAGAGGGACGGCAACAGCGCCGAATGCGCAGGTCGATACAGCGTGTGGGCGAGCGTGGCGACGGCCGCGAGGGCATACGTCGCCAGCGGCGAGGACAGCACCGCCACCGCGGCGGCCGCGAGCGCCACCCCGCGCACGACGCTCACGACCGCCAGCACCCGCTCACGGCGGTAGCGGTCCACGACGATCGCGACCGGCGGCGCGAGCAGCGCCGCCGGCAGCATGCGCGCCAACCCGACGACCCCGACCGCGGCGGCGCCGCCCTGGCGATAGGCGAGGACGCCGATCCCGACGGTCAGCGCCCACTCGGAGGCGAACGCGCCGCCGAACGACAGCTGAGCCCGACGGAGGTTCGGCTCGCGCCAGGAGTCGATGAACGCACGCATCGCCCGACTGCCGCGGCTTGAACCCGTCGCCGTCGGGCTGCCCATCGACCCATCCTCCCGCGCTCGTGGTGCGCGGACAAGGACGGGGAGCTCCGTCTACATGTGACGCGCCATCAGTGGACGACGATCTGCGCCTGCGAGCGGGCGCGCTTGAGCCGCTCGAAGCCGGGAAAGCCCTTGCCGCGCTCGGCGATCTTCAACCGCACCTTGGCCCCCCGGCGCACGCGCGCGCGGCCCTTGCTCGTGAGCACCAGGCGCAGCGTCTTCGTGGCGCGGCTCTGCACCTTCAGGCGCGCCAGCGGCCCGCCGAGCTTCGCGCCGTTTGACGCCCGCAGCTCGCCGCTGACGACACAGGGCTTGTCGCCCTTCGTGCGGTCGCACGTGAGCGGCACGAGCACGACACTGCCCGACCGGCGCACGCCGCGGAGCTTGACGGTGACGCCGAGCCCGTTGAACACGACGTTGCCGTCGGCGGCCGTTTCGGTGGCGTTGAAGCGCTCGCAGTCAGCGGCGAGCCTGTCGATCGACGTGTCCTGGATCGCGAGGATCTCGTCGTGGCCGGCACCGCACCCGACGCGGTCGTCGCCTGTCTGTCCCTCGTCGTAGGACTCGTCCATGCGGTCGTTGCCGCTGCCCAGCGACACCCGGTCGTTGCCTTCCTCGGGAAAGACCCTGTCGTTCCCCGCCGCGGCATCGATGCGGTCGTTGCCCTTGCCGCCATAGATGTAGTCGACGCCCTTGCCGCCCGCGACGACGTCGTCGCCGCCGCCGCCGCCGAGCAGGTTGTTGGCGGCCGTGCCGGTGATGTGATCGGCGCCGCCGCCGCCCGTGACGCTCTCGAATGAGGTCAGCTGATTGCCCTCGCCCGCCTGAAGCACCGACCCGAGATCGACGATGACCGGCGTGGTGCGGCCTTCGTAGCTGATCGTGTCCTTGCCGCCACCGCCGTCGAGCCGGTCGGCGTCGATCGGCGTGCCGCCGACTCCATCGCCATCGCTGAGCGTGTCGTCGCCGCCCCCGCCGATGACGACGTCGCCGAGCCCGCCGCCGCCGTTGAGGGCATCACCCGTCGTCGAGCCGACGAGGACATCGGCGCCGAGACCGCCGTCTGCGGACAGGGAGATGCTGGGCGTGGAGTTCACGGTGTCATCGCCGTCGCCCGCGTTGACGATCGGGTTGGAGCTCTCTGCGTTGGCGCAGCTCGCGTGGTGCGCATCGATGCTCGTGCAGCCGGTCCCGACGGTGATCACCGCTCCCAGGTCCTCGTAGAACACGGTGGCGGACGTCGCCTGTTCGCTCACGGTGATCCGGTTGGCCTCTCCGGGGGATCCGATCAACGCGGGCGTCTTGCGTACGTCGAACGCGCCCGGGTCGCTCTCGATCGGTTCCTTGACGTCGATGACGGCGGCAGTCGCCGCCCGCGCGGAGCTCGACAGGGCGAGCGTCACCAGCAGCGCGGCCGCGCCGGTCGCGACGAGGGATCCGGTGCGGGTCATCGCTGCACACCCGACCAGAGTCGGCTCCCGTGCTGTGTGTGATGGCGCACCCTATTCTCTTCTGCCGTCATGACTGCTCAGGACAAGCCACGCGTCTACGTCTGCGGCCACCGCAACCCCGACACGGACTCGATCGCATCGGCGATCGGCTACGCCGAGCTGAAGAACCAGCTCGAACCCGCCTGCCAGTACGTGCCCGTGCGACTGGGCAATCCGAACCCCCAGACGCAGTGGCTGATCGAGCGCAGCGGCGCGACGCTGCCGGTCTTCCTGCCGCACGCCAAGCTGCGGGTGCGCGACATCATGCGCACGAGCTTTCCCGTGGCGCACCGCATGCAGCCGGTGCGGACGGTCGGCCTGCTCATGGCCGAGCAGAACCTCGACCTCGTCACGATCGTCGACGACGACGAGGTGCTCGAGGGCGTTCTCACCGAGCGCGCGCTCGCGCGCCGCTACATCCGCGAGTCGCGCGAGGCCTCGCGCCTGGATGTGCCCACGCCGCTGAGCTCGATCGTCGAGGTGCTCGAGGGCACGCTCGTCGTCGGCGACGATCGCACGATCCAGGGTCGCGTCTTCGTCCAGGCGATGGACCACGAGTCCGAGAGCAACGTCGCGACCGGCGACGTGGTCGTCGTGGGCGACCGCCGCGACTCGCAGGTGCGCGCGATCGAGGCGGGCGTCTCGCTGCTCGTGCTCAGCAACGGCACGATGCCGAGCGACGAGGTGATCGCGCTCGCCCGCGAGCAGGGGATCGCGATCGTGTCATCCCCGCTCGACAGTTACGTCACCAGCCGGATGATCACGCTGTCAGAACCCTGCCACTCGTTCAGCGAGGGCCTTCCGCTGACCGTCGGCAAGGACGATCTCATCTCCGACGTGGCGGAGCGGATCAAGGACGTGCACTACCGTGCCGCCGTCACGATCGGTCGCGGCGGACGGCCGATCGGCCTCGTCACCCGCTCCGATCTGGTCAGCCCGCCGCTGCGCCGGATCCTGCTCGTCGACCACGCCGAGCGCGGGCAGAGCGTCCCCGGCGTGGAGGAGGCGGAGATCGTGGAGATCCTCGACCACCACCACATCGGCTCGATCGAGACGCGCATGCCGGTGCCCGCGACGTTCGATCCCGTCGGTTCGACCGCGACGCTCGTGATCGAGCGCTTCCGCAACGTCTCCGTGGATCCGGTCGAGTCGACGGCGACGATGCTGATCGGGGCGATCCTCTCGGACACGGTCCTGCTGACGTCGCCGACGACGACGCCGCGTGACGAGGCGGCGATCGCCTACCTCGAGGAGCTGCTCGGACTCGACGCGGCCACCTTCGGCCGCGAGATGTTCGAGCGCAGCTCCGACGTCGCACACGTCCCGGCAGCCGAGCTCGTCACGCGCGACTCCAAGGAGTACGACGTCGACGGCGGCCGGTCGGTCAGCGTCGCCCAGGTGGAGAGCGTCGGCGGCGCGGTCAACGCGCGCAAGGGCGAGCTGCTCGACGCGATCGAGGCCGAGCGCGCCAAGCGCGGCGACGAGCTCTTCGCGCTCATGCTCACCGACATCCTCGCCGGCGACACCGTGCTGCTCTCGGCAGGCGGTGACGGGCTCGTCGAGCGCGCGTTCGGCAAGCGCCCGGTCGACGGCGCCGTCGAGCTCCCGGGCGTCCTGAGCCGCAAGAAGCAGGTCGCGCCGGAGCTGCTGCGCGCCGCCGCCGCGAGCAGCTGACCCGGGTGAGGCGTCGCGGGAGTCGGGCTACGGCCTGCGGCTCGCGACGATGATCTTGCGATCGTGGCGCACGTAGATGTCCGACCACGGTTTGCGGCCGGTGCGCAGGAAGTCGTACGGGCGCCAGTTGGGAATGCGGCGCAGGGTGCCCAGGCGCACGAGATGGCGCGCGCGCGAGCAGCTGAGCCGATCCGAGCCGCGGATGACGAAGACGTTCAGCGCGGCGCCGTCACGCTTGACCTGTCCGCACGCCGCGCCGTCGCCGACCCCGCCGGGCACCTTCAGTGATCGCGGTGGTCCGATGAACGGCTCGAGCTTGCCGCGTACGAGCCGCGCGAACCCGCGCGCGCCCGGGTCACCGACATGCAGGCCGTCGCCGACGACCCAGCTCGGATGGGCGCTGCTGTAGCCGACCCAGTCGATGAGCAGGACCCGGTGCGGATGCGCGTGGGCGGCACCCCGCATCGCCGACGCGCTGGACGCGGAGTTGCGCGGCGTGACCAGGCCCAGAATCCGCTCGCGGCCGATCGTACTCAGCGCGCGGCTGATGTCGCCCGAGTTGAGGGCACCGTTGGCGCCGAGCGCCAGGATGTCGACGTTTGGCAGCGTGCCGGAGCGGCGACGCGCGGCGAGCATCTGGATCCCGGCGCTCATCTGGCGGCACCCGCGGGCGTCGGCCTCGATCCCGCTGCGGCCGAGGTACGGCGTGGCCAGGAGCATCGTGGAGTCGCCGATGATGTACGGCGCCCGTGCCCTGGCGGTGCTCGAGCCGCGCTGCGCACCAGCCTTGCGCTCGGTGTGGCAGGCGTCGACCGCCGGAGCCGCTGCGGGGAGGAGCGCGGCGAGCGCCAACGCGGCGAGCGCGCAGAGCCATCGTCCCCATCGCAGCAGGCGCCCCATCGCGGGTGAGCCTACCCCGGAGGTGCCCGCACGACGCAGCCGGTGTCAACGTGGGTTGACAGGCATCGTCGTGTCAACTACGGTTGACAGATGGCGTTCGTTCCCACCGAAGAGGAAGCCGTGCCGCGCGATCCCGCCGAGGGGCTCGCCGCCGTTGTCGCGCTGCGCCAGCTCGCCGACCGGCTCGAGGCCGGTCAGGTCGAGCGGGCGATCGGCGAGGGCTGGTCGTGGGCCGAGGTCGCTGCCGCGCTTGGCATCAGCCGTCAGGCCGTGCACAAGAAGCACGCCAAGCGCCTGCGCGCGCTTGGCCTGCCTCAGGGCAAGCGCGGTGTTTGAGCGCTTTGACCGCAGCGCGCGCCGGGCGCTCGACCGCGCGTCGGAACGCGCGCGGCTGCTGGGCGCCGAGAGCGTTCAGCCCGAGCATCTCCTGCTCGCGCTGAGCTGCGGCGCCGGGGGCAGTGCGGCGAGTCGCGCGCTCGCCGAAGCCGGGATCGACGACGACGCCCTCCTGGCCGACGCGATCGAGCAGGACCTCGTCGCGCGGCTCGAGGTCGTCGGGGTGCCGCCTTCGGTCGTCGCGTCGCTCCCGGCGCTGCCGCGCGGCGATCGTCCGCCGCTGAGTCTGGGGATGCGCGACGCGCTCGAGTGCGCGCTACGCGAGGCGGCGCGGGCCGGGAGCCGCCGGATCGGCACCGAACACCTCCTGCTCGGCGCGCTGCGTCCGCCGGCCGTGAGCGCCGCGCGCATTCTCGCCCGGCTCGACGTCGATCCCGAGCGGCTCGCCGCCCTGGTACGGCTCGAGATGGCGGCAGATCAGCGCCGCTGCGCCTGAGAAGTCGAGGCGTACGCTGCAATCATGCGCGCGGAGTCCGAAATCGGCATGTGGGAGAGCGCGACGCGCGCGCCGCATCCACGCCTGCGCGGCCACGTCGCGTCGTACACCGGGTACGCGGAGCGCACGCCGGCGCCCCTGCGGCGCCTGGAGGCGGCGACGATGACGATCCCGATGATCATCAGCCTCGGGCCGGCGCTGCTGGTCGATGGGGCGCGTCACCGGTCGTTCGTCGCGGGTCCCGACGACGGTCCGTCCGTGACCGAGCACGCGGGCGATCAGCTCGGCATCCAGGTCAACCCCCGTCGTGGCGGGCGCGCGTCGCGCTGCTCGACGCGGCGCTGCTCGCCCGGCTCGCCGCCGCGCGGCCGGTTGCGGTGCAGCTCGTGACGGCGTGGTCGCTCCCCGAGGCAGCGCACGGCGACGTCGCGGTGCAGCGGCTCGCCGAGGGCGTGGGCTGGAGCCGGCGCCACCTCGCGTCGTGCTTCAAGGCGGACATCGGGATGTCGCCCAAGACGGCGGCCCGGATCCTGCGCTTCGAGCAGGTCACGGCGCTGCTGCGCACCGGCGCCGCGGCGTCCCTCGCCGACGCCGCCTACGACTGCGGCTACGCCGACCAGGCGCACCTCAACCGCGACTTCCGCGTTCGCCGACGCGACGCCGACGGACTACGCCGCGCGGGTCATGCCGGCCGGCCGCGGCATCGCGGCCTAGTTCCCATTCGTTCAAGACCGGGGTCTACGACGCGGGTAGCGTGCCGGCCATGAC
>JAWVGM010000030.1:0-3168 GCA_033855075.1 Solirubrobacteraceae bacterium | reverse complement strand
AGGACCGGATGGAGACGTTCTTCAAGTCCAACCCCGGCATGGGCTCGCGCGTCGCGCACCATCTGCACTTCCCGGACTTCACGCCCGAGGAGCTCGTGCAGATCGGCGATCTCATGATGGAGCAGCTCCAGTACAAGTTCGACGACGACGCGCGCGAGGCCTTCGAGGAGTACATCATGCGCCGCCTCGAGCGCCCGCGCTTCGCGTACGGGCGCAGCATCCGCAACGCGATCGACCGTGCCCGCATGCGTCAGGCCGGCCGGCTGTACGCCGACCGCGAGAACCTGAGCAAGGAAGACCTCATGACGATCAAGGCCGAGGACATCCTTGCGAGCTCGCTGTTCGGCGACGAAGATGGCGAATCCCCAGGCGACGATGACGACGAGAAGTCCTCAGCGCCCGGCAACCAGAGTTAGCTCGAGGAGAACACGTGTCCCGTCCTAACATCCTCGGCGTCGTAGGAGACTACGCGACCGGTAAGACCACGATCACGCGTGGCCTGGTCCGGATGCTGGGAGAGAACAACGTCACCCATATCGCCGCCGACGACTACCACCGCTACGACCGTCGCCAGCGCGCGGAGCACGGCATCACCCCGTTGCATCCGGACTGCAACTACATCGACATCATGGAGCGTCATTTCGCCGAGCTCCACGAGGGGCGCCCGATCCTCAAGCCCGTCTACCAGCACAAGGACGGCACCTTCGGCGCGCCGGTGTACGTCAAGCCCGAGCAGTTCACGGTCATCGAGGGCCTGCTCGGCTACCACACCGAGGAGCTGCGCGACTGCTACGACGTGCGCGTCTTCCTCGCGCCACCGGAGGATCTGCGCCGCCAATGGAAGGTCCAGCGCGACTGCTCGCGCCGCGGGTACACGACCGACCAGGTGCTCGAGGAGCTCGATCGCCGCGAGCCGGACTCCGAGCTGTACATCCGCCCGCAGAAGCGCTGGGCGGACATGGTCGTCTCCTTCCAGCCGGGATCAGACCAGGATCACCTCGACGCCGAGATCATCCTGCGCCGGGGCCTTGACCATCCCGACCTGTCGGAGTTCGTAGACGGCGGTTCCAGCGGGATCAGCCTCGAGGAGAACGAGACCGAGTACCGCCTGTACGTGCCCGGCAACATGGACGCGTCGCGCGGGGTCGAGATCGAGGAGGCGATGTGGGCGAAGATGCACTTCGCCAGCCATCTGCGCTCCGAGCGCCTCGGTGAGTTCACGGTCGGGACCGAGTTGCACCGCTCCGAGTCGCTCGCGCTCGTCCAGGTGCTCGTGCTGTACCACCTCGTCACCGCCCGGGCCGCCGTCGCGCTCGGCGGCGAGGGCAGCCGGGCGGACCGGCCGGCGAAGACCCCCGCTTCCTGACGCGAGGCGCGGCGGTTGAACGTTCGCGCCTGATGTGCCACCCTGGCTCGTGCCAATCAGCACAAGCCAAAAGGGGGGCTTGAGATGAACGAGGGTGCGAGCAGGGTTCTCATCGTGGCGAACCGCACGGCGGCAACGCAGCGACTCCTCAGGGCCGTTCGCGAGCGCGCGCAGGCGGGGCCCGCCGAGTTTCACCTGCTCGTGCCCGCGACGCCGCGCGGGCTGCATCGCGTGGTTGACCCCGAGGTGGCCGGCCGCCAGGAGGCGGCGGCCCAGCTCGATCGCGCCCTCGACCTCCTGCGTGACGCGGCCGGCGCCGAGGTGACCGGGTATGTCGGCGACTCGGACCCCGCCTGCGCGATCTCCGACGCACTGCACGAGCGCGAGGTCGACGAGATCATCATCTCGACATTGCCGCGGCGCCTGTCGCGCTGGATGCATCTCGACCTGCCGAGCAAGGTGCGCGGCTGGGGGATCCCGGTGACGCACGTCGAGGGCGAGCGCTCGCCCGACGAAGAGCCTGAGCCGGTCGGCGGCGCCGCTAAGTAGCGCGAAGGGCGCTACCGCTTGACGCGCGCCGGCTTCGGCGTCGGGCTCTTCGCGAGGCCGGAGACGTCGCTGAGCGCCTCGCGCGCCTCGGCCGACGCTGCGAATGTCATGAAGCGCTCGACGGCGGAGCGCTGCGGCCCGACCGTCGAGCACATCGCATACCAGCGCCGCGCAGCGGGACGGTGACGGACGGGCAGCGCGGCGAGCAGCCCGGCCTCCAGCTCGAGCGCGACCGCGGCGCGAGAGATGAACGCCACGCCGATTCCCGCGCGCGCAGCCTGCTTGATCGCGCCGTTGGAGCCCAGCGTCAGCGTGTCCGGCTCGAGCGCGGCGGCCGACAGGAACTCCTCGTTGACGACCCGGGTGCCCGAGCCCGGCTCGCGCAGCAGCCACACGCGGCGCTCGAGCTCGGTCGCGTCGACGGTGCCGCCGGAAGCGTGCGGGTCGTCGGGGTGCGTGATGAGCACGAACTCGTTCGGAAGAATCGCCGTCGCCTCGATGCGCGGATCGCGCGGCGGACGGCCGCCGATGGCAACGTCCGCGCGGTGGTCGAGGACGAGGTCGAGGACGTGCTCTCGGTTGCCGACGGCGAGCGTCAGCCCGATCTCCGCGTTGCCCATCGAGAAGGCCCGCATGAGCGGCGGGACGAACGACTCGGCCGCGGTCGTGACCGCCGCGAGACGCAGGCGCCTGTCGGCGAGGTGCGCCGCCTCGCGCGCGGCGCGGCGCCCCTCCTCGAGCAGGCCGATGACATCGGCGGCAAAGGGGGCGAACGCGTTGCCGGCGGCGGTCGGGCGGATCCCGCGACCCTCGCGCTCGGTGACGGGGGTTCCGAGCTCGCGGGAGAGTGCGGCGACGGCCGCGGACACGGACGGCTGGGTGACGACGAGCTCGTCCGCGGCCGCTGTCACGGAGCCACCCCGCATGACCGCCAGGAAGCTGCGCAGCTGCGTCAGAGTTATAGACACCAGCCGTAGCTTAGCGGCCTTAGACACATAAAACGCACGCACTTCTGCATCTGCTGCGAGCACGAAAGAGGCCCGGAGCGTGCGCCCGGGCCTCGTTCAGAACTGCTGGATCTGCTGAGCGGTCGGCCTACGAAACGCCGAGTTTCTCGGCGGCGCGTTTGGTGCCTTCGACGCGGTTGGCGATCTTCTGGAATGCGATCTCGCGGGCATAGTCCGGCGAGCCGTGGTTGGGCTTCTCGTCGATCGAGAACGGGGAGAAGCCGCAGTCGTCGGTCGTCCCGAGGC
>JAWVGM010000029.1:0-6134 GCA_033855075.1 Solirubrobacteraceae bacterium | reverse complement strand
CGCCAGCGGACCCAAGCACCTCGACACGCGCCTCACGCGCGCCAAGCTGGGCGAGCTGACCTCGTCGCTGCTCGACCGCACGATCGCCCCGGTTCGCCAGGCGCTCGATGACGCCAAGGAGAAGGGCGCCGCCAAGATCGACCAT
Organism: Solirubrobacteraceae bacterium; assembly: GCA_033855075.1. Taxonomy (GTDB): domain Bacteria; phylum Actinomycetota; class Thermoleophilia; order Solirubrobacterales; family Solirubrobacteraceae; genus CADCVQ01. Next base: position 5,989 of record JAWVGM010000029.1, on the reverse strand, counting down.
GTCGTATTGGTCGGCGGTATGACCCGGATGCCGGCGGTGCAGGAGAAGGTCAAGGAGCTGACCGGCAAGGAGCCCCATAGGGGAGTCAACCCCGATGAGGTCGTCGCGGTTGGCGCCGCGATCCAGGCCGGCGTGCTGGCCGGCGACGTCAAGGACGTGCTGCTGCTCGACGTGACCCCGCTGACGCTGGGCATCGAGACCAAGGGCGGCGTCATGACGAAGCTGATCGAGCGCAACACCACCATCCCGACCCGCAAGGGCGAGGTGTTCTCGACCGCCGAGGACAACCAGCCGAGCGTGGAGATTCACGTGCTGCAGGGCGAGCGCGAGATGGCTACCTACAACAAGTCGCTGGGCAAGTTCCAGCTGACCGGCATCCCGCCGGCGCCGCGGGGGATCCCGCAGATCGAGGTCGCCTTCGACATCGACGCCAACGGCATCCTCAACGTGTCGGCGAAGGACCTCGGCACCGGCAAGGAGCAGAAGATCGAGATCAAGTCCGGCTCCGGGCTGTCGGATGACGAGATCAGGCGGATGGTGTCCGACGCCGAGTCGCACGCCGACGACGACCGTCGCCTGCGTGAGCTCGCCGAGGCGCGCAACAACGCCGAGAACGCCGCGTACCAGGCCGAGCGCCAGGTCAAGGACCTCGCCGACAACATGGACGAGACGCAGAAGACCGAGATCGAGGGCCTGATCAAGGATCTGCGCGAGTCGCTGACGTCCGAGGACCCGGCCGAGCTCAACGCGAAGGCCGAGGCGCTGCAGTCCGCGTTCCACAAGATCTCCGAGGCGATGTACGAGAAGGCCTCGGCGCAGCAGGCCGCGTCCGGCGGTAACGGCGCCGGCCCCGACGGCGAGCCGACCGCCTCCTCGGACGACGAGGACGTCGTCGACGCCGAAGTCGTGGACGAGGCCGCCGAGGTCGTGGACGAGGGGCGCTAAGCCCGTGTCCGCGCCGGAGCGAGAGGTGGAGACCGAGCGCGCAGCGGTGCCGCCCGACGGGGCGGTACCGCCGCCGGCCGACGCGGTCGCCGACGAGTTCGGCACGCCACCCGGTGCCGACGGTGTCGTGGCGGAGGCCGAGCTCGGTGACGCGGCCGATGCCGAGCCCGCCGGCGACGGCGTCGCCGCGCCCGTCGACGAGGCCGCGCTGCGCGAGCGCGCGGACAAGGCCGACGCGTATCTCGACCTGGCTCAGCGCACGCAGGCCGCCTTCGACAACTACCGCAAGCGGATGACGCGCGAGGTCCGCGCGGCCGAAGCGCGTGGCATCGGCAAGCTCGCCCGCGAATTGCTTCCGGCACTCGACAACCTCGACCGCGCGCTCGTGGCGGTCGAGTCCGAGGACCCCGATCACCACCTCAACCAGGGCGTCCGGCTGCTCGCCGCCGAGCTGTCGGCGGCGCTCGGGCGCACCGGCATCCAGAGGTTCAGCCCCGACGGCGAGGTCTTCGATCCGGTGCAGCACGAGGCCGTGGCCCAGCAGCCGGTCGAGGGCGCCGAGTCGGGCACCGTCGTCCAGGTGCTGCAGTCCGGTTATCGGCTCAACGAGTCGATCCTCCGTCCCGCCCGGGTGATCGTGGCGAGCTAGATCATGGCGCCCCAGGACCACTACAAGGTGCTCGGCGTCGACCGCAAGGCGACTGCCGACGAGATCAAAAAGGCGTACCGCAAGCTCGCGCGCCAGTACCACCCCGACAAGAACCCGGGCGACGAGAAGGCCGAGGCGCGCTTCAAGCAGATCTCGCAGGCGCACGACGTCCTCGGCGACCCCGAGAAGCGCAAGGACTACGACCGCGCGCTGTCCAACCCGTTCTCGCAGGCGGGGCGCGGCGGCAGCGGCCAGCCCGGGTTCGACACGAGCGGCTTCGGCGACATCCTCTCGGACCTCTTCGGCCAGGCCACGCGCGGCCGTGGCGGCGCGGGTGGCGCGCCGCCGCGCCCGCGCTCGGAGCGCGGCCGCGACCTCGAGGCGGAGATCACGATCGGCTTCGAGCAGGCGATCCACGGCGCCGAGGTCCCGATCTCCGTGCCGACGTACGAGCGCTGCGGCACCTGCGGCGGGACCGGCGCCAAGCCGGGCACCGCGCCGAAGGTGTGCCCGCGCTGCAACGGACGCGGGATCGAGTCCGAGGGTCAGGGCCTGTTTTCGATCTCTCAGCCGTGCTCGCAGTGCGGCGGCGCCGGGACGATCATCGAGCAGGTCTGCCCGACCTGCCAGGGCCAGGGTCGCAACCGCACGGTCAAGCGCTACCGGGTCAACGTGCCCGCGGGCGCGCGCGAGGGCAGCCGCATCCGCCTCGCGGGCAAGGGCGAGCCCGGCCAGAACGGCGGCCAGGCCGGCGATCTCTTCGTCGTGACGCACGTCCAGGAGTCGCCGGTCTTCGCGCGCAAGGGCGAGAACGTCGAGGTCGAGGTGCCGCTGACGATCCCCGAGGCGCTGCGCGGCGCGAACATCGAGGTGCCGACGCTCGACGGCCGCAAGACGTTGAAGGTCCCGCCCGGCACGCGGCCGGGCACGGTGCAGCGCCTGCGCGGCCTTGGTCCCAAGCGCTTCGGCAAGCCCGGCCGCGGCGACATCCACTATCGCTTCGTCCTCGACCTGCCCGCGTCGCTGACGGCCGAGCAGTCGGCGGCGGTGGACGACCTGGCGAAGGTGCTTAACGGCAACCCGCGTGAGAGGCTGTTCACGCCGTGACCTCGCGCCGGCGGACCACGACTCGTATCGAGGTGTCCTCCGACCGCGGCGTGTTCATGATCTCTGTGGCGGCGGAGCTCGCCGAGATGCATCCGCAGACGCTGCGGATGTACGAGCAGCGGGGGTTGATCGAGCCAAAGCGCTCCCCGAAGGGCACGCGGCTGTACTCGCACGAGGACGTCGAGAAGCTGCGCCGCATCCAGCAGATGACGGCTGAGCTCGGCCTGAACCTCGCGGGCGTCGAGAAGGTCCTCGAGCTCGAGGAGCAGCTCGAGCGCACGCGCCGCCGGGTCGCCGCTTTGGAGCGCCGCCGGGCTGAGCTCGAAGACGAGATCGCGGGGCTGGAGGGCCGCCGCGAGCAGGTCAAGGCGGAGATCGTCCGCTACGAGGCAGCCAAGGGATCCGCGATCGTGCGCGCGAGCGACATCCGCCCGTACACGATCCCGATCCACCGCGCCGACTAGCAGCATCGGGCTCGCCAGACCATAGTGCTACGGTAGGGCTATGGCTCGCACGCAGACGATGGTGCAGCTGACCCAAGAGCTCGTCGAGTCTCTCGATACGCTCGCGGCACGCCGATCCGTGTCCCGATCCGCGCTCATCCGCGAGTTCGTCGTCGACGGCTTGCGGCAGAGCACGGCTGCCGCCGTCGGCGAACGCGTCGCGGACGGGTATCGACGGATCCCGCAGGCACAACCGGACGAGTGGGGCGATCCAACGTCCGCGGCGGACATCGCGACGGACGAGCTGCTCGCGCGACTCGACGCCGAGGACCGCGCGACGGGCCACGAGCCGTGGTGACACGCGGCGAGGTGTGGTGGTACGAACATCCGCGCGCGGGACGGCGGCCGTTCTTGATCTTGACTCGCGACGAGGCGATCCCGGTGTTGCATCAGGTTCTCGCAGTGCCGGCGACACGAACCATCCGCGAGATACCGACCGAGGTCGTCCTGGGTCGAGCCGACGGCATGCCATCGACCTGCTGTCTCACCCTCGACAACGTCACCGTCATCCGGCCGGCGCTGTGCGTCGAGCGGATCACGCGGCTGTCGGCGGAGCGGATGCACGAGGTCTGCGACGCGCTGGCGGTTGCAACCGCGTGCGGCGACCGCTAGCTTCGCCGGACATCGTCGCGCCGGTTCACCTCTTGCGAGCTCTCACCTAAATGACCCTCAACCTCGGTCCGCGCCCGCCCGGCGATCCGGACGGCATGCGCGCGCTCGCACGCGTCTACTTCCAGGCCGCGGATGACATGCAGACACATGCCGCGGGCGCGCGCCGGCAGGACCTCGGCTTCACCGGGCCGGCGGCAAAGCGGATCGCGGCGCGGGTGACGCACTGGCTGGCGGACGTCGATCGCGACGCCGAAGGCCTGCGCGGCGTCGCCCGCCGTCTCGTGCAAGAGGCCGGCGGGGTCGAGCAGTCCCAGCACCGCTACGACAAGGCCGTCGCGCGCGAGCTTCTCGCCGACAAGCCGCGATGAGCTTGGGCATGCACCTGGGGTTCGAGCCGGACCCGATGCGGTCGGCGGCGCGCACCATCGACTCGATTCGCATGACGGTCGAGAACGACCTCGTGCGCGCGACGTCGGCGGGGCTGCCGGCGATGCCCCCGCACGTCGCGGCCGACGTCCGCACCAGCCTCGCGGGGCTGCAAAGCCACGCGCACGCGTCGTCGCACGCGCTGCAGAGCGTGCCGGACGAACTGCGCTTCCGCGCGTTCCTCGCCGAGCTCGCCGACTCGGGCGGCAACTCGCCGCACACCCCCCTCCTCACCTGGAAGGACCTCCTCGGCGTCGGCCTCGGCGGCATTGGCGACGGCCTTGAACGCTTTGGGGAGTACTGGAAGCAGTGGACCCGGGTGACCGGCCACTGGCGCGCGATTCCCGGCGGCACGCGGACGTGGGTGAAGGGCCACTGGCGCAACATCGGTCACGACATCGCCAGCCACGCCGACGACGCCAAGTACCTGCGCCTGGCCGGCAAGGCGTTCAAGGTCATCGGGGTCATCCCCGACGCCCTCGACGTCGTCAGCGCGTTCCATGCGCCGCCGGCCAAGCGCAACGAGGCAGTCGGCAAGGCGTCCGGCAAGGCCGTCGGCGGTGTGGTGGGCGGCATCGCGGGCGGAGCCCTGCTCGGCGCAACGATCGGGTCCGTGATCCCGGGCGCGGGCACGGTCGTCGGAGGCGTCGCGGGCGCGATCATCGCTGGCGGGATCGGCGCAATTGCCGGCAGCAAGCTCGGCGAATGGGGTGGCGGAGTCATCGGCAGGCACGCCGACGACATCAAGGACTTCACCGTCAACGCCGCCAAGAAGGCCGGCGAAGTCGCCCACAAGGCCGCGGACGGCGCCAAGAAAGCGCTGTCGTCGCTCAACCCCTTCTAAGGAGTCACAACCATGGATGACGACACGACCGACAGCTGGAGCCTCTACGTGCTGCCCGCACGTGAGTGCGAGTTGCGCCATCCGCCCGACTGGACGGTCGTCAGCGGGATGTTCGGCTCGCTCGTCGCCGTCATCGCGCCGCCGCGCGGATCCGACGCGTTCCGCACCAACCTCAACATCGTCCTGCAGCCCGCCGACGAAGCGATGTCGCAGGAGGAGTGCGTTGCCACACAGCTCATCGCGCTCGAGACCGCGCTCGCGGACGTGATCGTGCTCGAGAGCGAAGCTACGGTCTTCGGCGAACGCGCGGGTGCTCGGGCCGTGGCCGCTCACCGCGACGGCGACCACGAGTTGACGCTCGAGCAGTGGATGGCGCCAGTCGAGGCCGGCACGCTTGTGCTGTCCGCGACCGCGCTCACCTCGGACTTCCCGCACGACGCCGAGACGCTGCGCGCGATCGCGGACTCGGTGAGGCTCGATGGCTGAGCTGCGCTTCGATCCCGGCGGCCGCGGGCTCGTCGCGACGACCGGGCACCTCGACGCGCTCGCGGCGCCCGCGTCGGCGCCGGCAGATCTCGTGGCCGAGCTCGAGCGCGCCGGCCTGCTGGCGGGCGGCCAGCCGGTCGAGGACCTCGAGGCGGTCGCAGCCACATGGTCCGCGCCGCTGGCCACGATCCGCCTGCGCCTGCGCCGTGACGGCAACGACCTGCTCGTGACCGGCGTCCTCGACGACTACGTCGCCCTGCTCCTCGTGCCGGTGGCCCCCGGCTCGCGCTTCCAGCACGTCATGGCCGTTCCGCCATCGAGCGTGCCGCGCCAGCTCGCGACGTTCGCCGGGCTCGGCCTACGCGACGCGCACCCGGCGGGCGTCGAGCCCGTCCCGGTGAGCTGGGACACCGTCGA
>JAWVGM010000028.1:0-41141 GCA_033855075.1 Solirubrobacteraceae bacterium | reverse complement strand
CGGTAAGTTCGTCACGATCTTCCCGGTCGACGAGCAACAGTTTGAGCGGATCCTCAACGAGCTCGCCCTCCTGCTCGACGGCCATGAGAGCCCCTACATCCTCAGCGACCTGCGCTGGGGTCCGGGTCCGCTCTATGTGCGCTACGGCGGGTTCGCCGAGCGGTTCTGCGTCGGCGCAAACGGCGAGTTCGAGCCCGCGATCGAGAACGGCGCGGGCGAGCTTGTCCCCGATCTCCGCGGGGCGACGTTCCGGGTGCCGGCCGGTGTCGCGGTGCCGGCCTGCCTGGATCTGCACCTCGCCGCGCGCAACAGCACCACCATGGAGGACCTGCCCTACCGCGTCGAGCGCGCCCTGCACTTCTCAAACGGCGGCGGGGTCTACGCGGGTGTCGACACCCGAAACGGCGAGCAGGTCGTCCTCAAGGAGGCGCGGCCGCACGCCGGCCTCGACCGGGACGAGCGCGACGCCGTCGCGCGTCTCGGGCACGAGCGCGACACGCTGGAGCAGCTTGCCGGCCTGGACCTCGCGCCGGCCGTGCGCGATTACTTCGTCGCCGGCGGCCATCACTTCCTCGTGACCGATTTCATCGCGGGCGAGCCGCTGAGCCAGCGCATCGTCGAGCGCTATCCGCTCATCTGCCCCGCCCCGACCGATGCGGAGATCGACGCGTTCACGTCGTGGGCGCTGGACGTCTGCGCGCGCATGGAGCGGGCCGTCGCCGCCGTGCACGAGCGCGGGATCGTCCTCGCCGACCTGCATCCGTCCAACGTCCTCGTCGAGGACGGGGGGCGGATCGTGCTCATCGATCTGGAGATCGCCTCGCACGTCAGCGAGGGCGCCCGGCCGCCGCTCGCCGATCCCGGGTTCGCCTCGCCGCCAGGCATGACCGGGTTTGACATCGACGACTACGCGCTGGCCTGCCTGCGGCTGTTCGTGTTCCTGCCGCTGACGCGACTCATTCCGCAGCATCCGTCGAAGGCGCGCGAGATCGCGGACGAGATCGCCGAGCTGTTCGAAGACGTGCCGCGCGCGTTCCTCGACGATGCCGTGCGCGTCATCGAGGACGCCCGCCCGGGGCCGCCGGCCTGCGGCGAACCGACGCAGTGCGCGCCGCCGCTCGAGCCCGACCGGCTGGGCTGGGTGCTCGCCCGCGGATCGATGGTCCAAGCGATCGTGGCCTCCGCCACTCCGGAGCGCAACGACCGCCTGTTCCCAGGCGACCCGAAGCAGTTCCACACGAACGGCCTGAACCTGGCCTACGGCGCGGCCGGTGTCCTCTACGCGCTCGACGTCACCGGCGCCGTACGCCACCCCGATTACGAGGCGTGGCTTGTCGAGCGGGCAATGAGCCCCCAGCCCGGCATGCGTGTCGGGTTCTACGACGGACTACACGGGATCGCGTACGCACTGGACCGGCTCGATCGCGACAGCGATGCGCGAGCGCTGCTGGACATGTGCGCGGTCGAGCTGGACGGCAAGCTCGACCACCTCGGTCTGGACCTGTACGCCGGGCTGGCCGGCATCGGCCTCAACCTCGCGCACTTCGCGACGAAGACCGGCGAAGCCGGGCTCTGGCGCCAGGCCGTCCAGGTCGCCGAGATCGTCGCCGATCGGCTCGGCGAGGAGGACAGCGTTCCCGAGATCAGCGGCGGTGAGCACCCATACGCGGGGCTCATCCGTGGCTCCAGCGGCCCGGCGCTGCTCTTCCTGCGCCTGTACGACAAGTTCGGCGATCCGGCGCTGCTCGACCTCGCGCAGACCGCGCTGGGCCAGGACCTGCGGCGCTGCCTCATGCGCGACGACGGCGCGATGGACGTCAACGAGGGCTGGCGGTCGATGCCGTATCTCGCGGATGGGAGCGCCGGCATCGGGCTCGTGCTCGCCGAGTATCTCGTTCACCGCGAGGACGAGCGGTTCTCCGCCGCCGCAGCGGCGATCCGCAAGACGGCCGAGTGCGCGTTCTACATCGAGCCGGGCCTGTTCTGGGGGCGGGCCGGAATGATCATGTACCTCAGCCACGGCCGCCCGCCGGCAACCGCGGCAGAGGACGACGTCGTCGCGACGCACATCCGGCGTCTCGCCTGGCATGCCACGACGTATCAGGGCCACGTCGCGTTTCCGGGGGAGGAGCTTCTGCGGTTGTCGATGGACCTCGCCACCGGCACGGCCGGTGTGCTGCTCGCGATGGGCGCCGCGCTCCACGACGAGCCCGTCGGACTTCCGTTCCTCCCAGCGACCACAGCCGGCGCGCGAGTTTCCGATCTTGTACTTCCAACAGCGGAAGGGAGGTGAAATCAGCACATGGCGATTCTCGATCTGCAGGGTATGCAGGCTCCGTCCGACGTCCGGGCGGGCAAGAGCGGATCCAGCAAGGGCTGCAACAACCACAGCGGCCTGAGCCTTCTCCTCTGCCGTTAGCAGCACGCCTGAGTCGAGGCAGCCGCTCCTCCGTACGGAGCGGCTGCCCCGGGCATCCGGTTGCGCCGAACGATGGCTCACCGCAATGACACAGAGAGCCTAGACCCGAGGAGCCGGTGAGCACAAGGACCGCCGCAGCTGCAACGGATGTCGCTGTCCGCCGCGGAGCGGATCGCCTCCTCGTGGGCACCGCCCGGCACGGCGGTGCGTGGGTCGTCGTCCTCGCGCTGACGGCGCTCGCGATAGCCGCTGCGGAGCTCGCGCTGCCCGCGGTCATCGGAGGTACGGTGGACGCCGTTCTGGACGGTCGCTCCGCCGCCACGTGGGTCCTCGTCTGTGCCGGGTTGATCGCGGTCCTCGTGGCCTGCGACGCGCTGGATGATTTCGCCGCAGGCGCCGCGGTCGCTCGCTCGACGGCGCGCCTGCGTCACGAGCTCCTGGCCCACGTCCTGGCGCTCGGCGCCCGGCCGGCGAAGCGCCTGCCGGCTGGCGAGGTCACGGCCCGCCTCGTCGGCAACGCCGAGGAAGCGGGCCGCGTCGCGCCCGACGTCGTGCGCAGCGTGGCGGGACTCGTTCCGGCGCTCGGCGGGATCGTCGCGCTCGCGATCATCGACCCCTGGCTGTGCGCGACGTTCGTCGCGGGGTTGCCGGTCTTCATGCTCGTGTTGCGCGCCTTTGCCCGTGATGCCTCAGACATCGCGGAGCGCTACCTCGCGCTCCAGGGCACGATCGCGGGGCGGCTGCTCGACGCGCTCGCCGGCGCGCGGACGATCGCCGCCGCCGGCACGGCCGAGCGCGAAGCCCAGCGCGTGCTCGGCCCGCTGCCCGAGCTTCATCGCCAGGGCGTCGCGATGTGGCGTGCGCAGATGCGGATCGCCGCGCAGGACGCTGTGCTCGTGGCGCTGCTCGAGATCGCCGTGCTCGCGGTGGCCGGCGTCCTGCTCGCGCGCAGGCAGATCAGTCCCGGCGAGCTCATCGCCGCGAGCCAGTTCGTCCTGCTGGCCAGCGGGATCGAGGGCGCAGTGACGGGGATGACCCGGCTCGTGCGCTCGCGCGCGGCGGCCGCGCGCGTGGCCGAGGTCCTCGAGGCGACGCCGATGCGCTACGGCACGGAACCCGCACCCGCGGGCGGAGGGCGCCTGGAGTTTCGCGGTGTGACGGCGCTGGCGCAGGGTCGGCCGGTGCTCGCGGACCTCGACCTCGTCATACCGGCCGGCAGCTTCGTCGCCGTGGTCGGCCGCAGCGGAGCCGGCAAGTCGCTGCTCGCGGCACTCGCCGGCCGGCTCGTCGATCCCGACGCCGGCGACGTGCGTCTCGACGGGGCGGCGCTGAGAGACCTCGGCCACGAGGAGCTGCGCCGCGAGATCGGCTACGGCTTCGAGCGTCCGGCGCTGATCGGCGAGACGCTCGGCGACGTGATCGCGTGTGGCACGGAGAGCCCGGCGCGGGACGAGGTCATCGCCGCCGCCCGCGCCGCGCGCGCCGACGACTTCATCCGCCACATGCCGGACGGTTACGACACCAATCTGGCCGACGCCCCGATGTCCGGCGGCGAGGTCCAGCGCGTGGGGCTCGCCCGCACGTTCGCCCACGCGCGGCGCGTCATCGTCCTTGACGACGTCGCCGCGAGTCTCGACACCGTCACCGAGCATCACATCAGCGCCGTGCTCACGGGCGCGCTCGCCGGTCGCACGCGGATCGTCGTCGCGCATCGGGCATCGACCGCCGCGCGCGCGGACGCGGTGGTCTGGCTTCAGGACGGCGGGATCCGTGCGTACGGCCCGCACGACGAGCTCTGGCGCGATCCGGCGTACCGGGCGCTGTTCGAGGTGCGCGACGAGGGCGCCGACGCCGATGCTGTGATCGCGACGAACGGCGGCCCGCCATGACCCGCGCGATGCGGCGTGCGGCGATGGGCCGGCTCCTGCGGTCCTCCGTGCGCGGGCGGGGGCCGGAGGTACGGCGCCTGGCAGCGTGGTCGCTCGTTCAGGCGCTGCCGGCCTTCCTGTCGGGCCTGCTTGTCGCGCGGGCGATCGATGACGGCTTTCTTGACGGTCGCACAACGACCGGCGTCGCCTGGCTGGGCCTGCTCGCGGTCAGCGTGCTGGCCGGCGGGTGGGCGACCCGCCAGACGTTCCTGCGCCTCGCCGCCGTCGTCGAGCCGTTTCGCGACGAGCTCGTCAGGCGCACGGTGCACGGCTCGCTGCGCCGCAGCTCGGCCACCGGAGCCGCGCCCGACAGCGCCGGGGTCGCTCGCCTGACGCAGCAGGTCGAGATCGTGCGCGAGGCTTATGCCTCGGTGCTGCTCGTCGTCCAAGGCTTCGTCGTCACCGCGGTCGGCGCACTGCTGGGCCTGCTCACGCTCGCGCCGGTCGTGCTCGTGCTCGTCGTCCCGCCGCTCGTGCTCGGACTGGCGCTCTTCGCGTTCGCCCTCCCGGGCATGGCGGCGCGGCAGCGAGCGTCGATCCTGGCCGACGAGCGGATCGCGGCGAGGGCGGCCACCGTCGCCGATGGGCTGCGAGACGTGACGGCGTGTGGTGCTGAAAAACAGGTGCGCCGCATGGTCGGCGAGCACATCGACGCTCAGGCTCGGGCGACCCGCGAGCTCGCCCGGTTCACGGCGCTGCGGACCGTGGCGGTCGCCGTCGGCGGCCTCCTGCCCGTTGTCCTCATCCTGGCGGAGGGGCGCTGGCTGCTCGATCACGGCGCGAGCACCGGCGCCATCCTGGGCGCGCTCACGTACGTGGCCCAGGGCGTGCATCCGGCGCTCCAGACGCTCGTGCGAGGCCTGGGCAACACAGGCCTGTGGCTGTTCGTCACGCTCGCGCGGATCGTCGAGGAGACCGAGGACGCGGAGGACGGGCCGGCGCCCGCGAGCGCGGGCAGCGCCGGGCCCCGCGGCTACGCGATCGCGCTCCGCGAGGTCACGTTCGGCTACGGGCGCGCCACCCAGCCGGTCATCGTCGGCCTTGACCTTGCGATCGGCGAAGGTGATCACCTCGCTGTCGTCGGGCCGAGCGGGGGAGGGAAATCCACGCTGGCCGGGCTCATCGCCGGGCTGCTCGAACCGCAGCACGGGGCAGTGCTGCTCGGCGGTCAGCCAGTCGCGGCACTCGACGTCGCGACCGCCGCGCGCCAGCGGGTCCTGATCCCTCAGCAGGCCTACGTGTTTGCGGGCACGGTGCGCGAGAACCTCGCCTATATGCGCCCCGACGCAGGCGACGCGCTGCTCGACGACGCGGTGGCGCGGCTCGGTGCCCGCGCGCTCGTCGACCGGCTCGGCGGATACGGGGCCGCCCTGGATCCGAGCGCGCTGTCGGGCGGCGAGCGCCAGCTCTTGACGCTCGTACGGGCCTACGTCGCAGAGGCGCCGGTCGTCATCCTCGACGAGGCGACCTGCCATCTCGATCCGGCTTCGGAGGCGCGCGTCGAGCGGGCCTTCGCCGAGCGGGGCGGGACGCTGCTCGTCATCGCCCATCGGATCAGCTCGGCACTGCGCGCGCGGCGGGTGCTCGTACTCGACGGTGGGCAGGCCCTGGTGGGAAGTCACGACGAGCTGCGCAGGCGCTCGGTGCTGTACCGCGAGCTCGTGGGTCACTGGGACGGGCCGCGACGCGTGGTCACCAACGGCGATCACGACGTCCCCCGGGGGCTGCTCGCCCGCGTCGGCCGCGCGCTCGCCGGCCTGCGGGCGTGAAGATCGGGTCCGCTAATTCACCGACGGATCGACCGGCATCCGCGCGACGAGTGCGTAGTGACCGCCCTTGCGCTCGAGCACGCGCCGCCAGAGCTCGTCCGCATCGGTCTCGAAGATCTCGTCGGCGCCGGCCGGCGCGACGAACCAGTCGTCGCGCTCCAGCTCGCTGTCGAGCTGCCCGGGTCCCCAGCCGGCGTACCCCGCGAAGACCCGCACCCGGCCGGTCACGTCGAGGAGATCTTCGACGCCGCCGGCGTCGCCCACGATCCCCACGGCGCCCGTCACGGGCATGCCCGCGAGGCCGGGATCGTCGAACTCGGCGAGGACGAGCAGCGCGTCGGGCTGGACCGGGCCGCCGAGGTCGATGATCGCGTCCTCGCCGGCCAGCGGGCCGAGCTCGGACGCCGCATCGCCGACGCTCAGCTCGCCGGGCCGGTTGAGCACGAGCCCGAGCGCTCCCTCCTCGTTGTGCTCACAGATGAGCACCACCGTCCGCGCGAAGTTCGGATCGGGCAGCGTGGCACCGGCGATGAGGAGCTGTCCTCGCAGCGAGTCCATCCCGAACTCATACCCGTTCCGCGCGTCGTGCGTGCTGGTCGGAAGGCGAGACCGGTTGACGGTGCATCGCCGCAGCCAGTGGATCAGACGAGCAACACGATCGCCACGGCGACGCCGTAGGCGATGACGACGGCGCGCAGCAAGGGCGCCGGCAGGCGCCGGGCGAGCCGCACCCCGGCGGCTCCGCCGGCGAGGCACGCCGTGCCGACGATGGCAGCCGCGTCCCAGGCGATCGGGCCGAACAATGCGAAACCGGCGACGGTCACGATCGCGATGAGCAGCGAGAGCACGCCCTTGAGCGCGTTGAGGCGCTGCAGGTCGTCCTCGAGAAACACGCCGAGCACCGCGAGGAGCATGATCCCGAGGCCGGCGCCGAAGTAGCCGCCGTACAGGGCCGCCGCAAACAGCGCGCCGTGCAGAGCGAGGCGCCCGCCTCGCCCGCCGCGCTCCCGCCGGCGCCGCGCGAACGCCGCCGCGCGCGGCTGCAGCGCGAGCATCCCGCACGCCGCCAGGATGAGCCACGGCACGACGGCCTCGAAGAGCGCGTTGGAGGTCACGAGCAGCAGCGCCGCGCCCGCGCCGGCCCCGAACGCGCTCGTGAGGGCGAGCGCGCGGATGCGCCCGCCCTGGCCCGCGAGCTCGCGGCGGTAGGCGACCGAGCCGCCCAGGTAGCCCGGCAGCACCGCGAGCGCGTTCGTCACGTTCGCGGTCACGCTCGGGTAGCCCGCGGCGAGCAGCGCCGGGAAGGAGATGAGCGAGCCGCCGCCTGCCACGGCGTTGACCGCGCCGGCGCCGAACCCCGCCGCGGCGAGCAGGGCGACGGTGCCCGCATCCATGCTCAGTCCCGCGCCGGCCCGCGCGGGACCGGCCGCGCGGGGACGCCCTCGACGGCGGCGGCCGCGGGCACGTCGCGTGTGACGACCGCGTGCGGTCCGACGAGCGCTCCCTCCCCGACGGATACCCCGGGCAGGATGCTCGCGCCGAGCCCGATCCGCGCCCCCGCGCCGATGACGACCGGCTCGGCGATGACTCCCTGCACCCGGATCGGTAGCTCGACGTCGTCGTAGACGTGGTTGAAGTCCACGATGACCGCCCCCTCCGCGAGCTGTGCACGCTCGCCGATCGTCACGCCGGCGTGGCAGACGATCGTGACGCGGTCGCCCAGGACGACGCCGGCGCCGAGCTCGACGCGCGCGCCGCGGGCGACGATCCGCGTGTGCTCGCCGAGCGCACAGCCGTCGCCGAGCACGACCTCGGCGTCCGGCGCGATCTCGAAGCGCACGCCGCGCCCGAGCGCGATGCCGCGGCCGGCGCGCACGCGCGGCGCGATCGCCAGACGTAGCGCGGCGGGCAGCGCGGCTCTCATCGCGGCGGCAGGATCTGCTCGCGCGCGCGCCGCGCGACGTCGCGCGCGAGCGCGCGCACGTGACTCGGTGCGTAGCGCGCCCGTGATGCGTTGTAGGACTGCACGAGCGACGAGGGCCGCACAGGAGCGTCGACGGCGTCCGCGGCCCGGTCGGCGATGTCGACCTGGCCGAGCGCCGTCGGATGGACGATGTCGGGCAGGACGGTCGTCCACGAGCCGAAGTCCTCGAGATCGGCGACCAGCGCGCCCCGGCGCTGCGCGACCCGGCGCACGACCTCGTTCGCCGCGGCTGGCTTGGGGGCGGAGGTCGGCCGCCCGAGGTCGAGCGGCAGCGTCAGCATGAGCAGGCGCTCGGCCCGCTCGGCGAGGCCGCTCGCGACCGCGTCGAGGTCGTGCTCGTAGGCCACGGGATCCCAGTCCGTGCCGCGCACGTCGTTGACGCCGGCGTAGAGCGTCGCGAGGTCGTAGTCCGCGCGCACGCGCGGGAGTTGCTGGCGCAGGACGTCCTGCGTACGCGCGCCGTTGAACGCGTAGGTCGTGTAGGGCAGGTCCAGCGCGCGCGCGAGCCACTGCGCCCAGGACAACGGCGTGACGCCGAGCGCCATGGAGCCCTCGCCGACGGTGATGCTGTCGCCGAGCGCGACGAGCCCCAGGCGGCGTGTGGGCTGGTCGGTCAGGCCGGCTTCCTCCCGACGACCATGAGGTTGTAGAACACCGCCGGCGGCAGGCGCCCCTCGAGCAGCGCCACGTCGAGGCGCTGCAACGCGAGGTACCCGCGAAATGCGTACTGGCGCCACAGCCACGGGATGTCCTCGGGCACCGCGGTCGCCTCGAGCGTGCGGTTCATCCAGCCAAACCAGTTGGCCAGCAGCTCTTCGCCGCGGACGCGCACGTCGGCGAAGCCGGCTCGCCGCGGCCACAGCCCGAGCTCGTCGGGGGTGAACGCGTGCACGTCGACGAACGATTCGAGCGCCTCGCCGTCGAGGTCGCCGGGCACGTCGGGCCAGGCGTCATGGCTGTCGGGGTACTCGTAGCCGTCCGCGGCGCGCGCCCGCATCAGCGTGCGCCACATCGGCGCGGTACGCAGCGCGGCGCGCTTGGGCACGGCGGCGATCCGGTCGCCGGTGCGCGACGGCTCTCCGGCGAAGAGGAACACGCCGCCGGGCCGCAGGACGCGCAGGAACTCGGCGAACGCGATGTCGAGATGGGGGAGGTGGTGCAGCACCGCGTGGCCGAGCACGAGATCGAAGGACGCGTCGGCGAACGGCAGGGCCTCGGCGTCGCACGCCACCGTCTGGACGTCGACGCCGATGCGCCGCGCGTTGACCTGCAGCGCGTCGAGCATCCCCGGGGAGATGTCGGTCGCGGTTGCCGCGTCGACGACGCCGTCCTGGAGCATGTTCAGCGTGAAGTAGCCGGTTCCCGCGCCGATCTCCAGCGATCGGGCGAACGTCGGCAACGGCTTTCCGAGCAGCTTGTGCAGCTTGCCGCGCACCTGCGCGCGGCCGACCTCACCGAAGTCAACGCCCCACTTCGTGTCGTAGTGCTCGGCGGCGGCGTCGTGGTATCGCGTGTTGACGTCGCGGATCGCCTCGGCGGTGGCGGGTGCGGCCATGGGCGCGGGCAGTCTACGTGGCTCATTCGCGAAGGGCGCGAAAGCTGCACAGCTCGACCTCCGTCTCCAGCAAGGCCGCGCGGACGCGGGGATCGCATAGCGCGTTCAGCTCCGCGAGCCGCTCGTGCGCGTAGGAGCTCTCAAAGTCCACGGCGGCGGCGGGATGGCACGCGAGCTCGGTGACCCCGGGTTCGAACCCAGAGACGAGGCCGGCGAGCGCCTGCGCCGAGATGAGCTCGGGCAGCGGTTCGCCGTGGCGGCCCTGGCCGTAGAACGCGCCGCAGTAGCGCACACCCGGCGCGTGCCGGACCGGCACGCCGAGCGCGGCGGCGGCGCGCCGCACCGACGAGCGCACCGGCTCGTCGCGATGCGCGTGCTGGTGGGAGTCGATGTGCGTGGGCTCGCTCCCGGTAAGGCGCCGGAACTCGGTGAGCTGGCGCGCGAGCTCGTCCTCGACGGCCTCGCGGTCATCCGGTCGCGCCACGTCGTAGACCGGATGCCAGTCGCCATCGCGGTACTCCCACTCGCCCAGGTCGAGGTGCAGACCGATCCCGAGCTGTGGGTGTTCTCGTAGCGAGGCCGCGGCAGCCGCCGCAGCCTCGTAGCGCACCATGAGGCTCGCGCTCGTGACGATGCCGTCGCGGTGCGCGCGGAGGATGCCGCCGTTGATCGCCGAGCTGCGGCCGAAGTCATCGGCGTTGACGACGAGTCGTACGGCGGCGGTCACGTAGCGATCCTGCTCGTCAGCGCGGTCGCGTCAGCCAGCCAGTCGTGCTCGTGCTCGGGCGGCGCAGGGCGGTGACGCGGCCAGCCCAGCCACTGCACGGCGACGACCAGGCGGGCGCACGCGAGCGTGTCGAGCAGGGCACCGACGGCCGGCCGGGCGGGCGGCGGCAGCGCGGCGTGGTAGGCGAGGGCGATCGCGCCGCGCTCGCCCTCGGTCCACCCCCCGGACGTGAGCGCCGCGAGGTCGAGCAACGCCGGGCCGATGCCGGCGAGCTCCCAGTCCACCGGGCGGATCCGCTGGCTGCCCGCCGGCCCGGCCTGCACGAGGACGTTCGACGGGTAGAAGTCGCCGTGGATCACGGCATCAGGCCACATCGCCAGGCGCCGCACCGCGCGCTCCCATACGGCGGCCACTCCGTCGAGCGCGCCTTCGGGCGTGCGCGCGAGGGCCTGCGCCAGCCAGCCCTGGAGATACGCCGCGTCATAGCGCATCAGGTGCCCCCTGTGCGCGGGTGCGCCACGGGCGTGCAGGGCCGCCAGCCAGCCCGCGGCCTGCATCCATGCTGCGCTGCCGGCCACCTGCCACAGCGGGACGCCGTCCACCGACTCCAGGAACAGCCAGCGGCGGCCCGGCTCGCAGACCGCCCCGTAGCAGGCGGGGACGTCGAGCCCGGCGAAAGCGAGCCCGTGCACGTACGCCTCGATCTCCCGGTCGGGGTCGTGCAGGGTCGCGCGTCTGCTGCCGCTTGCGTGAAGGCTGAGCGCGGTCATCTCCTTGAAGACGAGCCGCAGCGGCGACCCCTCGTCGAAGACGACCTCGACGTCCTCGATCGCGTGGCTGGACTCGTACGGATGCGCGGTGCGGTGCACGTCTCGCACGTGGCGTTTCAGGACGCCCTCGAGCGCATGGCGCAATTCAGCGTCGGCTACAGGCATTCCAGGAGCCTCCTCAGCACTACGTCGGAATCAAAGAGGTCTTCGGCGAGCGTGCGCGCCGCGCGGCGGTGGCGGTCGTAGTCGCTGCGCAGCGCGTCGATCCCGGCCACCGCCTCGTCGACCGTCGAGAACGCGAGCAGGCCGTCGCCGGCCGGGATGTCCGGGCGAAAGCCGGTGTCGAGCGCGACCACCGGCCGGCCGGACGCCAGGTAGCAGATGCTGCGATCGCTGAACCACCCGCAGGCAGCCGCCGCGTAGCCGCTCTTCGCGATCCCCAGCTCCGCCCACGAGCCGCGCACGAAGTCGCGGTAAGCGTCGGGCGAGCGTGCGACGACCGCGGGGTCGAGCAGCTCCCAGCCGTTGGCGCGCAACGCCGCGAGATCGGAGCGCTCGTCGCGATGGATGCCGAGCGCGACCGTGAAGCGCGCGTCGCTGCGGCGCGGCAGCTCGACAAGGCCGCGCAGGCTGTGGGCCTTCTGTCCGTAGTGCACGCCGCCGTGCTCGATCGAGCCGTACGCGCGCCAATGCCCGACGGTCGTCAGGGCGTCGTGCTCGATCCCGTCGGCGACCGGCCAATGTTCGAGAACGACCGGCTGGAGCGTCGTGATCCAGTCGCGCCCGCACGTCGGCACCGTGCAGCCGTCCGAACCGATCCGGCCGCCAATGGTGACGAAGCGGTTGTGGCGGTCAAAGCCCATGTCGATTCCCTCCGCCGTGTACCAAAGTTGGGTGAAGGCCGGATCGAGATCGACGAACGCGCGCACGCCGATCGCGCCGAGCAGCTCGTCGTCGTCGAGCACCCCGGAGATGTTCAGCAGCAGGTCCGCGCCGGCAGCGAGCTCCGCGAGCTGCGCCCGCGCAATGCCGGTACTCGCGCCGGTCGCGGGGTCGAGCAGGGCGGCGCGGCCCGCGAGGCCGAAGCGCCTGACGATCGCGTCGAAGTACGCGCGCGTTTCGGGGCCGTTGCCGGCCGGTTCGACGAACACGACGTCGTGTCCGAGTCGCCGCAGGCCGAGCAGATACTGGAGGACCGCCCATGAGGCCCCGCCCTGGCCGGGGACGCTCGCGAGCATCCCGCTCAGCACGATCCGCAGGCTCACGGCGCCACCCCCGCGGCCTGCAGGAGCGGCGCGATCGCGCGCGGGCCGGCGAAGTGCTCGGTGGCGATGCGCAGCGCCGCCGCGCGGTGGCGCGGGTAGTCGGCGAGCAGGGCGTGGGCGCCCGCGGCGGCCTGATCGAGTGTCGAGAATGCGATGAGCCCCTCGCCGGTCGGCAGGTGCTCCGTGAAGCCCGTGTCCTGGACGAGCGCCGGGCGTCCGCACGCCAGGTAGCGCACCGTGCGGTCGCTGAACCAGCCGCTGCGAGACTCGACGTAGATGTTCTGAGCGGGCGAGAACTCCGCTCCGGATTCGCGGACGAAGCGGCGAAAGTCGGCGGGGGCGGCGAGCACGGCGGGATCGCTCAGGGCCCAGCCGTGGGCGCGCAGCCGCTTGGCGTCGACGCCGTCGCCCGGGTCGATGTCGAGCGCGAGCTCGAAGTCCGCCGCGCGCACGGCCTCGGTGAGGCCGAGGAAGCGGCGAAACTCGTGGGCCTTGACGCCGTACGAGCGCCCGGCCCAGGCGGTCGGGCCGTACGCGCCGCGCCAGCTCGCGACCGTCGTGAAGCGCTCCAGCACGTCGCCCGCGACCGGCTGCCAGCGCGCGAGCGTCACCGGCTGATGGATCGGTCGCCAGCGCACGCCGCCGGTCGGCAGCGGGCAGCGCGGCGTACCGACGTTCAGGCCGACGCTGAAATGCAGGTCGTGCCCGGCGACGCCGACGTCGCGATGCTCGGCGTGCCAGATCTGCGTGAAGCCGGGATCGAGGTCGACGAAGGCGCGCACCGGCAGTCGGGCGAGCAGCGGCGCCCAGCGCAGGTGCCCGCCGAGGTTGACGAGCAGCGCTGCCTCGTCGGCGCGTGCGAAGAGCTCGCCGAGCGGCAGACCGTGCACGCGTGCCCCGCCGTCTGCGCCGGGGCACAGGAGGCAGCCGGCCATGTCGAGCTCCTCCATCGCCGCGCTGAACGTCGCAGCGTTCGCGCTGTGCTCGAATGGCGCCGGTGCGCCGTCATCGCCGACGCAGCCCGCGGCGTCGATCTGCTCGACGAAGACGACGTCCAGGCCGGCGTCGCGCAGCGCCTCGGCCCAGCTCATGCGCACCCAGATGCTGCCGCCGTAGCGGTGCTTGTTGGCGACCGCTCCCGCGACGAACACCGTCGTCATGCGAGGCGCTCCAGCAGCCGGCCCAGGACCTTGTCGGAGTCGAAGTGCTCGACGGCGATCGCTCGCGCCGCCCGGGCGTGGCGCTCCGGGTCCGCGCGAATCGCCTCGACGCCGGCGACCGCCTCGTCGAGCGTCGAGAACGCGATCAGCCCCTCGCCGAGGGGATAGAGGTCCGCGAGGCCCGTGTCCTGCGCGAGCACCGGCCGTCCGCTGGCCAGGTAGCAGATGCTGCGCTCGCTGAACCACCCGCTCGCACTGTCGACGTACATCCCCTTGGCCACCATGAACTCGGCGGCCGACGCGGCGATGTACGCGCGGTAGCGCGCCGGTGTCGCGCCGGCACGCGCCGGATCGACGAGCGCCCAGCCGCCCCCGGCGAGCAGCGCGAGGTCGGTGGTCTCGGCGGGGTCGATGTCGAGCGCGAGCTCGAAGTCGCCGCCGCACGCCCGTGGCAGGCCGGCGAAGCGGCGAAACTCGTGCACGCGCAGCCCGTAGGTGTGGCCCCCGTGCTCGACGGGACCGTACGCGCCGCGCCAGCGCCCGACGGTCGTGAAGGCGCTGCCCGGCGGCGGCGGCGCGACCGGCCAGCCGTCGAGCAGGACCGGTTGCGGCGTCGTGATCCAGTCAAGCCCGCAGGTCGGGATCGCGCAGTCCGCGCGCCCGATGCGCTCGCCGATCGTCACGTGCGCGTCGTGTCCGGCGAAGATGTCGGCGAGGCCCAGGTCGCGCCACATCTGCCCGAACCCCGGGTCGGTGTCGAGGAAGACGCGCCGCCGCGCCGCGCCGAGCAGCTCCTCGTCGCCGAGGAAGCCCATGACGTTGATCAGCAGCTCGGACTCGCGGATGTGCTCGAGGACGCTCGCGCGATCCAGGCCCGCGTGGCGGCGGCCGTCGAGGACGACCGACCACGCCCCGTCGAGCGCGAACTCGCGCATGAGCGCGTCGAGGTAGCTCAGGTTCACCGACGCCTGCGGCGTGCACGGGCGCCCGGCGGCGTCGCGGCACAGCGCGTCCTCGAGACGGTCGACGAAGAGCACGTCCCAGCCCAGGCGCCGGAAGCCGAGCAGGTACTGCAGGAACTGCCACGAGTGCCCGGCCTGATGGGGCTTCTGGGCGATCGAGCCCGCGATCGTGAGGCGTCCGCGCGCGCTCATCGCAGGTCGTAGACGGCGACGTCTGCGTCGCGATGAAGCGGCGGTCCGAGACGGGCCGCGAGCTCGGGGTAGTGCTCCAGCCACCACAGTGAGGCATGCGGGAACGCGAGGTGCGACAGGCCGTCGCGGCGCTGCGCCTCGAGGTGCGCGACGGCCGCCGCGCCGTCGCGCGGATAGCCGTCGGGCAGCCCGCGCCGGTCGGGGAAGTTGCGCCCCCGGCGACCGCTGAGGGCGAGCAGCGTCGGATCCCATTTCGTCACCGCGCCGATACAGGCGTGCGCGGGCACGACGCGGCGAAGCGTCGCGGCCGCGCGCGCGAGCGTCGCCTCCCAGGCGGGGTCGGCGGCCGCGCTCGCGCGCAGCCGGGCGCCCGCGCGGGTGCCCTGCAGCGGCTCGGCGAGCCGGGCGAGCATCAAGCGATTCGTGCGATAGCAGCCGTAGAGGTCACCGCGCGCGGTGCAGGCGAGCATCCGCGGCGCGAGCGCCGCGAGCGATGCGCCGTCCAGCCGGGCGGCGAGTGCGACCGCGCGCCCCGACGCGATCGTGTTGCCACGCGTCAGCAGGTCGCCGGCGTGGGCCAGCGCCTTCGCCGCGAGGGCCGCACGCGCGCAACGGGCCGCGCGGCGCCGATCGGGCAGGTGCTCGTGTCGCAGCAGCTCGCGTACGACGCGGACGTCGCAGCGCAGCCGCTCGCCGCCGGGCGTCGTCGCGTGGGAGATCGTGGCCACATGGCGCCGGTAGCGCGCGGCCGGCGTCGCGCTGTAGGCGACGTCGCCGCGCACGGCGGCGCGCAGCCACAGCGCCCAGTCGCTGCTGCTCGCGCGCGGCGTCACGCCGGCGGCGTGGTGCGCGCGGCGCACGAGAACCGTCGAGGTCGCCACCTCGTTGCCGGCGAGCAGGTTGCGCAGCGCGGCGGCGGCGGGCTCGATCGTGTCTGTCGCGAACGGCGCGGGCCAGTCGGGCAGCCGCCGGCCGTCCGCGTCGACAACCGCGTACGCGCCGTGGACGAGCGCGACGCGGGGATGCTCGTCGAGCACGGCGAGCTGGCGGGCGAGCATCCCCGGCAGGTAGGCGTCGTCGGCATCCAGCCAGGCGATGACCGGCGCGCGGGCCGCGGCCGCGAGGCGGTCGCGGGTGCGCGTGACGCCGAGCGCGGCCGCGTGGCGCACGTACCGCACGCGCGCATCCGCGACTGCCGCGACTGCGGCACGGGTCCCGTCGGTCGAGGCGTCGTCGGCGACGATGACCTCGAGCCCGTCGATGTCCTGGGCGAGCGCGCTCGTGATCGCCTCCCCGATGAAGCGGCCGTGATCGCGCGCGGGGATGCAGACGCTGACGCGCATCATCCGTCGCCCTTGCGGAACACGCGGTCCTCGACGAGCTCCTCGTAGCGCCCGTCGCGGCGCACCAGCAGATCGACGACGAGCGCGACCTGGCGCTCGCCCATCTGCTCGCGGGTGAACAGGCGGTCGCTCGCCGGGAACACGTCGGGGTTCATCGACGGCGAGCGCTCGATCGTCCAGTGGTAGTCGTCGAATTCGATCCGGCCGCCGGGCTTGAGCAGCCGATCGACGAGCATGAACGCGAGCGCGTCGACCGCCCACGTGTGCGCGCCGTCGAGGAAGACGTAGTCGAACATCGGCTCGGCGTGCTCGCGCAGCAGCGCCATGAGGCTCCAGTTGTAGGAGTCCATGAGCTTGCGCGAGTTCGGGTGCGCGACGACGTTGTCGAAGCCCGCGTCCTTCAGCCGGGCTGCGACCGCGGCGACCTTGTCCTCGAAGTCGAACAGGTGGATCTCGCCGCGGCCGTCGAGCCGGCGCGCGATCTCAAGCGTCGTGTCGCCCTCGTAGACGCCGATCTCGGCGTAGACGAGCGCTCCGGACTGCGCGAACGCGCTGACGGTCTGCTCGTTGGCGCCGTGGACGTTCAGACCCGACTCCGGGAAGCCGGCGTCGATGAGCTCGGCGGAGATCATGTGCGCTTCGCCGCCAGGGAGAACAGGACGTAGCCGTCGTCGCGCTCGGCGACGCGCGCGTAGCGCGTGTCGAGGTGATGGGCGAACTCGGCGTAGTAGTCCAGCCACCAGTCAGAGGTCGACGGCACGACGAGGAACTCCGCGCCGCGGGCGCGCAGGTCCTCGAGGTGCTCGACGGCCACGTGGCTGTCGGCCGGGTGATGGCCGGCGTACTCGCCGCCGGCCCCCTGCGGGAAGTGCCACCCGCGGCAGTCGGGCAGCGCCACGAGGCGCTCATCGCCGCGGCTGATGACGAGCACGGTGGCGCCGGGCGGCAACGCCGTGGCGGCCAGCTCTTGGACGCGCTGCACCACCTCGCGGCCGCGGATCTCGCGCCGCAGCTGCTCGGCGCGTGCCTCGGCCACCTCGAGATCGCCGGTGAGCGCGACCAGGGCGCGCGTCGCCACGGCGCCGTCGGCCGGCGGCGGCGAGGGCGCCGCCGCCGGCCCGGGCGCGTCGAGCAGCTCGCGGTACAGGCGCTCGAAGCTGTCGGTCTGCTTGGTGGCGTCGAACGCCGTCGTCGCGCGCTGCCGGGCACCGTTGCCCAGCCGCAGGCGCAACTCGCCGTCGCGGGCGAGCACCGCGAGGCGCTCGGCGAGCAGCGTCGCGTCACGGCGCGCGACGACGAAGCCGGTCTCGCCGTCGACGACGTTCTCGCTGAGCCCGTCGGCGTCGCTGCAGACGACCGGCAGCGCCATCGCCTGCGCTTCGATCGCCGACACGCAGAAGCCTTCCGAGACGGCAGGGTGCAGGAACACGTCGGCCCAGGCGAGCTGCTCGTGCACCGTGGCCGCGGGCTGCGCGCCCCACAGCTCCACGTGGTCAGAGAGGCCGAGGTCGTGGATCGCGAAGAGCGTCGCCTCCCGGTGCGGGCCGTCGCCGATGATCCGGCAGCGCGCGTTGACGCCGGCGTCCACGAGCGCGCGGATCGCGGTCAGGCCGAACTCGTGGCCCTTCTTCCAGTGCAGCCGCCCGACGCTGACGATCCGCAGCGGGCGCTCGTCGGTGCCCGTGACCTCGGCCTCTCGCACGGGCGGCGCAAAGCGCGAGACGTCGACGGCGTCGGTGATGACGGTGTGCGGCGCGTCCGCCGGGCAGCCGCGCCGCTGCGCGCGCCGCCACGTGTCGTTGCCGACGAAATGCAGCATGTCGGCGCCGTGCCAGACCTCGTCGAAGCAGGCGGCGTCCTCGAGGCCGTGGTAGTTGACGTCGTAGCCGCGGAAGCTCACGACCGTCCGCGCGCCGGCGAGCTGCGCGGCGTGCATGCGCCCCAGCGCCAGCGTGCCGTAGCCGAAGTGCACGAGCGCCGGCTCGAGCCGGGCGATCGTGGTCTCGAAGTCCTTCGTCGGGTGCAGGCGGGCAGCGAGGTCGGCGTCGTCGCGCAGGCCCGGGAAGTACTCCCATTGGTCGGCGTTGCTGCGGTTGCAGACGACGTGGACGTCCCAGCCGCGCGCGCGCAGGCCACGGAACTTCGAGACGAAGAACGTCTCGGAGAACTTGGGGAAGTGGTCGGTGACCATGACGACGCGCGGGCCCGCCGCGGCAGCGGGCTCGGCGGCCGGCGGGTCGGCGGCGACGGACATCGCCGCGCCGGCGCCGAGACCGAACAGCACGCCGGCGTGCGGCTCTGCGGCGATCAGCCGGTGCTCGCTCTCGAGGTGCTCGCGCAGCGCCGGGTGCTGCTCGATCCACCACGTCGCGGTGAAGGGGAAGAAGAGGTGGCTCGCCCCGCTCGCCTGCCGCTCCGCGAGCTGTGCGATCGCGTCGGCGGCATCCTGGACCGGCGGCGCCGCCGGATCGGGGAAGTGCAGGCAGATACGCCCCGGGATACGCAGGATCTCCTCGTCGCCGCGGCTGGCGATGAGGACGGTCGCGCCCTCGGGCACGAGCCGGCCGATGACGTCGCGCGCGGCGATGCGCGACTTCTCGCCCAGCCGCGCGACGTCCGCGTCGCTCAGGCGCGTGCGCGAGCCCGGGGCCCGCGGCGCGGCCTCCGCAGAGGCGCGGCCGAGCAGCTCGGCGCTCAGGGCGCGCGCCGCGGCGCGCGCCGCCGGGTGCGCGTCCTGCGATGCGCCGGGCGCGGGCTCGGCGTCGGGTGTGCCCGTGCGGATCCCGCGCAGCGGTCGCAGGCAGCGCCCGTCGTAGGGCTCGCCGACGAACTCGAGCACCTGGCGCACGAGCACCTCCGGGCTGCAGAGCAGCTCGTCGTAGGTCACGCGCAGGACGCGCTTGTCGCCGAGCGCCCGCTCGGCCTCGGCCCCGGCGAGTGCGGCGTTGGTCCAGCGCTCCACCGCCTCGCGCTCGCTGACGCGCAGTCGCAGGTGGGCCGGGATCTGCGTTCCGCCGGTGGCGGCCGCCGAGCCGAGCGGCGGATCGACGAGCGATCGGACGGCGTCGCCGGCGTCGCGCACGATGTGGACGAACAGGGCCTCGGGGAAAAGCCTCGCCAGCGCGGGGACGTTCATCGTGTGTTCGGGCGCGCAGTCCACCCAGCGCTCGAACGCGTCGCCGACGAGCGCCGACGCGGCGCGGCCGAACGTCCGCGAGAAGCGCTCGGCGCTCATCGGCGCGGCGCGCCGGTCCGGGAAGGCGCGCTCGTGCACGACGGGCAGGTCGGCGGCGAGGGCCGAGAGCCATGCGCTGTCGATCACGGCGGGCAGCTGCGGGTGCTGGCCGAGCGCCCAGGCGAGCGCGCTCACGCCGGAGCGGTCGGCGCCGATGACGAACACGGGGCGCGGCGGACCGCCCCGCCGGGCGGGGGCGGGCGCCGGTGCGGCGCCCGGCGCCTCGGGCGCGGAGTCGCCCGGGCGGCGCAGCGGCGGGCCGGCGAGGCGGCGCAGCCCGACCGGCGGCGCGGTCTCGCACGGCTCGAGGTCGGGCCGCTCGCCGGCCGCGACGAGCTCGGCGTTGCGACGCGCGCGCTCCCACAGAAGCTCCATGACGCGCTGGCGCTCGGGCGACTTCAGCCCGGTGGCCCGCGCCGTCGTCAGCGAGCCCTGGCGGATGCGGCGGAAGTAGCAGTGGTCGGGGATGTTCGCGACCGTGGCGATGTGCTGCGCGCGGCGCAGGAACTCGGCGTCGCCGCTGAAGCGCAGGCCCGACGCGAAGCCGCCGAGCGCCATGACGAGCTCGCGCGAGACGAGGCTCGTGGGGTGCAGCAGCGGATACGCGGTGACCTTTGCGGCGAACGCGGCCGGGATGTCGAGCGGCCAGGCGATCGGGGCGACCTCCGGCTCGTCGCAGAAGACGCGCAGCTCCTGGGTCCCGATGAGCTCGGCCCCGGTCTGCTCGGCGGCCGCGAGCAGCTTCTCGAGCCGGTCGGGCGCGGACCAGTCATCGGCGTCCTGGAAGAGGTAGGCGTCGTAGTCGGTGTCCTCGATGACCTGCTGGACGAGGCGGTAGGGACCCACGTTGCGGTCGGCGTGCAGGAGCGTCACGCCCGGATGGCGCTGGACGAGCCGGGTCGGCGGCTCGTCGGAGGCGTCGTCGATGACGACGATCGCGTCGAGCGGGTGTGTCTGCTGGGCGAGCGACTCCAGCGCGTCGTCGAGCCACTCCTCGCACGCGTAGTGCGGGATGAGCGCGAGCACCCGCGACTCCTTCGTCAGGCGGCGGCGCGCCTTTGCCGTCCCGTCGGTCTTCGCGTGCGTGGCGCCGTCTCGTCCCGTCATCGATCGCTCCTTACCTGTGCCGATTCCAAGCTCGGCGAGCAGGTCGCCGAGGACGCGTGTGGCGTCGAAGTACTCCTGCGCGACGGCCTGAGCCGCCCGCCTGTGGCGCGGCTCGTCGGCGACGATCGCCTCGATCGCCGCCGTCGCCTCGTCGATGTCGCCGACGGCGAACAGGCCCTCGCCCGTCGGCAGCGCGCAGCCAAAGCCGGTGTCCTGCGTGACGACCGGCCGGCCGGCTGCGAGGTACGTCGCGCTGCGGTCGCTGAACCAGCCGCTGCGCAGGCGCACGTTCTGATCCTTCGCCACCGTGAACTCGCCGCGCGAGCCGGCGATGTAGTCGCGGTAGGGCTCGAGCTCGCTGCCGAAGGCAAGCGCCGCGCGCACGCCCCAGCCCTTGGACTCGAGCCACGCGCGGTGCTCCTCGCGGTAGCCGCTGAGCGCGAGCTCGAAGGCCTGGCCCGTGCGCGCCGGGAGGTTCACGAACGCCTTCCACTGCTCGTCCTTGCTCCAGCCGTAGGTCTCGCCGCCGTAGCTGACCGAGCGCCAGCCCTGATGCCAGTTGCCGATCGTCGTGAAGGCGCCCGTGACGACGCCGGGCGCCGGCGCCCAGTGTTCGAGCACGACCGGCTGGCGCGTGGGGCGAAAGTCGAACTCCGTGCTCGTGGGCAGCCCGCAGTCCGGCCGTCCGAGGTTCTCGGCGAACGTGAAGAACGCGCAGTGCGCGGCCAGGAACTCGCGGCTCTCGGCGACGCCGTCGTGCAGCTCGACCTGCAGGCGGACGGGGTCGGTCTCGAGGTAGACGAGCCGGTCGCCGAACTCGGGCCGCGGCTCGCTGCCGCCGTGCAGGTTGATGACGATCTCGGCGTCGCGGTACAGCCGTCGCAGTGCGCCCGGCGACATCCCGTGGCAGCGCCCGTCGTCGTGCAGCGCGTGATACGCCCAGCGGTCGCCGAGCCCGTGCGCGCGCGTGACGCGATCGATGAGCGCGCAGGCGAGCGCCGTGCCGTCGTCGGTCGGGCGGCGCATGAGCATCGTCGGGGTGCGCGCGTTGGCCTCGACGTACCACGCCTCGAAGCCGAGCTGCTCGAGGCCGAGCAGGTAGTGCAGCGTCTGCCACAGGACGCCCGGCACCGGCATCTTGGCCATCATGCCCAGGACGACGATCTTGGGCCTCATCGCCGTGCCTCCTGCAGCGCGGGCGCGTCGAGGCCGAGGTCAGCGAGCATCCGGCGGGCCATCTCGGCTGCCTCGTCGAGGCCGCGCTCGCCGTTGCCCCCGGCCGCCGCGAGCTCGCGCAGGCGCGCGGTCGAGCCGTCGTGCAGCAGCGGCCACGTCGCGCCCGCGAGCAGCCAGACGGCTTCGCTGCCGTCGTCCGCCGCCGCGCCGTTGCGGGCGTCGGTCGCGGCCATGGCGCGCGCCATCTCGGCAAGCGCGGGGCCCGACACCTCCCGGCCGCCGTCGCGGTGCTCGGCGATCGCGGTCGTGAGCTCCGAGAGCCCGTCGGCGGCGATCGTGGCGGCCGCGCGCCGGCGCGGCGCGCCGTGCTGGGCGTCATGCAGCTCGGCGTACAGCCCGCCCGCGAAGAGCAGCTCGTCGTGCGTGCCCTGCTCGACGATCGCGCCGTGGTTGACGACGAGGATGAGGTCCGAGTCGCGGATCGTCGACAGACGGTGGGCGACCATGAACGTCGTGCGTCCCTCCATGAGCCGCTCGAGCGCCGTGAGGATGACCGCCTCGGTGCGCGAGTCGATCGCCGACGTCGGCTCGTCGAGGATGAGGATCGGCGCGTCCTTGAGAAACGCGCGCGCGACCGAGAGGCGCTGGCGCTCGCCGCCCGAGAGCTGCGCGCCGCGCTCCCCGAGCTCGGTGTCATAGCCCTTCGGCAGCGCGCTGATGAAGTCATGCGCGTTCGCGGCCCGCGCCGCCTCGAAGATCTCGTGCGTGCCTGCCCCGAGCCGGCCGTAGCGGATGTTCTCCCTGATCGACCCGGCGAACAGCAGCGGCTCCTGCGCGACGATCGAGACCTGGGCGCGCAGCGATTCGAGTGTCAAGGCGCGGATGTCGTGACCGTCGATGAGCACGCGGCCGTGCTGGGCGTCATAGAAGCGCGGGAGGAGGTGCAGCAGCGTGCTCTTGCCCGCCCCGGTCGGTCCGACGACGGCCACGCGGGCGCCGGCAGCGGCCTGGAACGAGACGTTCTTCAGCGTTCCGGGCCGTCCCGCGTAGCCGAACGAGACGCGCTCGTAGGCGACGTCGCCTGCCACCCGCGCGATCGCGATCGCGTCGGGACGCTCGGAGATCTGCGGCTCGGTGTCGAGCAGGTCCAGCGCGTGGCGCAGGCTGATGAACTGCTGCTGGAGGCTCGAGACCGTGTGGCTGATCTGTTCCAGCGGCTTGTACAGCGCCGCGATGTAGCCCATGACGACGAGCAGCTCGCCCGCCGTCATGCGGTGCTTGATGACGTAGTAGGCGCCGCACGCGAGCACGAGCGCTGTCCCGATCGCGGTCGTCATCGTCACGACGAGCGAGAAGACGGTCTGGCGCACGGTGAGGTCGACGCGCGCGTCGACGGCCTCCTTGGCCTGGGTGCGGAAGCGGCGGTGCTCGTAGGGCTCGCGGCCGAACGCGACGATCACCCGCAGCATCGACATCGCCTCGTGGACGATCGCCAGCGACGTCCCCTCGAGGTTTCGCACGTGGATGACGCGCGGCTGGATGCGGCGCGCGTAGAAGCCGGCCGAGTAGTAGATGAACGGGACGACGCTCAGCGACACGAGCGCGAGCGTCGGCTCGATCTGGTAGACGACGAAGAACATCCCGCAGAGGGTCAGGGCGCTCTGCAGCAGGGGCGGGATCGACACGGTGATCGAGCCGACCGCGGCCGCCTGGTTGTTGATCTGGTACATCAGCTTGCCGGTGCGTTTCGTATCGTGCCAGGCCAGCGAGAGGCGGTGCGCGTGGCGAAACATGTCGCTGCGCAGGTCGAGCACCATGTTCTGGTCAAGCCGCGTGTTGAGGTACTCGTCGATGACCGCCAGGCCGTGCTCGAGCCCGGTCACGAGCAGGCCGGCCCCGACCGCGAGCGCGAGCAGCTCATAGCGGCCCATTGCGCCCAGACCGCCGAGCAGCGACGGCAGCGGGTGGTTGCCGAGCACGGTGTCGATGAGGATCGCCAGCGGCCACGGCGACAGCAGGGCCATCGCCGACGATGCGACGACCATGACCAGGGAGCCCGCGGCCAGCCTCCGGTGCGGGCGCAGGTACGGCAGCACGCGCGGCAGGTCCGAGAAGAACTCCCAAGGGCTCGGCTTGCCGCCCTCGCGGCGCGCGCGACGGCGCGGGCGCAGCGCGCCCCGCTTCGAGGACGGGCCCGGATCCGGATCGACCTGCGGACCGGCCTCGTGGGGCGGAAGGGGCGGCGGGACGCTCACGCCGCGAGCTCCTCCGCGGCGGGCACCACGGTCGGGCAGACGGCGGGCCCGGGCGACAGTGCGGTCTGGAGCGAGCGCCGCTCGGACAGCCGGCGGATGCCGGTGCGCAGGGAGCCAACGGACGCGCTGCAACTGTGCAGGCAGCGGGCAGCGAGCAGCGCGGCGACGAGCCCCAGCACGGTGGCGGCGGCGAGCGCCCCGTCGCGCTGCGCGAGAACCGCGAGCGCGGCCGGCACCGCCGTGATCGCGATCGCGGCGCGCGACGGCACCGGCCACGTACGTAGCCGCGCGAGCTGGCGACCGGCGCCGTGCTCTTCGACGCCCGCCCGCAGGCGGGCCGCGCCCAGCCAGCCCACGCGGACCTCGAGGTCCCAGCGGTCGTAGTCGCCGCCGCGCCGGGGACACGCGGGGCCCAGCGCGCCTTCGAGCTCTGAGAGCCACTGCACGGGCGACGCCCAGCGTTCGCTCCAGAGGCGCTCGGTGCGCGGGCCGGGCAAACCGAGGGCCATGCGGATCCGGACGGGGGCGGTGCGGCGCCGGCCGGCGAAGCGCGCGAGCGGCTGGAGAAGATGCAGCCCCGCCGTGATCGCGCGCATCCAGGTCTGCAGCCGGGCCGAGCGCGGCTCGTGGGTGAACCGGGCGAGTCCGGCCGTGCGCCACGACTCGAGGATCGTCAGGCCGCCCGCGACGGCGAGCAGCGCGCCGGAGAGAAGCAGCGGCGACCACAGCGGGCTCAGCGCGGCGAGCGCGGCGAGCGCGCCGAGCGCGAGGTACCACTCGGGCATCCGCGCGAGCGAGGCCATCTGGCCCGGCGCGGTCTCGCGCGTCTGAAACAGGGCCTGTCCCCACGTGCCGTACTGGATCTGCGAGCGGCGGCGGTTCATGCCGGCGGCGAGGGAGTTGCCGTACACGCGCCCCTCCCATGTCGCGTGACCGCGGCGGTTGTAGCGCTCCGGCCACTTGCGCTCGAGCAGACCCTCGGCGCGCCCGTACTGGAACTGCTGGTGCAGGTAGCGGCGCAGCGTCGGGCGGCAGTGATGCCAGACGACGGCGGCGGGTGCGAAGCCGATCGCCTCGCCGGCCTCCTGCAGGCGCCAGCACACGTCGACGTCATCGCCCGCGATGCGAAACGTGTCGTCGAAGCCACCCACCCGGCGCAGCGCGTCCGCGATGAACGCCATGTTGCAGCCGGGCACGTGCTCGGCCTCCAGGTCGGACAGCAGGACGTGGGTGGGCCCGCCCGGGGCGTTGGCGATGCAGTCGGCGGCGATGCCGTCGTCCGGCGGCGCGAGGTTCGGTCCCCCCGCGGCGACGTGGGTGCCGCGGGCGAGGCCGCGCGCGAGGTGCGTCAGCCAGCTGCGCTCTGGCCGGGCATCGTCGTCGAGGTAGGCGATGACCTTGCCGGTCGCCGCCTCGAGGCCGGTGTTGCGCGCGCGCGACAGCCCGCCGTTGTCGGTTGAGATCACGCGCACGCCCGCGTACTGCGCCGCGATGGCAGCCGTCGTGTCCGTCGAGCCGTCGTCGACGACGATGACCTCGTAGTCGGGGTAGTCCAGGGCGGTGAGCGCCTCCAGGCACTCCCCGATCCAGCGCGCGCCGTTGTAGGAGCAGACGACGACGGACGCGAGCGGCCACCCCGCGGCCGGGGTGGGGACCGGGTCCGCGAATACCTCCGCGACGGTCGCCAGCGCGGGCTTGGGCCGGCGCTCGCGATCGACCAAGCCGAAATCCCAGTCGCGGATCTCGTGGCCGCCGCGATGCCACTCGTCGGTCCACGCGAAAACGAAGGAGCCCGCGGCGCCGAGCTCGTAGGCGGCGCCAAGCTGCCCGCGCAGCACGTCCGCCTGTTGCTCGAGACCGTTGCGGGCGCTGTCGAGCCCGATCTCGGTGAGGACGAGGGGCCGGTTGCCCGCGACGTTCTGCAGCCGCGCGACATACGCCGCGAACGCCTCCTGGTCCTCCAGGAAGACGTTGAAGCAGACGAGGTCGAGGAACGGCAGGTCGAGATACTCGGTGCTCGGGTAGTTGACGTACGTCACGAGCGCATCGGGGTCCTCGTCGCGTACCGCGTCGCAGAGGCGCTCGAGAAAGCGCTCGATTGCGTGCGGCCCGTGCCAGCGGACGATCGAGGCCGGGATCTCGTTGCCGATGGCAAAGCACAAGACCGCCGGGTGCCCGGCGCATGCGCGGGCCTGCTCGCGCACGCGGCGCTCGATCGAATCCGGGCGCCGCGGCTCGTCGAGGAAGGCGACGTGCTGCTCCCACGCGAGCCCGACCATGACCCGCAGGCCGGCGTCAGCGGCGAGGTCGAGCAGCCAGACCGGCGGCGCCGTGTACGTGCGCACGGCGTTGATACCGGCGCGCACCATCTGCGCGAAGTCCGCTGCCACCTGCTGCGGATCGGGCACGCCGCCGTCCAGTGCGGGGTCGAACGTGCCGTACGTGACGCCTCGGAGTAGCAGCCGCTCGCTACCGGAGGTCAACCATTTCCCGGAGACCCGCATGGGCTGGCACGCGGGTGAGTCCTGATGAGGTTTGACGGCGATCTCGTCCTCTCGTCACGTCGGAGATTGGCCTCCGTCGAGCCGCTAAGCCCGACTTTCCCCGCCCGAGATCGGTCAAGGCATGGGTTGTTTGAAGCCGGCGGCCCCAACACCAACGAACGTCCACTTCCGCCGTCCGGTCAACGGACGAACGTCCGATGCGACGTGATGCGGGATGTGGCAGCTGTCGTTCGGCAGTCCCGTGAGCCGCGGCCTCGCCGTCGATGGCCTCCGCGAAGGAGACGACGTTGATCGTGGAGCCGCCGTCGATGTCCTCATGGCGATCCTCAACCGGGCCGTGCTGCTCGACGTGCGCGGCGCTCCGCATCGAAACCCTGGGCATCTGGATGTCCTTCCGCCGGCTTTCGCTCTGAGGCCAGCCCGCCTGCCGCGGACGCGACGATCATGGGGCGTTCGCCTCGTCTTCGGCGCGAAGCGATCACCGGTCATCAACATGCGCGCCGAGGTGCGCTGCCATGCTCGCGGCGATCGTGCTCGAACGGGGACCAGGGCAACCGATGACGCGGTGGGACGCGCTGGCCGTCCTCGGAGCGCTCGCGTGGCCGATCGGGCTGCTGGGATTCGGCGGATTCGGGGAGGGTGCCGGCCCCGAGATCGTCGCGGCGGGCAGCGTGCTCGTCGTCGTGTCGCAAGCCGCGGGGTTCTGGGGACGTGCGGGTGGCGTCAGGCGGCGTCTTCGAGGACGTGCTTGAGCGTGGTGCACCGCTTCGCGAACTGACGCTTGAGCGTGCGTTGCAGGAGCGGCTCGGCGAGACGCAGCGCGCCGCTCAGCCGCCCCTGCGCCGCGAAGCGCGCAAGGGTGCCGCCGTCGCTTGGCTCAAACGTGTTCCGGGCGTGCATGGGAGTGCCCACTAGTGCTTCGCGAGCCGCCGCGTGCCGGCGTCGGTGGGGCGGTACTCGAGTCCGTAGTGCTCGTACGCGGCCGTCTCGTCGTCGATCGTCAGCTCGGCGGCCGGGTCGAAGCTTGGCGCCTTCTTGAACGCGCTCTTGTCGATCGCGGCGCGTAGGTAGTCGCGGCCAGCCGACGCTCCCCGCAGCGCGACGAGCGTGAGGTGCTTGCCGAACAGGCCGCTCCTGACGGCGGCGAACACCGGCAGGTCGGTCTCGGTGTCGTAGAAGACGTCCTCGAGCTTGCCGAGCTTGTCGTCGCGGAGATCAAGGACCTCCTGTCCGACCCACTGCTTGACGTCCTCGACCGGGATGAGGGTCGTGGGGGAGGCGACGGGGATGCTCATGTCGTAGATCGTGCCCGGTATGGGGTGTCGCCACGCGCGTGGTCTTTTGGGGCCGCGCGGAGGGTGCCGGCGAACAGCAGCGATAAAGGACGTGGGTTTGATCGGTGTGCCGGGTCACGTGCATAACTGACCACTCGTGCGAGCAGCCGCGGCCGTTGGTCACTCATGCACGCCATACGTGGATACGTGACCGCTCGCGACAGCGTCGCGCACGGTTGGTCAGTTATGCACGCTCACCGACCCGCCCGCACCGCCACCTCTGCATCCCGTGTCGACGCTGTTTCGCGCACCACGCGGAACATCCCTCACCCCGGCAGCCGGCTCGCCTCCTCCGTGGCTGCCCGCAGCCGCCGCGCATGCTCGGCCGTCAGCGCGCGGGGCTCCATGCGCCAGCGCCACGAGCCGGTCGCCCGTCCCGGGATGTTCATCCGCGCCTCGCTGCCCAGGCCGAGGACGTCCTGCGCCTGGACCATCGCCAGCCGCGCGGGCGACGAGAACGACAGGCGAATCAACGACCACCACGGCCGGCGTTCGCGCACGCCCGCCGCGTCGAATTGCGCGAGCGCGGACGCGCGCACGTCGTTGGGCAGCGTCTCCCACCAGCCGCGTGCCGTGTCGTTGTCGTGCGTGCCCGTGTAGACGACGCTGTCGGCGCGGTGGTTCTCCAGGCGATGCGGGCCGTGCGGGTCATCGGGGTCGAAGCCGAACTGCATGACGACCATGCCCGGGAACCCCAATGAGCGGCGCAACGCCGTCACGGCCGGGGTGATGACCCCGAGGTCCTCGGCGATGACCGGCAGTGGGCCGAGTTGCGCCGCCGCCGCGTCGAAGACCGCGCGGCCCGGGCCGCGGCGCCACTGCCCGTTGCGCGCGTCGGGCGCGCCCTCCGGCACGGCCCAGTAGGCCACGAAGCCGCGGAAGTGGTCCACGCGCGTGACGTCGAAGAAGGCGAACGTGCGGCGCAGGCGCTCGGTCCACCAGCGATACGAGCGGCGCTGGAGCGCCGGCCAGTCATACAGCGGGTTGCCCCACAGCTGGCCGAGGTCGGTGAACGCGTCGGGCGGCACGCCGGCGACCTCGCCGCAGCGAAACAGCTCGGGGTGCCCGACGTGGTCGGCGCTGCCGGGCGCGACGTAGATCGGCACGTCGCCGATGAGCCGGACGCCGCGGTCGCCGGCGTACCTGCGCAACGCCGTCCACTCGCGCTCGAAGCGAACCTGGTCGGCGACCGCCCGGCGCCCACCCGCCAACCGCTCCCAGTCGCCGATCCAGAACGTCTCACGCGCGCGGAACGCGTCGATCTCGTCGTCGGAGACCGGCGCCGCCGGATTGGCGAGCAGCCCGCGCCACGCCGCGAACGCCGACCGCGACTTGTACGGCGAGCGCGCACGGTCAGGTGGTCCCAGAGGCAGCATCTGCCACCATGACTGCCCGGCTCTCTCGAGCCAGTCGACGAAGCGATACGCGTCGTCGCCGAGCCTTCCGGACGACAGGCTCGTCGGGTGCAGATGCACCCCTGCAGACCTCGGTAGGACCGGAGCTTTCACGTTACGAAGTTCCCCGATTGGAGAGAGTGACTGGAGTGCCCGCGCCGAAGACCGCGCAAGCCCCGCCGCCGCGTATTCAGATCGGAGCGCCCGCTCCGATGATCGACTGCGGGCGCTACCCGGCGAAGCGTACGGTGGGCGACGAGTTGACGGTCGGCGCGGACATCTTCCGGGACGGCCACGACGTGTTGCGCGCGGTCTCGCGCTACCGGCCGCCGGACTCGCGGACGTGGCGCGAAGTGGAGATGCGCCGGGTTGACGCGCACCTCGACGGCGACCGCTGGGAGGGCACGTTCGCGGTCGATCGCACCGGCCGCTGGTCGTGGACGATCGAGGCCTGGACCGACGCGTTCGCGACGTGGCGCGGCGAGCTCGAGCGCAAGATCGAGGCCGGCCAGAGCGACCTATCCGGCGAGCTGTCGGAGGGAATCGTCCTGCTCGAGGCGGCGGCGCAGCGGGCCAAGAAGGGGGCGCGGCACAGGCTCATCGTCGCCGCCGCCAGAACGCTTGCGGACCCCAAGAAGCGTGACGAGGTCAAGCGCGAGGCGGCGCTGGACACGCGCCTGCTCGAGGCCGTCGAGCACGACCCCGATCGCAGCGACGCGACGGCCTTGGAACAGCCCCTCGTCGTCGACGTCGACCGCGAGCGCGCGCGCTTCGGCAGCTGGTATGAGCTCTTCCCCCGCTCGTGGGGCGGCCTGAATGGCGTCGCCCGCGAGATCCCCGAGCTCGCCGAGCTGGGCTTCGACGTCCTCTACCTGCCGCCGGTGCACCCGATCGGCCACACGAACCGCAAGGGCGCCAACAACACGCTCGTCGCGGCCAAGAACGATCCGGGCTCGCCCTGGGCGATCGGCGACGAGACCGGCGGCCACACGGCGCTGCACCCCCAGCTCGGCTCGATGGAGGACTTCGACGCGCTCGTCGCGCTCGCCAACGAGCACGGCGTCGAGATCGCCCTGGACTTCGCGATCCAGTGCTCGGCGGACCATCCCTGGCTGACCGAGCATCCCGAGTGGTTCAACCGCCGGCCCGACGGGACGCTCAAGTACGCCGAGAACCCGCCCAAGAAGTACCAGGACATCTACAACGTCAACTTCGACTCCGAGGACTGGCGCGCGCTGTGGGACGCGCTGCTGGAGGTCGTCCTCTACTGGGCGTCACACGGCGTGACCATCTTCCGCGTCGACAACCCGCACACGAAGCCGCTGCCCTTCTGGGAGTGGCTCATCGCCGAAGTCAACAAGCAGTACCCCGACGTCCTGTTCCTCGCCGAAGCGTTCACGCGCGCGGCGATGATGCGCCAGCTCGCGAAGGTCGGCTTCAACCAGTCCTACACGTACTTCACGTGGAAGAGCTCCAAGTACGAGCTGACCGAGTACGTCACCGAGCTCGCCACGAGCGGGATGCAGGACTACTACCGGCCGAACTTCTTCGTCAACACGCCGGACATCCTCACCGAGGAGCTCCAGCACGGCGGGCCGCCGAAGTTCGCCAGCCGGCTCGTGCTCGGCGCGACGCTGAGCCCGACGTACGGGATCTACTCCGGTTTTGAGAACTTCGAACGCGTGCCCGTGCGCGCGGGCAGCGAGGAGTACGTGGACTCCGAGAAGTACGAGATCAAGCTCCGCGCGCTCGACGGCCCGCTGCTCGCGCTCGTCTCCCGTATGAACGCGATCCGCCGCGACAACCCCGCGCTCCAGCACCTCGACAACATCCGGTTCCTCGAGACCGAGAACGACGCGCTCATCGCCTACGCCAAGCGCCACGGTGACAACACGATCCTCAGTGTCGTCACGCTGGATCCCGTCAACGCGCAGGAGGGAATCGTCATCGTGCCCTTCGAGCTCGGGCTGCCGCCGGTCTTCGAGGTGTCAGACCTGCTCTCCGGCGAGACCTTCGACTGGCGGATGGGGCGCAACTACGTGCGCCTCGATCCCTACCGCGTCGCGCACCTGCTGCGCGTGACGACGACATGAACCCGTCCGGGCACTGGTTCGAGTCTGACCCGCTGTGGTTCAAGACCGCGGTCTTCTACGAGATCCACCTGCGCGGCTTCTTCGACGGCACCGGCGACGGGCACGGCGACTTCCGCGGCCTCACCGAGAAGCTCGACTACCTGCAGTGGCTCGGCATCGACAGCATCTGGCTGCTGCCGATGTACGACTCGCCCGGCCGCGACGGCGGCTATGACATCGCCGACTTCTACGCCGTCCACGAGGACTACGGCACGATCGAGGACGTCCGCGCGTTCATCGACGCCGCCCACCAGCGCGGCATGCGCGTGATCGCCGACCTCGTGATGAACCACACGTCCAACGAGCACGCGTGGTTTCAGGAGGCGCGGTCGGGTGGGCGGGGTTCGGATAACCCCAAGCGCGACTGGTACGTGTGGTCGGACGACCCGACCCGCTACGACGACGCGCGCATCATCTTCATCGACTCGGAGACCTCGAACTGGACGTGGGACGAGCAGGCCGGGGCCTACTACTGGCACCGCTTCTTCCACCACCAGCCCGACCTCAACTACGACAACCCCGAGGTCCAGGAGGCGATGCTCGATGTGCTGCGCTTCTGGCTGGATCTCGGACTTGACGGCTTCCGTCTCGATGCGGTGCCGTACCTGTTCGAGCGCGAGGGCACGAACTGCGAGAACCTCGAGGAGACGCATGACTTCCTCAAGCTCGTGCGCAAGACGGTCGACGAGGAGTACCCAGACCGCGTCCTGCTCGCCGAGGCCAACCAGTGGCCCGCCGACGTCGTGCAGTACTTCGGCGACGGGGACGAGTGCCACATGGCGTTCCACTTCCCCGTCATGCCGCGCATGTTCATGGCGGTGCGCCGGGAGGAGGCCGCGCCGATCCTCGAGATCCTCGCCCAGACGCCGCACATCCCCGACAACTGCCAGTGGGGCCTCTTCCTGCGCAACCACGACGAGCTGACGCTCGAGATGGTCACCGACGAGGAGCGCGACTACATGTACTCCGAATACGCCAAGGACCCGCGGATGAAGCTCAACCTCGGCATCCGCCGCCGCCTGGCGCCGCTGCTCGACAACGGCCGCGACGAGATCGAGCTCATGACCGCGATCCTCTTCAGCCTGCCGGGCTCGCCGGTCCTGTACTACGGCGACGAGATCGCGATGGGCGACAACGTCTACCTCGGCGACCGCGACGGCGTGCGCACGCCGATGCAGTGGACCGGCGACCGCAACGGCGGCTTCAGCCGCGCGGACTTCGCCCAGCTCTACGCGCCGCCGCTCATGGATCCCGTCTACGGCTACCAGGCGGTCAACGTCGAGGCGCAGCTGCGCACGCCGACGTCGCTGCTGCGCTGGTTGCGGCGCTTCATCGCGCTGCGCAAGGAGCACCCCGTCTTCGGCCTCGGGACGTTCGAGGCCCTCGTGCCCGACAACCCGAAGATCTTCGCCAGCATCCGCACGTACGAGGACGACGTCGTGCTGTGCGTGCACAACCTCGCGCGGTCCGCGCAGGCCGTCGAGCTCGACCTGAGCTGGTACAACGGCCGGCGCCCGGTCGAGATGTTCGGGCGCTCGCGCTTTCCCAAGATCGGCGAGTTGCCCTACCTGCTGACGCTCGCCCCGCGCGGCTTCTTCTGGTTTCGCCTCGAGGAGGACGAAGAGTCATGAGCCTGCCCGACCGCATCACCGAGCCGCTGGAGGACTGGGTGATCGAGCAGCGCTGGTTCGCCTCCAAGGCGCGCGAGATCTCCGCGGTCAACGTGCTGGAGACCATCGCGCTCAGCGAGTCTCCGAAGCTCGACCTGCTCATCATCGAGGCGCGCTTTCAGGCCGGCACGCACGAGCTCTACCAGCTGCTGCCCGGCGATCCGGAGGGCGTGCGCGTGCTCGCCGGCCTCCTCGGCGAGGAGAAGCACGTCGAGTGCGTCTCCTTCCACGGCGGCCTGACGCCGACCGGCGACGTCCGGCCGATGGGCGCCGAGCAGTCCAACTCGTCGATCGTCTTCGGCGAGGAGCAGGTGCTGAAGGTCTTTCGGCGCATCGAGCCCGGCGACAACCCGGAGCTCGAGATGCTGCGCTTCCTCTCACGCCGCGGCTTTGCGAACGTCGCGGCGCTGACCGGCTGGTACGAGTACTCCGGGGAGCTCATCAGCGCGACGCTCGGGATCCTGCAGGAGTTCGTGCCCGAGTCGCGCGACGGTTGGCAGCTCGCGCTCGAGGATCCGCTGGGGCTGCTGCGCCGCGTGGGCGAGCTCGGAGAGGCGACCGCGCGGATGCACAACATCCTCGCCTCGGACGCGACCGATCCCGCCTTCGCCCCGGAGGAGCCGAGCGCCGAGGCGCTGTCGTTGCTGACCGCGACGATCGACGAGCAGATCGAGCAGATGTTCCTCGACCTGCCCGCGGACGAGCGTGTCGCGCCGATCGCGGGGCGCGGAGAGGAGATCCGCGATCGCCTGCAGATGCTCTCGCACGTCGGCGTCGGCGGGCGCCTGATCCGCAACCACGGCGACTATCACCTGGGACAGACCATGCTGGCGGCGGGGGTGGGGGGCGGGACCGAATCCCGCTGGATCATCCTCGACTTCGAGGGCGAGCCCGCGCGCTCGCTGCTGGACCGCCGCCGCAAGCGCTCGCCGCTGCGCGACGTCGCGGGGATGCTGCGCTCGTTCGCGTACGCCGCGTCGGCGTCGGAGCTGCTGCGCGGCGTGCCCGCTCCCGACGACTGGGAGGAGCGCGCGCGGGCCGTTTACCTCGAGTCCTACCTCGACACGGTCGAGCCGTTCCTGCTGCCCGCTGGGCAGACCGCGATCGAGAAGCTGCTGGCGATCTTCGAGCTCGAGAAGGCCGTCTACGAACTGCGCTACGAGCTCAACA
Source organism: Solirubrobacteraceae bacterium (assembly GCA_033855075.1). Lineage (GTDB taxonomy): Bacteria > Actinomycetota > Thermoleophilia > Solirubrobacterales > Solirubrobacteraceae > CADCVQ01. Next base: position 7,090 of record JAWVGM010000028.1, on the reverse strand, counting down.
ACCGTCCCGACTGGGTGAAGATCCCGGTCGCCGGCATCGGCCGGCTGCTGGAGGAGGAGGTGCAGACGCCATGAGCCTGAGCGGCATGAGCGCGGCCGACGTCGAACGGCTCGTCGCGCGCGACCACCACGACCCGCATTCGCTGCTGGGCGCGCACGCCTCCAAGAACGGCGTCACGGTGCGCACGCTGCAGCCCTCCGCCGAGTCGGTCGTCGTGCAGCCCGCGGGGGTCGCGCTCGAGCGCGTGCATCCCGGGGGCCTGTTCGAGGGCGAGGTGCCCGACGCCACGATGCCGCTCGACTACGAGCTCGAGATCTCCTTCGCGGACGGCAACACGCACACGACGGCGGACGCCTACCGCTTCGCACCGACGCTGTCAGACCTCGACGAGCACCTCTTCCGCGAGGGTCGACACGAGGAGCTGTGGTCCAAGATGGGTGCGCACGTGCGCGTGCTCGAAGCCGTCCGTGGGACCTCGTTCGCGGTCTGGGCGCCGGCGGCGCGGTCGGTCTCGGTCGTCGGTGATTTCAACTACTGGGACGGGCGGCTGCACACGATGCGCGCGCTCGGCGGCTCCGGGATCTGGGAGCTGTTCATCCCCGGCGTCGGCGACGGGGCGCGCTACAAGTTCGAGATCCGCACGCAATCCGGCGAGCTGCGCCTGAAGGCCGATCCGTTCGCGTTTCAGACCGAGCTGCCGCCGCAGACGGCGTCGATCGTGCACGAGTCGGCGTTTGCGTGGTCCGACGCGGACTACCTCGCGGCGCGGCGCCACGGGCCGCCGCTCGACCAGCCGATGAGCACGTACGAGGTCCACCTCGGCTCCTGGCGCCTGAACCCGCTCGAGGACAACCGGTCACTCAGCTACACGGAGCTCGCCGACGAGCTTGCCGCGTACGTCTCTGATCTCGGCTTCACGCACGTCGAGCTGCTGCCGGTCATGGCCCACCCGTTCTCCGGCTCGTGGGGTTACCAGGTGACGTCGTACTACGCGCCCTCGCCGCGCTACGGCTCGCCCGACGACTTCCGCGCGTTCGTCGACCGCATGCACGAGCACGGCATCGGCGTGATCCTCGACTGGGTGCCCGCGCACTTCCCGCGCGACGACTGGGCGCTCGCGCGCTTCGACGGCACGGCCCTGTACGAGCACGAGGACCCGCGGCGCGGCTCGCACCCGGACTGGGGCACGCTCGTCTTCAACTACGGGCGCAACGAGGTGCGCAACTTCCTGGTCGCCAACGCGCTGTTCTGGGCGCGCGAGTTCCACGCCGACGGCATCCGCGTCGACGCGGTCGCCTCGATGCTCTATCGCGACTACTCGCGCGAGGCCGGCGAGTGGGTGCCCAACGAGTTCGGCGGCCGCGAGGACCTCGAGGCGGTCGCGTTCCTCAAGGAGCTCAACGAAGTGCTGCACCGGGACGAGCCCGGCGTCGTATCGGCGGCCGAGGAGTCCACGGCGTGGCCGGGCGTCTCGCGCCCGACCTACCTCGGCGGCCTGGGCTTCGGCTTCAAGTGGAACATGGGCTGGATGCACGACACGCTGGACTACTTCTCCCAGGAACCGATCCACCGCCGGTATCACCACCACGAGCTGACCTTCGCGTTGGTGTACGCCTTTACGGAGAACTTCATCCTGCCGCTGTCGCATGACGAGGTCGTCCACGGCAAGGGATCGCTCATCGACAAGATGCCCGGCGACCGCTGGCAGAAGCTCGCCAACCTGCGCGCGCTGTATGCGTTCATGTGGGCCCATCCCGGCAAGAAACTGCTGTTCATGGGCCAGGAGTTCGCCCAGTCAGCCGAGTGGAGCCACGCGCGATCGCTGGACTGGCACCTGCTCGAGAACGCCGAGAACGCGGGAATCCAGTCGCTCCTGCGCGACCTCAACCGCGTCTACAAGGAGCGCCCCGCGCTGTGGGAGGTCGACTTCGACTCGCGCGGGTTCTGGTGGATCGAGCCCAACGACGCCGACGCGAACGTCGTCGCGTTCGCGCGTGCCGGCGAGGACCCGTCGCGCGACGTGGTCATCGCCGTGTGCAACTTCTCACCGGTGCCGCGCGAGAACTACCGCCTCGGCCTGCCGCGCTCCGGGCGCTGGGTCGAGGCGCTGAACACCGACTCGACGTTCTACGGCGGCTCGGACGTGGGCAACCTCGGCGGCGTGGAGGCCGAGGCGCTGCCGTGGCACTCCCAGCCGTGCTCGGCAGAGGTGACGCTGCCGCCGCTGGGCGTGGTGTGGCTCGTGCCGGAGGAGGAGCAAGGGGTTTCTCCGCAGGGGTAGCCGGTTCTCGGGTCGGTTTTCGAGCCGTGTGGCAGGCCCGGGTGGGTAACGGCCGGGCTAGGAAGCGCGGCCCGGTCGGGCGCCCACGCGCCACGGCCATTCGTCGTGCTCGGTGTCCAGCCAGTGCTGAGCGTCGGTGCGGCCGAGCTCGATCAGCTCGTGCAGGAACTCTCTGCTCAGGAACAGGTAGCTGTAGAGCTCGCCGTGCATCGGGTTGCGCGCCGCGTCTGTGATGCGCCCTAGAAGCGCCAGGTTGGGAGAGCGCAGGATGGCTCGCACGCTCTTGTAGCGGCGCTCGTAGACGTCGACGGCGATGCGGCCGATCCTCGTCCGGTCCGAAGGCACGACGAAGATGTAGGGGATCTTGCGGCGGGGGCCCGGCTTGCCGGGCTCGGCGTCCTGCTCGACGGCCTCGTTGATCGCGGTCAGCGTGGCAACGTCGCTCGCGAGCTGGTCGGCGAGCACGCTCAGCAGTGACGACGCGCCATCAAAGAGGTCGGGCCTCGTCGCCGGCGGGAGTTCCTTGGGGACGACGGCGGAGTTCAGGCCGATCACGATGACGCGCTCGGCGCCGAGCGCGAGCGCGGGATCGAGCGGCGCGTTCAGCCGCGCGCCGCCGTCCCCGTACCAGCCGCGATGCGACGCGGGCTCGGTGACCTCGACGGCGGGGAAGATCACCGGGATTGCGCCCGACGCGAGAACGTGCACGTTGGTGAGCTGTGTCGCCACGTAGTCGATCGCGCGCTCCTCGTTGACGGGCGGCGTTTCACCGCCCTGGTGAAAGACGATGCTCCGACCGGTCTCATACGACGTCGCGACGACGCCCACCGCCCGCAGCGGCGACACCTTGCCGGCGACGTTTTCGCCGATCCGCTCGAACTGGATGATCCGGTTGAGGGTCTTTCGCAGCGGCGCGGTGTCGAGCAGGCTCGGCACCGCCTTCACGGGAAGGCTCAGGAAGGTACCGATGAAGCGGACCAGCATCAGGAGCGCGGACGGAGACAGCAACGAGCGCATCGCGTCGCGGTAACCCAACCCGCGCCACACTTCCACGCCGCCCGCGGCCGCCTCGCTGAGCGGCAGATGCGCGTTCGCGGCTAGATAGGCGGCGTTGATCCCGCCGACGCTGGTGCCGACGATGATCTCCACCTGCTCGCCCCGCTCCTCCAAGACCGGCGCCAGCACCGACAGCGCACCCATCTCATACGCGCCCCGCGCCCCCCCGCCCGCGAGCACCAGCGCGATCCGCCCGCTGGACCGCTGCTGCGCATCGGCGGCTTGTTCAGGTGCTTCGACGACGGCTCCATCCTTTGACGCGAACGGCTTGAGGAGAGTGGCCTGGCGCCAGCCTACCGTCGATGCGCCACGATGAGCTCGTCCCCTGAAACACCCCAAACGAGCGTTACGAGCCCTCGTTCATCACGACACGTCCCCGCGGTCGGCGTGGGGCGGCCTCGCGGCAGGCGCGGCTACCGACCAACCTCAGCCTCGGAGGTCTGTGTCCTCACGCCGAGACGCGCTGGCCGGTGCCGCGGGCGCGCTGCGATGGCCCTCGGGCCGCGTGTCGTGATCGCGTGCTCCAGCGTCGCAGGTGCCCGGTTCGCGGGGGGCGACGCGCCCGAACACCCGCGCCAGGATCTCGATCTCGTGCTCTTCGAGCTGGTCAAAGAAAGCGGCCTGCACCGAGGCGAAGTGCGTCGCCTGCGCGGATCGCAAGAGCTCGAGCCCTGGGTCGGTGATCTGTGCGTGGACGGCGCGCGCGTCGTGCGGGCACGAGCGGCGCACGACGAGCGCGCGTGACTCGAGCACGCCGATGATCCGCGAGACCCGGCTGAGGCTCAGGCCCGCGGCCCCGGCGAGAGCGGTGAGGTGCATCTGACGGTCGTCGGCGCCGGCGAGGCGCGCAAGCAGCTCGAGGCCGCTGAGGCTGACGCCGTGCTGCGCGGTGAGCTCGGCATCAAGCGCGCGGGTGAGCCGCTTGTGCGTTTCGAGCAACCCGATCCAGGCGTCGGCGTGAGCCTCGGTCCAGTGCGCGACGCCGTGCTCGTCGGTCTCATAGCCGCACGTGTGGGGAGTGGGGGTCAGCTTCGCGGGCATCCGGATTCTGCCACCCAGGATAGCGGTGCTTGCGCCCGCAACCAAAACATTGCTATGCTTGCGCTGACAAGTTTGCCCTAGCAAGTAATTGCCCTCAAGGAGGCCCGCCATGACCACCGCAACGCTCGCTCCGACCGGAACCTGGAACGTCGACAGAGTGCATTCTCGCGTCGGATTCGCCGTCAAGCACCTCGGCATCGCCACCGTGCGGGGCTCGTTCAACGATTTCGAAGGCGTGTTCGAGTTCGGTGAGGATCTCGCCTCAAGCCGCGCCTACGGCACGGTCAAGACCGCCTCGGTCGACACGGGCGAGTCCGCACGCGACGAGCACCTGCGCAACGCCGACTTCTTCGACGCCGAGATCAACCCGGACATCACGTTCGAGTCCACGTCGATCGAGCACCTCGACGAGGACGTGCTGAAGGTCACCGGCAACCTCACGCTCAACGGCGTCGCGAAGGAGCAGACCTTCCACGCCGAGCTCCAGGGCACCGAAGTCGACCCGGGGGGCAACGTCCGCGTCGGCCTTGAGATCAGCGGACAGATCTCCCGCGGCGACTACGGGATGAGCTTCGGAGACCAGCTCCTCGGTAGCGGCAACCGCGCCGTCGGCGACAAGGTGAAGATCGCCATCGACGTGTCGGCCATCAAGGCCGCCTAGCTCGCACGGCGCCGCGCGAGCCCTCCGCCGACGAGACACCGGCGCGCATCCGGAAGCGCTGTGCAGGGCGGTGAGGCTTGGCGGCGGCTCGTGCTCCCACTCGACGAGAGAGCGTCACGTCGCGCTTGGGGAAAGCTGGGGGACAAAGACGACGAGGAGCCCTGTTGTCGCTGCGCGCAAGAACCGGCCCCGTCGCGAGGTGTTTCGTCCGGGGCCGGATACGTGAGGCTGTGTGCGGCCGAGCGATCAGCCTGTTGCGGCCAGGTCGAGCGAGGTGGCGGAGCGGCGCGCGATCGGCATGGTGACGGCCGCCGGCCGCTGGACTCGGACGTCGGTGAGCGTTTCGCCGATGCGGACTTCGACGATGGCCGTTCCGGCGCGGCGGATGATGCGGTCTGCGTCCTGCAGCGCGTTGGCGATGTTCGGTTTGCCGACGCCGCATGCCAGCAGGAACCGTTCGGTGAGGCCGCCGCTCATTGCCGCGGCGTCGACCTCGAGCTCTTCGAGTCGAAGCGCCCAGTGTTCGGCGCCGCCCGGCAGCGCGGTGAGTATGCAGGCCGCCATGTCGTCGGGCTGGCGTTCGCTTCGCTGCACGATCCTGGCGATCAGGTCGGCGGCGTCGCCGTGCGGGCCGACGGCTCGGAGTTCTTCGGCGACGCCTGAACGTCCGAGGCGTCCGTCGGCAACGGGGACCTCATCCAGACCGTCGGTATAGAAGCATGCGCTGGCGCCGGGCGCGAGCGCGATCGTTGTCTGGCGCCGGCCGGTCGGAACGCCGGCGCCGATCGGCGGCGACGAGCCGACGGTCACGGGTGCCGCGGTTGTCTCCAGGAGCGGTGGCCAGTGGCCGGCGCACGCGTAGGTCAGGCGTCCGGTCCCGGGGTCGAAGATCGCGACGGCGATCGTGACCTGGCGACCGTCGAGTTGCGCAGCGAGGACGTGGCCAGCGACGTGGAGGGTCGCGCGCGGCGTCAGGCCCGCCTCGAGGTAGGCGCGCAGGCTGTAGCGCACGAGCGCGGTCAGCGGTACGACCTCGCGTCCGTGACCGGCGATGTCGCCGACGAGCAGTGCGGTCCGGCCACCGGGCAACTCGAAGGCGTCATAGAAATCTCCGCCGGCAGCGAAGCCTTCCGCGGGACGGTAGGCCGCCGTGACCCGCGCGCCGCCGATCCGCTCCGGCAGCTCGGGTAGCAACGCGGACTGCAGCAGGCCGACGTCGGCAAGCAGCAAGCTCCGCTGACGCTCCAGCCGCCGGCGGCGGGCCGTCTGTACCGCAGCGGCGGCCCCCGACAGCAAACCCATGCAGGCCAGCACCGCCAGCGCGATACGGATCTGGACGGGAATCACCTCGAGGACCCGCACGACGGTCCGCGCCAACGGCGACTGCGACGTGCGCGCGTCGGCACGCGGGTCGACGTGCCCGCGCGTGGATGCTGTCCTCCCCGCAACGGGTGGGCCCGCCGCCGCCTGCGCCGCCGCCGCGGGCTGGGAGGCCGGGGTGCGGCGCGCTCGCTGCGCCGCACGCGAACGCCTGCCTGGCCGCGCAGTCGAGCGCGCCGGGACGCTCGCCTTCCTGGTGGACGTCTGTTGAGCCACCGGCGCGACCTGTACAGCAGGCGTCCGCGATGACGCCGGCGTGTTCCCCGACATCGGTGCCGACGTCGAATGACCATTGGCAGACCCTGGAGCCTTCGACTGCTTTGACTTCGCTTTCCCCCGATTGGAAGTCTTGGTCGGCTGAGTGGATTGCGGGCTGGCGGAAGCCTTCGATGTATGTGACAGCTTGGGCGGCTTGGATTTCTTGGCCAGACCGCGAGCAGCGTGATCGCTGGGGCGCGCGCTCGCGGCGTCGTGTCCCTTCGCGCTCGAAGCCGATCTCGCGACCGGCGCGACGGTCGCCAGACCAACCGTCACGAGCACCAGCACGAGCGTCGCTTGAGCGCGCCCGGAAGGCCCCAGACGGGAACCCCCACCACCGACCATGAGCCAATGCGATCTCACGACGTCCTGACGCTCGGGTTCGATCCACCAGGCCCAACGTCGAGTACCTG